>JBIOVV010000095.1:0-42287 GCA_044867925.1 Solirubrobacterales bacterium | reverse complement strand
GTCTGCAGACACTCAGCGCGAAGCGCGTCCGCGACCCCTGCGCACCCGCCCATCACGTTCAAGTCAACTAATCAGGCCGGAACCGCAGCAAGCCGCTCTTCGACCCACTTGGTCGAAGCGATGTGCTTGCTCATCCCCAGCTCCTTCGGCTCGGCGCCGAGCGCCAGCGAGACCAGCTGGGGGAGATGCAGGACGGCCAGGCCCAGATCCCGGTTGACCACCTTGGCCGCCTCGGGCTGCTGCATGTCGAGGTTGAGGTGGCAGAGCGGGCAGGGGGTGACGAGGCAGTCGGCGCCGGCGTCGAGGGCGTCGCCGACGTGGGTGCCGGCCTGGCGCAGCGAGGTGTCGCGGTTCATCGTGATCACCGGGAAGCCGCAGCACTTGCGGGCGCCGTCGTACTCGACGACCTCGCCGCCGAGCGCCTCGATCACCTTCTCCAGGTAGAGGTCGCGCTCGGGGAACTCGTCGTAGCCGAGCCGCTCCTTGGGGCGGACCACGTAGCAGCCGTAGAAGGGACCGACGCGGAGGCCGCTGAGCGGGCGCGTCACCTTCTCGGCGAGACGGTCGAGGCCGTAGTCCTCGACCAGCAGCCAGAGGAAGTTCTTGTTGGTGAAGCCGTCCTCGCCCTTCTCGTAGGCGAGGCCCTGGCCGCTCAGCACCTCGTTGATGTGGGCGCGGTAGGAAGAATCTGCGTCGAGCCGCTGCTGGCACTCCGACTGGGCTCCCTGACAGGTCGAGCAGATGTTCATCATCGAGAGCCCGGTCTGCTGGGCGAGGGCGAAGGTGCGGGCGTTGAGGGTGTCGGCCAGCTCCTGGTTGTGCTCGGCGATGACGCCGGCCCCGCAGCAGTTGGCGCGGTCGAGCTCGACCAGCTCGATGCCGAGCTTCTCGGCGGCGATCGCCATCGAGCCGTGCAGCTCGGTGGTGAAGCCTCGCGAGACGCATCCGGGCCAGTAGGCGACCTTGATCTGCTCGCTCACGACTCCTCGCTTTCCGCGGCCGCTGCCGCCTCCGCCGTCAAGGTCTCATCCGTGATCTCATCGGGCTCCGGTTCGACGAAGTCCTCGTCCTCGCCCTTGATGTAGATGTTGAATTCCTCACGGTGCTCCTCGGCGTGCTGGTAAATCGCCTTGACCTCGTCCTGGGCGCCGCCGGGCAGCTTCGGGTGGACGCCGGGGATCAGCTTCGGCAGCGAGCGCATCTTGCCCGTCTTGATCCCGCGGAATGCCGTCGGCAGCGAGCCGAGCATTTCCTTGATCGCCCGCTTCGTCGGTTTCAGCTTGCCTTTGACCCCGGGCGCGAAGGACTCCTGCAGCAGCAGCGACTCGTCCAGTGTCCCCTTCTTCTCGATGATCTTGACGAAGGCGAGCTCGTGATCGTGGCCGCTGTTGGGGTCTTCGATCCCCTCCTCGCCGGCTTTGCGGCGCAGGCGCATGATCTGGTCCATCGGCGCCACGCCCTTGGGGCAGGCATCGATGCAGCTGAAGCAGTGGGTGCAGTCGTAGATCCCGTGTGGATCGTGGGCGAGGTCGTGGAGGCGCTCCTTGGTCTCGGCGTCGCGCGGATCGCCGACGAAGCGATAGGCCTTTGCCAGCGCGGCCGGACCGATGAAGTCGGGGTCGGCCTCCATCGAGAGGCAGGAAGAGACGCAGGCGCCGCACTGGATGCAGGCCATCGACTGGGTGATGTCGATCATCGACTCCGGCTCGACCACGTACTCGCGCTCGGGCGCCTCGCCGTGAGGAAGCAGCCAGGGGGTGACGCGGCGGATCTTGGTCCAGTGGGTCGACTCCATGTCGGTGATCAGGTCCTTGATCACGGGCATGTTGCCCATCGGCTCGACGACAATCGGATTGTCGGCTGAGCCGTTGGCCGAGCCGGGGGGCGGCAGCTCGTCGGCTCCCATCGGCGGCGGCACGTCTCCGGCCTGACGGCGGTTCGCCTGCTCGTGGGCCTCGCCGATCTGGGTCTTGCAACCGAGGGTCGAGGAGCCGTTGACCTTCATCCCGCAGGAGCCGCAGATCGCCGCACGGCAGGAGCAGCGGACGGAGAGCGAGCCGTCGTCGCGGTCTTTGGCCTGCAGCAGGCCGTCGAGGACCGAGAGCGAGGGATCGAGGTCGACGTCGAACTCCTCCCAGTACGGACCCTCACCACTCTCGGGCTGGTAGCGGCGGACTTTCAAGGTGTAAGTGGCCATCAGTAGCTCCTCACTTCCGGTTCCCACTGGGTGATCGTCACCTCTGAGTAGGAGATCTCCGGGCCGTCGTCGTTGAGCTGCAGGTCGATGTGCTTCAGCCACTCCTCATCATTGCGCTCCGGGAAGTCCGTCCTGTACTGGGCGCCGCGGCTCTCCTTGCGCTCGAGCGCGGCGACGCAGGTGCACTCGGCGTTGTCGAGCATGTAGCCGAGCTCGATCGCCCCCAGCAGGTCCTGGTTGAAGACCGACCCCTTGTCGTCGATGTAGGCGGTCTTTGCCTCCTCCTTGAGCCGCCGCACCGTCTCCAGCGCCTCCTGGATGCCGGCCTCGTCGCGGAAGACCGCCACCTTGGCGTCCATGACCGTGCCGAGGTCGAGCTTGATCTCCGAGACGCGGCGGCCGGAGCCCTTCTCACGGGCGGAGATCGCGTCGATCGTCGCCTGCTCGGCCTCGAGGACGGCTTGCGAGGGCCGCGAGCCCTCGGTGCGCTTGGCGCGGGCGGCGGCGTCGGCGCCGGAGCGGCGGCCGAAGATCAGCGTGTCGAGCAGTGAGTTGGCGCCGAGCCGGTTGCCGCCGTGGACCGAGACGCAGGCCACCTCGCCGGCGGCGTAGAGGCCGGGGATGTCGGTGCGGCCGTCGACGTCGGTCTTGACCCCGCCCATCGTGTAGTGGTTGCCGGGCTTGATGCGGATCGGTTCGCGGGTGATGTCGACTCCGGCGAAGTCCTTGCCGACGAGGACGATCTCGCGCAGCGCCTCGTGCACGCGCTTCTTCGGCACGACGGTGATGTCGAGGGCAACCGTGCCGTCCTCGAAGCCGCGCCCCTCGTTGATCTCGGTCTGCTCGGCGCGGGAGACGACGTCGCGCGAGGCGAGCTCCATCTTGTTGGGCGCGTAGCGCTCCATGAAGCGTTCGCCCTTGGCGTTGAGCAGGTGGGCGCCCTCGCCGCGCGCGCCCTCGGTGATCAGGAAGCCCTTGCCCGCCAGCGTCGTCGGGTGGTACTGGATCATCTCCATGTCCATCAGCTTTGCCCCGGCCCGGTAGGCCATCGCGATGCCGTCGCCGGTGCAGATCAGGGCGTTGGTGGTCGGCTTCCAGACCTGGCCGTTGCCGCCGCTGGCGAGGATCACCGACTTCGCCCGGAAGAGCTGCATCGAGCCGTCGGCGATGTTGCGGGTGACGACGCCACAGCACTCGCCGTCGTCGTCGAGCGCCAGCGTCGTGCAGAACCACTCCTCATAGCGGGCGACCTGCTCGGAATGCTTCATCAGCTGCTCGTAGAGCACGTGCATGATCGCCTGACCGGTGATGTCGGCGACGTAGTAGGTGCGGGCGGCGGAGGCGCCGCCGAAGGCGCGGGTGCCGAGCTTGCCCTCCTCGTTGCGGTGGAAGGTGACGCCGAGGTGCTCGAGGTGGAGGATCTCCTCCGGTGCCTCGCGGCACATGATCTCGACTGCGTCCTGGTCGCTGAGGTAGTCGGAGCCCTTGATCGTGTCGAAGGCGTGCGACTCCCAGGAGTCGCCGGGGTTGAGCGCGGCGTTGATCCCGCCCTGCGCCGCGTTGGAGTGGGAGCGGACCGGGTGGACCTTGCTGACGATGCCGACCGAGACACCCTCCTCGGCGGCTGCCAATGCTGCTCTCTGGCCGGCCAGGCCGGCGCCGATCACCAGTACGTCATGCGTGGGCACGAGCGCGGACTCTATAGACCCCAAATCCGACCCCGCAGTCGGATTTGGGTAGTGCAACGCGCTGTGGTCCCCACAGAACCGCTACGCGTTGCACCTCTGTGGGCTGCTTACAGCCAGCGCTGGTCGAGGCGGCGCACGGCGGCCTCGATCAGGCGGATGCCGTCGGCGACGGTTCCGAACTCGACGTTCTCGGCGAGGTCGTTGGGCCAGTGGTAGTTGGCCGGGTTCTTGAGGTCGGTGCAGCCGCAGAGCGAGGCGGTCTCGTAGCCCGCCGCCAACGGCTCCAGGCCGTCGGTGCCGTTGTGCAGGCGCAGGTTCGGGTAGAGCCAGATCCCCAGCTCCTCGGCGAGACCGTCGATCAGCGCCAGCGCCCGCGGCGAGTACTCGCGCATCTTCAGGAAGCCCTCGCCGCGCAGGACCAGCAGGTGGGGGGAGCCGATCGAGTCGACGGCGAGGAAGAAGGTGCTCTCGCGGGGCAGGGAGGGGAAGTGGCGCTCGCCGAAGGCCTTGATCCCCTCGCTGAAGGACTCCTCGGCCCCCGCCGAGAGCAGGATCACCCGCATCTCCTCCGGCGGTTCCTCGACCAGTTGCCGAGCAAGCGCCAGCAGGGAGATCACCGCGGTGCCGTTGTCGTTGGCGCCGGGAACCGTTTTGCGCCGGCCGATGTCCGCCATCGCCGCCACCGTGCCGAGGCCGAGGAAGATCCCCAGCTTGGAGAGGGCACGCCGTCCGGTGAGAGCACCCAGCGCGGCGACGATCGGCCCGCCGACCACCGGCGCCATCAGCGGCGGACTGGTGTCGGCCCCCTCGACCAGCCCGAGCCGATCGGCGATCTTCGGGATCTCTGGGTGGAAGATCAAGCCCGAGTGAGCGGCATCGTGGTGGGCGACGATGACCATCGTCCGCTCGGCATCCGCCGGTCCGAATTCGCAGAGGACGTTGTAAGCGGTGCGCCGCGCCAGCGGCCTGCGAAGCCGCCGCTTCCCCGGCGGGAAGTCGTCGGCGATGCCGGCCGCGCCGATCGCGCCCAGGATCGCGCCGAGCCGGCGGCGCCCACGCAGGCCGAGAAAGCCGGCGAGCGCGCCCAAGGCCGCCCCGAGCCCCAGCGGCCACCAGTAGGTCCCGTGCGCCGCCTCCGCCTCGATCCGCGCCTCGGCCCCAAGCTCCTCAAAGCGTTCGACGATCCACTCGGCCGCTTCCCGTTCTCCTTCGGAAGCCGACGGCCGGTAGATCCGCTCGAGTTCCTCCAGCCACTCCTGAAGCTTGTTCTGGTCGACCTGCATCGCTGCGAACTTATACGGGTCGGACCGGGTGGGGGTGGAACGTCTTGTACTTTTCGGCGGGGCTCTCGGGCGACAGCCCAACCACGCCCCACAGAAAAAGTTAAGTGGAATCCCCACCCGGCCCGACCCGTACGATTGACCCATGCTGGGCGGCAAGCCGATCACCCTGTTCCACGTCCGCGGAATCCGCATCACCGTCGACTGGTCGTGGTTCCTCGTCCTCTTCCTGGTGATCTTCTGGCTCTCCGGCTTCTACGGCGACGTGCTCGGCGAGAGCAGCTCCGACTCGACCCCCTTCGCGCTGGCGGTGATCAGCGCCCTCGGTTTCTTCGGCTCGATCGTCCTGCACGAGCTCGGCCACGCCTTCGCCGCGCTGCGCAACGGCATCGGCATCTCCAGCATCCAGCTCTGGATCTTCGGCGGCATGGCCCGCATGGACCGCGAATCCGGCAGTCCGGGGGCCGAGTTCAAGGTGGCGGTCGCCGGGCCCTTGGTGACGCTGGCGATCGTCGTCGTGCTGACGGCGGTCGGGCTGGTCGCGGTCGGCGCCGAGGAGTTCAGGCGGGCGGTTCTGATCGAGGCCAACTCCGGCGTCTCGGGAGCGATGGCGCTGATCGGCTGGCTGGTCTGGATCAACGCGGCCGTCCTCCTCTTCAACCTTCTGCCCGCCTTTCCGATGGACGGCGGCCGGATCGTGCGAGCGATCGCCTGGTGGCGCAGCGGGGACCGCAACTCGGCAACCCGCTTCGCCGCCAACCTGGGCCGAGTCTTCGCCTACGTCTTCATCGGCGGCGGCCTGTTGATGATCTTCAGCGGCAACGCCTTCGGCGGGGTCTGGCTGGCGCTGATCGGCTTCGTCATCAACAGCTCCGCCCGCGCCGCCTCGATGCAGACCAAAATCACCGGCCGGATCAGCGAGCTCCAGGTCTCCGACGTGATGGATCGCCAACCGGTGACGATCCTCGACGAGCTCAGCGTCGAGCAAGCGCTGGACGAGTACTTCCTCCGCTACCGCTGGCCCTGGTTCCCGGTAGTCGACGCGGCCCACCGGTTTCTAGGCCTGGTCGTGCGCGACAAAGCCGACGAGGTTCCCGAGATCTCCCGAGCCACCTCTTACGTCTCGGATCTGCTCGAGCACGACGACGGCACCTTCCAAGTTCGAGACGACGCTCCCCTCGACTCACTGCTGGCGAATCGGGCGCTCCGCCGCTTCGGTGCTCTGATGGCTGTCGACGCAGACGGGCGGCTATCGGGGGTCATTACGGTCGAGCAGGTCGGGCGGGCCTTGCGCGATACCGCGAAGTAGAGGAGACCCCGACAGGGGTTCCGCTAAGACGCTCCGCCCCTGTCCGGGTCTCCTAAACGGGGCGGTGTCGGTCGATGATGCGGCTGAAATCCGTGGCGGCCGGGAGGGTTCCGAAGGCGTTTCCCCAGTCTCCCGAGAGACGGGAGGCGCAGAAGGCGTCGGCGACGGCCTCGTCGCCGTAGCGAACGAGGAGGGAAGCTTGTAGGGCAATCGCCATCTTTTCGACGATGCGCCTTGCGCGGGACTCGATCGTCTCGATCTCGCCGGGGATTTCGTCTCTTAGCGAGGAGACATATGCGTCCAGCCGCGGTTCGGCGCCGGCGCCCTCCATCACCTCGGCGAAGAAGGCGTCGACCGAGGTCGGGTTCTTGACCATGGCGCGGAGGACGTCGAGGCACTGGACGTTGCCGGAGCCCTCCCAGATCGAGGCCAGGGGGGCCTCTCTGTAGAGGCGGGGCATTCCGGACTCCTCGACGTAGCCGTTGCCGCCGAGGCACTCGAGGCACTCGACCGCGTGGGAGGGGGCGCGCTTGCAGAGCCAGTACTTGAGGACGGCATTGGCCAGGCGGCGGAACTCCGCGGCCTCGTTGTCGCCGGCGGCGACCTCGTCGTAGGCGCGGGCGAGGCGCATCGCGGCGACGGTGGCGGCCTCGGACTCGACGCTGAGGTCGGCGAGGACGTTGCGCATCAGCGGCTGCTCGATCAGCTCCTTGCCGAAGGCGGAACGCTGCTCGGTGTGGTTGAGCGCCTGCACGAGGCCGGCGCGATAGCCGGTGGCGGCGCCGATCACGCAGTCGAGGCGGGTGTGGTTGACCATCTCGATGATCGTTGGCACGCCGCGGCCCTCCTCGCCGACCATACGGGCCCAGGCGCCGCGGAACTCGAGCTCGCTGGAGGCGTTGGAGCGGTTGCCCAGCTTGTCCTTGAGCCGCTGGATGTGGAGGGCGTTGCGCTCGCCGTCGGGGGTCCAGCGCGGCATCAGGAAGCAGGAGATCCCCGACTCGGTCTGGGCGAGGACGAGGAAGGCGTCGCACATCGGCGCCGAGCAGAACCACTTGTGGCCGACCAGCTCGTACTCCGCCCCCGGGCCGCCGCCGTTAAGCGGAGTCGCCACGGTGGTGTTGGCGCGGACGTCGGAGCCGCCCTGCTTCTCGGTCATCGCCATCCCGCAGAGGGCGCCGCTCTTGCGGTCGGCCGGCAACGAGCGCTCGTCGTAGTCGAGCGAGAGGAAGCGGTCTTCCCACTCGGCGGCCAGCTCGGGCTGCTTGCGCAGCGCCGGGATCGCCGAGTAGGTCATCGAGAGCGGGCAGCCGACGCCGCTCTCGGCCTGCATCAGCAGCATGAACATCGCCGCGCGGGCGACGTGGGCGCCCGCGCCGGGCTCGCGCCAGGGCATCGCGTGCAGCCCGTGGTCGACGCCGATTCGCATCAGCTCGTGCCAGGAGCTGTCGAACTCGACCTCGTCGATGCGGTGGCCGTAGCGATCGTGGGTCTTCAGCTCGGGCTTCTTCTCGTTTGCCTCGAAACCCCAGCGGATCGTCTGGGCGGAGCCGCAGATCGCGCCCAGCTCGCGGGCGCGATCCTCGGCCCACTCGGCACCCTCCCGGCGCAGCGCCTCCTGCAGCGGCCTGTCGGCGTCGAACGGGTTGTATTCCTCCAGCGGGGAGGCCTGGTTGAAGACCTCGTGAGTCTGCCGCCCCGCGGCGGTGCGTTCGACGGTGGCCACGAGCCCATTCTCGCAGGCGATCGCGCTCGTGTCAGGTCGCCGCGCTGCGGCCTACGGATCGGGCCTGATCACGACGGTGTCGGCGACCTCGAGAATCTCGTCAGCCGGCATGTCCACCCGCGCCGCATGGCTGCGCACCGAGTCCTCGTCGCTCGCCTGGTAGATGCAGACGGTGCCGAGCGAGCCGCCGGGCTCGCTGATCACATAGCTGCGGATCCACGCGATGTCATCCGGGAAGTCGCTTTCGGCGACCTGTTTCGAGCGCGCCGCGGTCTCCTCCAGCTCCTCCGCGGACTGCCAGGCACGCTCCCTGCGGATCACGTACGTCTTCATTGCTTCCTCCTCTTTCGGTGGGACGGGTCCAACCCCGGGACCAAATTACCGACCAGCGGTCGGTAATATACTGGCGAGTCGTGGCGGTGGCAAGCGAGAGACGGCGAGGGCGGCCGAGCGAGGGCGCCCGGGAGGCACTGATCGAGGCCGCCCACGACCTCTTCATGGAGCGCGATTACGCCGATGTCTCGATCGGGGAGATCCTCGAGCGCTCCAAGGCCAGCCGCGGCGCGCTCTACCACCACTTTCCCTCGAAGCTCGACCTCTTCGAGGCCGTCTTCGAGGCGAGCGAGCGACGGGTGATCGAGCGGATCGCCGCCGGCATGGGCACTGCGGAGAGCCCCTTTGAGGCGCTCGTCGCCGGGGCCAGGGCCTACCTGCGCCAGTGCGAGACCGACGAGGAGCTGCGGCGCATCGGCTTGACCCAGAGTCGCGCCGTGCTCGGCTGGGAGGGTTGGCGGGCGGCCGCGACCGAGCTTGGGATCGGGATGATGCTGATCGCCGTGATCGCCGCGATCGAGGCGGGGGAACTGCCCCCCCGCGATCCCGAGGCAAGCGCTCTGGTTCTGCTGGGCGCTCTGATCGAGGCGGCGATGCTGATCGTCGCCGCCGACGATCGCGCCGCGGCTCGCGAGCGCTCGGAAGCTGTGATCGTCGACCTGCTGGAGGGCCTCCGCCGGTAGCATCGCCCGCCGCGTGGCAAAGATCTCAGTGAAGAACCCGCTCGTCGAGCTCGACGGCGACGAGATGACCCGGATCATCTGGGCCTTCATCAAAGAGCAGTTGATCCTGCCTTATCTCGACCTCGAGCTGATCTATTTCGATCTCGGCATCGAGAGTCGCGACGCGACGCGCGACCAGATCACCGTCGATGCGGCCGAGGCGATCAAGCAGCACGGCGTCGGCGTCAAGTGCGCGACGATCACGCCGGACGAGGCGCGCGTTGAGGAGTTCGGCCTGGCCGAGATGTACCGCTCGCCGAACGGCACGATCCGCAACATCCTCGGCGGCGTCATCTTCCGCGAGCCGATCGTGATCTCCAACGTCCCGCGGCTGGTGCCAGGCTGGACCAAGCCGATCGTGATCGGCCGCCACGCCTTCGGCGACCAGTACCGCGCCACCGACCTGGTCGTCCCCGGCGAGGGCACGCTGACCCTCACCTACACGCCCAAAGACGGCAGCGAGCCGATCGAGCTCGACGTCTACGACTTCCCGGGTTCGGGTATCGCGATGGCGATGTACAACCTCGACGACTCGATCCGCGATTTCGCCCGGGCATCGATGCGCTACGGGCTCGACCGCGGCTTCCCGGTCTACCTCTCGACCAAGAACACGATCCTGAAGCGCTATGACGGTCGCTTCAAGGATCTCTTCGCCGAGGTCTACGAGAGTGAGTTCAAGGCCGATTTCGAGGCGGCCGGGCTTACCTACGAACATCGCCTCATCGACGACATGGTCGCCGCGGCGCTGAAGTGGGAGGGCGGTTACGTCTGGGCCTGCAAGAACTACGACGGCGACGTCCAGTCCGACACCGTCGCCCAGGGCTTCGGCTCGCTGGGGCTGATGACGAGCGTGCTGATGAGCCCCGACGGCAAGACGGTCGAGGCCGAGGCCGCGCACGGCACCGTCACCCGCCACTACCGCCGGCACGAGCAGGGCAAGCCGACCTCGACCAACCCGATCGCCTCGATCTTCGCCTGGACCCGCGGCCTCGCCGCCCGCGGCCGGCTCGATGCCACCCCTGAGGTCTCACGGTTCGCCGAGGCTTTGGAGCAGGTCTGCATCGAGACGGTCGAAGCGGGCAGGATGACCAAGGACTTGGCACTGCTGGTCGGCCCCGACCAGGAATTCCAAACCACCCAAGAGTTTCTCGCCTCGATCGACGGGGCCCTGCAGCAGGCCATGGCCTGAATTCCCCGCCGATGGGCCTGAAAGTCGCGTATATGTCTGCTTTTAGGCCCATCGGCCCCAGAAAGGAGATTTTGTGAGCACCCCTGTGAAAGTCACCGTGACCGGCGCCGCCGGGCAGATCGGCTATGCGCTCCTCTTCCGCATCGCAAGTGGCCAGATGCTCGGGCCCGACACCCCCGTCGAGCTGAGCTTGCTCGAGATTCCGGACGCCGTGAAGGCGGCCGAGGGCACGGCGATGGAGCTCGATGACTGCGCCTTCCCGCTTCTGCGGCGGATCGACATCTTCGACGACCCCAAGCCGGCGTTCGACGGCTGCAATGTCGGCCTGCTCGTCGGTGCTCGTCCGCGTGGGCCCGGCATGGAGCGATCGGACCTGCTCGAGGCCAATGGAGGGATCTTCAAGCCGCAGGGTGAGGCAATCGCCTCCGGCGCCGCCGATGACGTGCGGATTCTGGTAGTCGGCAACCCGGCCAACACCAACTGCTTGATCGCGATGTCGAACGCCGACGGCGTGCCACGCGAGCGCTTCACAGCGATGATGCGCCTCGATCACAACCGTGCGATCGCCCAGACCGCCGACAAGCTCGGGGTGGGAGTCACCGCCGTCACCAATATGACGGTCTGGGGCAATCACTCGACGACCCAGTACCCGGACTTGGTCAACGCGAGGGTGAGTGGCCAGAGCGCCTGGGACGCGATCGACGATCAGGCCTGGATTGCGGATGAGTTCATCCCGCGCGTGGCCAAACGCGGCGCCGCGATCATCGAGGCCCGGGGCGCTTCCAGCGCCGCCTCGGCTGCCAACGCAGCAATCGATCACGTGCACGATTGGGTGCTGGGCACACCCGACGGGGAGTGGGTCTCGATGGGCGTTCCGGCGGATGGCTCCTACGGCGTCGAAGAGGGAATCGTCGCCGGCTTCCCCTGCGTTTGTCGCGGTGGGGAGTGGTCGATCGCCGAGGGGCTCGAGATACCGGAGTTCTCACGCGCTCGCATCGATGCAAGCGCTGCGGAGCTGCGTGAGGAGCGCGACGCGGTGAGCAAGCTCGGCCTGGTCTGATTCTCTGACCTGAAATGAAAAAGCCGGCCCCCCAGGGGCCGGCTTTGTTCGACAAAGCGCGAAGCTTGGAGCTATTTACCGGGGTGGTACTCGCGCCCCTTCTTGTTGACGCGCCCCTCTTTCTCCATTTCACCGAGTACCCGGTAGAGGTAATTCGGTTTGATTTTCATCTGTTTGGCGATCTCCGAGGCGGAGATCCCGGGGTTCTGCTCTACCAATGCGACAGCCTGGTCGGCACGGGTACCGCCACGGCGACGCCGGCGGCGTTTGCGGGGAGCAGTCGCGGTCGATGTGGATGCAGCTTTGGGCGGCCTGCCGGGGCCGCGGCCGGAGCCGGGGGGCCTGCCGGGGCGACGGGTTACGGTGCCGCCAAGCTCGGTCAGTGCGCGCTCGAGGCGCTTGCGCTCCTCGTCGAGCTCGGCAAGCCTCTTCTTGACGAGGTCAAGAGCCTCGTCGAGTACGTTGCTGGTGCTAGGCATTTCCTTCCTTTCATCCCGTCAGCGTTGTGCCTCCCGGGTCGTCAGCTACCCGGAGTGTCGCAGAGTCACAGTGATGGTGACTATTCATGTAGTCAAATTAACGATGGTCACTCTGTCCAATCGGACGAAGGTACCCATTCGGCGCAGTTATTCGAACCGTGCGTTGAGCTTGACGCTCGGGTGAGATGCGAGCGAGAAAGACGCCACTCGGGGGACCGTCAGTGCTAAACCGACGCGTACCAATAGTGGCACACTGAGTTGACGCTCCAAGTCACCTGGTGCACAAAGAAATTCGCGGCAAGCCTCCCCAAGCAGCCCCGGCGGCGCCGCCCCGTCGATGTGCCGCTGGCCACATAGTCGGAGCCTTTGGCTCTAGTGCGGCGACCGGCTAGTCGCCGCGCCGGCTGCGAGGCAAGGTCCGGAAGACGACGTCCCAGATCGGCGAGGAGACGCCGTAGCCGTAGCGGTGATCCTGAAAGTGATGGCGCATGTGCTGCTCGCGCAGGCGCTTGCCGAAGTCGGACTTGGGGACGAAGTGATGCACGTAGTAGTGCGTGTAGTCGTAGAAGAGGTAGCCGAGGATGAAGCCGCCGAAGAGGGGGTAGGCCGCCGGGGTGCCAAAGATCAGCGTGAAGGCGAAGAAGAAGAGCGCCGCCAAGGGGATCGCGACCGCGGGAGGCATGACCAGGCGCAGCTTGTCGTTGGGGTGGTCATGGTGGATGCCGTGGATGATGAAGTGCATCCGTCGGCCGAAGGCGTTGTCGGGCTGCCAGTGGAAGACGAGCCGGTGCAGCCAGTACTCGGTCAGCGTCCAGACGCCGATCCCGGCGAGGCTGAGCAGGATCAGCTGCCAGGCGGCGTAGCCGCGGCCGGCGCCGAGCCACTCCATCGCGACGACCACGGGCACGAAGACGATCGCGGGCACCGAAGGGTGTACCCGCGAGAAGAAGTTGAGGAAGTCGCTCTCGAACAGCTGCGGCGAGGCGGCGAGCTTCTGGGTCCGATTGGCGTCCATCGGGCAAGACCCATGGTAGCGATGCGACCGTCGGCTTCCGCAAGACGCGGGGAACCTGTGACGAGACTGTGTCAAGAACGTTGCGCTTTGCGGAATCGCGCCTCACAAAAGCGTCACGGCGATGGCAATATCGCCGCCGTGCCGCGCAAGCCGAAGAAGCCCAGCTGTGAGGACTGCTACTTCCACAAGAACCTCCTCTGCGCCCTCGAGCTGGGGGAGCCCTGCGCCACGTTTCGGCCCGACCGCCCCGAGGGGCTGGTGCCGCCCAAGCAGCCCGTCCTGCTGATGCGGCCGCCTCGATGGGCGTCGCAGGGACAAGCTCAGACCGCTTAGGCACGGCGGGTCCTGTCCCCCCGCGAGAGCGGTCTGGTTAATGTTCTGGCCGATGCCGGAGCGGGATCTTTATGCGTGGGCGCGCACTACCTATGTCTCTCGCAGGAGCAGAGGCTTTACGCCCAACGTGGACGTCTATTACTGCGGCGATCCTCAAAGGGCCGTGGTCAAGGTCGATCTGGCGGGGGTTGAGCTAGATGAGGTTGGGATCGAGGTCGGGGTTCGGCAGCTTGCCGTCATCGGCGAGCGGCAGGTGCAGGAGACCGAGGGGCGGGTCTACCAGCAGGTGGAGATTCCCTCGGGGCCGTTTCGGCGGGTGGTCGAGCTGCAGGTGGACGTCGATCCGGAGCGGGCCAGCGCGACCTATGAAGACGGTGTGCTGCGGATCGAGCTGCCTTTGCGCGATCCCGCCGAGACGACGCGCCGGGTACCGATCGGAAGAGAGTAGATAGGCGATGGAGGGCAGCCCGGTCCTCGAGGTGGTCGACTCGTTCGACGCCGAGGGCGCGATTCGCGCCAACGAGCCTCTGCCCGACGCGCTTCCGGTTCTGCCCCTGCGCGAGACCGTCACCTTCCCCGAGACGCTGACTCCGCTGGCGGTCGGCCAGGAGCGCTCGATCAAGCTGGTCAACGACGTGCTCGGCGCCAACCGGATGCTGGCGATGGTCGCCGCACGCGATCCCGAGAACGAGGAGCCCGGCCCGAGGGACCTCTACGAGGTCGGCGTCGTCGGCGTCGTCGCCCGCATGCTCAAGGTGCCGGATGGCACCCTGAGGATCCTCGTCCAGGGCACCCAGAGGGTGCGCCTCGGCTCCTACGTCGCCGAGCAGCCCTACCTGGTGGCGCGGATCGCGGAGGTCCCCGACGTGGTCGAGGACGGCCAGGAGCTGGAGGCGCTGACGCGCAACGTGCAGCGCACCTTCTCGGAGATCATCGAGCAGATCCCCTACCTGCCGGAGGAGCTGCAGATGGCGGTCGCCAACCTCGACGATCCCGCCGCCCTCGCCCACCTGATCGCCGGCGCCCTGCGGATCTCGGTGGAGGAGAAGCAGGAGCTGCTCGAAGAGGTGAACGTCGTCGCTCGCCTGCGCCACCTCTCCCAGATCCTCGCCCGCGAGCTCGAGGTCGTCCAGCTCGGCACCCAGATCCAGACCCAGGTGCAGTCGGAGATCGACAAAGGCCAGCGCGAGTTCTTCCTGCGCCAACAGCTGAAAGCGATCCAGGACGAGCTGGGGGAGGGCGACGAGCAGCAGGCGGAAGTGAACGAACTGCGCGAGAAAATCGAGGCGGCGAAGCTGCCCGAGCACGCTCGGCAAGCCGCCGAGCGGGAGCTCGCGCGGCTGGAGAAGCTGCCGCCCGCCGCTGCCGAGCACGGCGTCATCCGCACCTACCTGGAGTGGTTGATCGAGCTGCCCTGGGCAGCCGAGACCGAGGACAACCTCGACATCGCCCACGCCCGCGAGGTCCTCGACGCCGATCACTACGACCTCGAGAAAGTCAAGGACCGCATCCTTGAGTACCTCGCGGTGCGCAAGCTGAAGCCCGACTCGCCGGGGCCGATCCTCTGCTTCGCCGGGCCGCCCGGCGTCGGCAAGACGAGCCTCGGCCGCTCGATCGCAAAGGCGCTGGGTCGCGAGTTCGAGCGCATCTCGGTCGGCGGGGTCCGCGACGAGGCCGAGATCCGCGGTCACCGCCGCACCTACATCGGCGCCATGCCGGGCACGATCGTGCGCGCCCTGCGCGATGCCGGCTCGCGCAACCCCGTCTTCATGATCGACGAGATCGACAAGATGGGCGCCGACTTCCGCGGCGATCCCGCCTCGGCGATGCTCGAGGTGCTCGACCCGGCTCAGAACGACTCCTTCCGCGATCACTACCTGGACCTCGAGTTCGACCTCTCCGAGGTGATGTTCATCGCCACCGCCAACATCCTCGACACGATTCCCGGGCCCTTGCTGGACCGGATGGAGACGATCGAGCTGGCGGGCTACACGCTCGAAGAGAAGACGCACATCGCCCGCCGCTACCTGGTCCCGCGCCAGATCGCCGCCAACGGCCTCAAGCCCTCGCAGATCGAGTTCAGCGACTCGGCCCTGACCGCGATCGTCGAGGAGTACACGCGCGAGGCCGGGGTGCGCAACCTGGAGCGCCAGATCGGCGCGGTCTGCCGCAAAGTCGCCCGCGACGTCGCCGAAGGGAAGAGCAAGGGCAAGCTGAAGGTCTCGGCCAAGCGGGCCCGCGAGCTGCTCGGCCGCCGCCGCGTCTTCGCCGAGCAGCGGCGGCGGACCAAAGACCCGGGGGTCGCGACCGGTCTCGCCTGGACCCCGACCGGCGGCGACGTCCTCTTCATCGAGGCCACCTCGATGCCGGGCTCGGGACAGCTGACGATCACCGGCCAGCCCGGCGATGTGATGAGGGAGTCGGCGCAGGCGGCGCTCTCCTACGTGCGCGGCCACTGGCGCGAGGTCTCGCCGGAGCTCGGCGAGGAGTGGTTCGCCAAGCACGACATCCACATCCACGTGCCCGCCGGGGCGGTTCCCAAGGACGGCCCCTCCGCGGGCGTGGCGATGACCGTGGCGCTGGCGTCGCTGATCGGCGGCCGACCGGTTCGCAACGATGTGGCGATGACCGGCGAGGTGACCCTGACCGGCCAGGTCCTGCCGATCGGCGGCTTGAAGGAGAAGTCGCTGGCGGCGCAGCGGGCCGGCATCAAGCGGGTGCTGGTGCCGCAGAGAAACGAAGGCGACGTGGCCGAGATCCCCGAGCACGAGCGCAGCGAGCTGGAGTTCGTCTTCGTCGACGAGGTCTCCAAGGCGATCGACGCAGCGCTCGCCTAACTCATGGAGGCCGCCGGCGCGCTGCGCAGAAGCAGCTTCTCGACGTATCTGGAGGCGATCGGAGCGATGCTGCGGGCGCGCTCCCGCAGCTTCTGGATCGTCGCCGGCCTCACCCTCCTCGCCGCGGTGCTGCGCTTTGCCACGCTCGGTGTGCAGAGCTACCACCACGACGAGATCGTCACCGCCAGCCGCATCCTTCGCGACGGCTTCTGGCACGCGATGGACGCGGTCGGGTTCAGCGAGTCGGCACCGCCGCTCTACTACGCGACCGCCTGGCTCTGGACGCAGCTGACGGGAACGGGGGAGGCGGGTCTGCGCTCGATCTCGGCTCTGGCCGGCATCGCCACGGTCCCGGTCGCCTACCTGCTCGGGGCCGAGCTGAGCAGCCGCCGCGCCGGCCTGCTCGCCGCGGCGCTGGTCGCGGTCAACCCGATGCTGATCTGGTACTCGCAGGAGGCGCGCGGCTATGCGCTCTTCGTCCTGCTCACCGCGGTCTCACTGCTCTACTTCGTGCGCGCGCTCGATCGTGGCCGCCGCCGCGACTCGGTCGCCTGGGGCATTGCCTCGGCGCTGGCGCTGGCCACGCACTACTTCGCCGCCTTCCCGATCGCCGCCGAGGCGCTCTGGCTCCTGCGCCGGCGCGGCAGGGCATCCGGGGGCGCCTTCCCGGGGCTCTGGATCGCCGCCGCCGCCGGCCTGCTGCTGGCGCCGCTGGTTGCCTACCAGGCGTCCCTCGCCCACGCCGAATGGATCAGCAACTCCGGCCTCTGGCACCGACTCTGGGAGACCGGCCTGACCTTCGCCGTGGGGGAGACCGGCGACATCGTCGCCCGGCCCGAGCAGCCGCTGTGGATGATCGTCCCGGTCTCGGCCGCGCTCCTGGGCCTGGCTCTCGTCTTCGTCCGGGGCTCGATCCGGGAGCGCCGCGCCGCCCGCATCCCGCTCGCGCTCGCCGCGGTGACGGTGGCCGTGCCACTTGCCATCGGTCTGCTCGACGCGAGCAAGGACTACGTGCTCGCCCGCAACCTCTTGCCCGCTCTGGTTCCGCTGCTGGTCGCGGTGGCAGTCGGCTGCACCCTGCCGAGCGCGCGCCGCCGCGGAGCGGCGCTCGCCGCGGTGCTGCTGCTCTACTCGCTCGGCTTCTCGGTCTGGGCGAGCCTCTCGCCGGCCCTGCAGCGCCCCAACTGGGAGTCGGTCGCCGGCGCCATCGGCGAACCGACGACGTCGCGAGCGATGGTCACCTGGACCCTGGGGGCGGCATCCCTGCGCTACTACCTCTCGACCGGGTCCTTCCAGGCCCAGTCCTCCGAAGGCTTCGACTGGTGGGTGGGAGAAATCGATTTCATCTCCGACGGCCCCGCGCCGCCTCCTCCCGCTCGCCTCTTCGGCCCCGGCTTCCGCGAAGTCGGCTACGAGCGGGTCGGGAGGCTCTACGTGCGGCGCTTCGCCACTCCCGGCCCGGAGCTGAGGCCGCTGCGGCTGCGCACGATCCGCGACGCCGAGCTTGGCTTTCGGACCAACGGGGTACTCCTGGACGGGATAGGACCGGGCTGACGCCGCCCGATCGAAGCGAGTTATCCTGAGTGCCCCGGAGAATCCAGCGAGGAGAAGGCATGAGCAAGACCAAGGCGACCCAGGCCGCCGACATCTATTCGACTGCGCGTGAGAACCCTTACGTGCAGCGGCTGATCGACGACGAAGAGCTGCGCGACAGCCTGAAGAAGGCTTTCGACGCCGCCAAGGGCGCCTACGGCCGAGCGACCAGTAACGGCAGCACTGTCAAGGCGGTGACCAGCGACAAGAAGGTGCAGCGGGACCTCAAGGTTGCGGCGGAGAACCTGCGCGACGCCTCCGAGGCATTCCGGGCGCCGAAGAAGCGCAAGAAGAGCCGCCTCGGCCGCATCGTCCTGCTCGGCCTGGTCGGCGCCGCGGTCGCCCTGATCCTCAGCGAGGACGCGCGCAAGACCGTGCTCGACGCCCTCTTCGGCGCCGAGGAGGAGTTCGAGTACACCAGCACCACGAGTATTAACGGCGGCTAGATGACCGCCCCCGAGCGCCGCGCCCGCGGATGACGCGCCTGGCGCGGCGCTGGATCGCCACCCACCTCCTCGCGAATAGCTCTGCTATTCGCTCGTCAGCGTGCGGCGCCCAGCTTGGCCAGTCACGCCCCCTCGGGCACGCCGCTCGGCGCCGGTCATCCATCCGCCCCGGCAGCGTAGACATCGCCTGCGCGACGTAGACTGACTTTTATGGAGGCGGCGACCAAGGAGCGGGAGCTCAGCGGTGAGAAGGCCCAGCGCATCGTCGACGCGATGCGGGTCAGCGTCGCCAAGCGCGGGGCGGCGGGCTCGACCTTCGAGCACGTCGCTCGCGAGGCGGGCGTAAGTCGCGGCCTCCTTCACTACTACTTCGGGACCAAGGAGAGGTTGCTGGTCGAGGTCGTCCGCCGCGACGCCGAGATCCGCGTCGCCCGGCTCGACGAACCGCTCGCCAAGGCCGAGACGGTCGACGACGTAATCGACGTCCTGCTCGCCAGCCTCACCGACCTGATCGAGAACGAGCCCGCCTTCTTCCTGCTTCTCTACGAGCTCTTCAGCGCCGGCCGCCGCAACCCGGAGATCCAGCACGAGGTCGGGCAGCTCTTCGAGCGCACCCGTTCGCACGTCGCCGAGGTTCTGCGCGCCAAGGAGCGGGAGGGCGTGCTCAAGCTCCGCCATGACGCCGAGGAGATCGTCTCCTACCTCTTCGCGGTAGCCGACGGCTTTGCCCTGCAGGCGCTCTCGGATACCGAGCGCGACATCAGCGGTGGCCTCGCGGTGGCCGCGGCCTCGGGCCGCTACCTGCTCACCTCCGAGTAGGCGCTGCGCTTCCGCTGTTCCTTGCCTTCGGTTAGAGCGGCAAAGGCACACCGGAACTGTTTGGAGTGACCGCACTCACAGACGAACGGTTGTGCATCCGGAAGGCTGGCTGTCCAGCCAATGCGTGACTTCATGGTCAGACTTGCCGGTTTCCTGGGGCGCCGCCGCCGCTGGGTCCTGGCAGCCTGGGTTGCGGTCGTCGCGGTGGCCCTGCCGATCGCCTCGCACCAGACCGATCACCTCACCGGGGGCGGATTCGACGTGCCGGGCAGTCCGTCGAAGGCGGTCAGCGACTCGCTGGAGAGCGACTTCGGCGACAAGGCCGGGCAGATCGCGGTGCTGCTGCGCGCCGACGCCGACGCCGGGCGCGCGGATCGGGCCGCGGCGGTCGACCGGGTGCGCCACGCGGTGGCGGGACTCGACGAAGTGACCCTGCCGCCCGCCACCGCCCGCCGCGCCGCGCTTGCCCTGCAGCGCACCGGGACGGCGATGCTGCCGCTGCACAGCGAAAAGTCCTCGGACCTGCAGATCGACTCGGCCACCGACCTGCGCGAAGCGCTCGACCCCGGCGCCGCCACGGCGGGTGTCACCACCTACCTCGCCGGGCAGCCGACGATCTGGGCCGGCATGCAGGAGCTCTCCAAGGAAGACCTCGCCAAAGCCGAGGCCGGCGGCTTCCCGATCGTCGCGATCATCTTGCTCGTCGTCTTCGGCTCGCTGGCGGCGGCGGCCCTGCCGCTGGTGCTCGGCTTCGTCAGCGTGATCGTCACCGGGGCGCTGATCTACTTCCTCTCCCAGCAGATCGAGACCTCGGTCTTCGTCACCAACATGGCCTCGATGATCGGCATCGGCGTCGCGATCGACTACTCGCTCTTCATCCTCGCCCGCTATCGCGAGGAGCGCGCCGGCGGGCGCGACAAGGATTCGGCCCGGGCGGAGGCGCTTTCCACCTCGGGCCTGGCTGTTGCCTTCTCCGGCCTCGCCGTGATCGTCTCGCTGGCCGGCCTCTGGATGGTCGACAACCAGGCGCTGCGCTCGATGGCGCTGGGTGCGATGACCGTGGTCGCCGTCTCGATCCTGACCGCGGTCACGCTGCTGCCGGTGCTGATCGCGATGCTCGGCGACCGCGTCCTGCCCGGCGGCATCGTCGCTAAGGTGCTCGGGATATTCCGCCGCTCCGGCGAGCGCCCCGACCGCGAGGCCTTCTGGGTGCGCTGGACCACCCGCGTGATGGCTCGGCCCTGGGTCGCGGTGGTCGGGGTCTCCTCGGTGCTGCTCTTCCTGGCGATTCCGCTGCTCTCGATCGAGACGGGAACCCAGGCGATCAAGCAGTTCCCCGCCGGCAGCGACGTGCGGGTGGGGAACGAACTCGCCTCGAAGCAGCTCGGCGGCGGCACCGATCCGGTGCAGATCGTCGCTTCCTTCGGCGGCGAGGGCGTCACCAATGGCGAGAAGATCGCCGTTGCCCGGTTCGCCCGCACGCTCGAGGAGACGCCCGGGGTCAGCTCCGTCGCGCCGCCCGCCTATGCCGCCGACAGCGTCCTGATCCAGGCGACCCCGAGCGCCCCCAGCGAGTCCGATGCGACGATCGCGCTGCTCGACCGCCTCGACGACCAGGTCGTGCCCAGCGCCGCGCTGAGCCAGATCGCGACGGTCGACGTCGGCGGCGAAACCGCCCGCAGCCAGGACGCCCGGGATCAGGTCAGCGGCTCGATGTGGAAGATCATCCTCTTCATCCTCGCGCTCAGCTTCCTCGTCCTGATGGTGATGCTGCGCTCGCTGCTGCTGCCGCTGAAGGCGGTGCTGATGAACCTGCTCTCGATCGGCGCGGCCTTCGGCGTGCTCGTCGCGGTCTTCCAGTGGGGATGGTTCGACAGCCTGCTCGGCTTCGAAGCCCAGGGCGCCCTCGACACTATCAACGTGCCGCTGATCTTCGCCATTGTCTTCGGCCTCTCGATGGACTACGAGGTCTTCCTGATGTCGCGGATCCGCGAGCACTACCTCGAGCACGGCGACAACGAACGGGCGGTCGCCGAAGGGCTCTCGACCAGCGCTCGCACGATCTCCTCGGCGGCGCTGATCATGACCTCGGTCTTCGCCGTCTTCGTGCTCACCGGCGTGCCCTCGATCAAGGAGCTCGGCCTGGGCTGCGCCGTCGCGATCGCGCTCGACGCGACCTTGGTCCGCCTGATCCTGGTGCCGGCGGCGATGAAGCTGTTCGGCGACTGGAACTGGTGGATGCCGTCCTGGCTCGACCGGGCGCTGCCCGACCTCAGCTTCGAGAGCGGCAGTGTGGCTGAGCCCGAGCCAGCGGAGGCCTGAGGGGCTTATCCCGGTAGGGGCACCACTTAACTTTTTGGCAAGACGTTCCGCCCCTACCGGGATAAGCCCAATACGCTGTCGCGATGAGTGACGATCTCGCCTTTGCTGGAGCTTCTCGTCAGGCGGAGATGGTTCGGGCGGGGGAGGTCTCGCCGCGGGAGCTGGTGCAGCTCTGCCTCGATCGGATCGCCAAGTTCGATCCGCGGTTGAACTCGTTCCGCAAGGTGCTGGGGGAGAAAGCGCTGCTGGAAGCGGAGCAGGCGGAAGCGCGGCTGAAGGCGGGGGAGGAGCGGCCGCTGCTCGGGGTGCCGATCGCGATCAAGGACGAAGTCGACGTGGCCGGTGAGATCAACACCCACGGCACCGACGGTTTCACCGAGCCTGCGCGGAAAGACTCCGAGATGGTGCGGCGGTTGCGCGAGGCGGGCGCGATCGTCGTCGGCCTGACCCTGCTGCCCGAGATGGCGATCTGCGGCTTCACCGAGTCGGCCACCTACGGCGTCACGCGCAATCCCTGGAACCCGCAGCGCACGCCAGGTGGGTCGAGCGGCGGCTCCGCGGCCGCGGTCGCAGCCGGCCTCGTCCCGATCGCCTCGGCCGGGGACGGCGCCGGATCGATTCGCATCCCGGCGGCGTCCTGCGGGCTCTTCGGGCTCAAGCCGTCGCGTGGGCGCGTCTCCCTGGCACCCGAGCTCGAAGGCTGGCGCGGCCTCGCCGTCCTCGGCTGCCTCAGCCGCAACGTCCTCGATACGGCCCTTTGGCTCGACGTGATCGCCGGTGGCTCGCGGGAGCCCGAGGCTCCGTCCCTGCCCGATCGCTCCTTTGTCGAGGCGGCCAAGCAGGCGCCCGGAAAGCTTCGCGTCGCCTACTCGACCCTGGCGCCGCGCGCAGCGGCGCCGCCGACCGTCGACGGGGTCGTAAAGGACGCGGTTTCCGACGCCGCGCAGCTGCTGGGCTCACTCGGCCACGAGGTCACGGCCCGCGACCCAGACTGGGGGATGATCGGCAACAACATCACCGCGCGCTTCCTCGGCGGTGTTGCGGAGACGGTGCGGGAAGTGCCGCATCCCGAGCGCCTCGAACGGCGAACCCGCGGCTTCGGCCGGCTCGGCAGCACCCTTCCCTCGGCGCTCTACGAGCGCGCCCTGAACAGTGGCCGCGCCGCCGACGCCGCCCGCGTCAACGTTCTCTTCGACTCCTTCGACGTCCTGGTCACGCCGGTGATGGGCGGCACCGCACTCCCCATCCGCCGTTGGGAGGGCAAGGGCGCCATCAGCACCGTGCTCGGCATGAGCCGCTTCTATCCCTACTGCGTCCCCTGGAACCACCTCGGCAACCCGGCGATGTCGGTGCCGATGGGCTTCGCCGACGACGGCCTGCCCCTGGCCGTCCAGATCATCTGCCGCCCCGGCGACGAGTCCACCCTGCTCTCCCTAGCGGCCCAGCTAGAGACCGAGCGCCCCTGGGCCCAGGCCCACCCTCCGATCTCCTAAGCCAATCGAGGCCGGGTGGTGCGTTCCGGCTACCCGAAGACCTTCCGCATCCGCGCGATCTCGCGGATCGAGCCGCGGGGGCGGATGCGCCGGGTCAGCACCATCTTCAGCGGGTTGGCGTCCGGCTTGCTCATCCCGACGAAGTCGGCCCACTTCGCCTCCAGCGTCAGCGTCGGGTTGGGGGCTTCGCCCGGCTCCGCCCGGGTCGAGCCGTTGTCGATGATCAGATGCCAGGGGTCGGCGTCGGTGAAGCGCCACTGGTAGACCAGCGGCGAGCCGCTGGCGGCCCGATGGTCGGCGGCGCGCTTGACCACGTCGAAGTAGAGGCGCTGCATCTCGGGCGTGGCCTCCGGGGTGACGTCGGGCGGACCGAGGATGCCGGCCTCCATCAGCTTCACCTGGTTCTGGGCGACCTCCTCGGGTGAGGCCTCGGGGTCGAAGGGGAAGACCCCGGGAGGCATCTCCTCGGTCGGGTAGCCGATCGTGCGCCAGCGCTGGCGAATCAGTTTGAGGCCAAAGGAGAAGATGTCCTCGAGCGAGAAGCCGTAGCACTCGGTGTACTCGCGATCGAAGTTGGGCGGGTAGAAGACCGCCGGCCCGTAGGGCAGCACTTCGCGCAGCAGCTCGACCACGGCGGCTTTGCATTCCTCGTGGGCGGGATGCTCGTCGGCGAGCAGCTCGGAGAGCACCTTGACGCCGAAGCCGATGTGGCGCTGCTCGTCGCGGGAGACGTTGGCCATGCCGGCGCTGAAGCCGGGCATCGTGTCTTCGGAGGAGAAGAAGTCCTCGATGAAGTGCTGGCCGGGCTGGGCGAGCGAACCCTCGACGATCAGGTGGTAGAGCGTGATCGCCTGTGCGTACTTGGGCAGCGAGCGGTCCTTGCGCAGTTCCTCGGCCATCAGGTCGAGCCGGTCGAAGATGCCGCGGTAGCCCCAGTTGAGCTGCGGCAGGGTGGAGGAGAGCGTCTGCTGGATCGAGTCGCCGCCGACGCCGATCACCTCCTTGAAGAAGCGGTGGAAGAAGACCGAGTGGCGGACCTCGTCGACCTGCTGGGTGGCGAGGAAGTAGGACTGCTCCTCGGTCGGGGCGGCGGTGATGTAGGGGGCGAGGGTGTCGGCGACGCGGTCCTCGCCGTAGAAGAACATCGAGTAGATCCACATCGCCGAGCGCCGCTGGATGTCGCTGAGGCCCTCCCAGCCGGCTTTGTCGCCGGAGAGGTCGATGTCGTAGGCGCTCCAGTTGCCCTGCTCCCAGCGCTTGTAGAGATCCTCGTAGGTGACGTTGTCCATCAGGCTCTGCGATGCGACGCTCATCTCTCTCCTTTGCTGGGTCCGGCGGGCGGCTGCTCCGCAGGTTAGCGTCAAACTGGCTGTCCAGCCAGTCGGGGATATGTGAGTTCGTCACGGATGGTCTGGGCGCCTCAGACGGGCGACTGATCGATTGGCCCACGGATCTGGTGGTCAATCGATCAGGCGGCGTTCAATGGGCGGGCGCGGCGGCGGCGGTCTTGCGCAAAATGCGCTGCACGTAGGAGGCTTCGAAGGCGATTTGCCAGTGAGAGAAGCGCAGTGGTCGAAGGCCGGATGCCGTGTGGGCCTGGTCGCGTTCGAGACCTCGTCGCTGCTGGAGAGGAGTCCTGTGGTACCGCAAGCCATCGGCCTCGACGACGATCCCGAGGAAGGGCCAGAAGAAGTCGACCTCGAATCCGTTCACCCTGGCTTTGGTCTTCGGTGCCGGTAGTCCGGCGGCATCGGAGCGCTTCCGCATTGTCTGCTCCAACTCGGAATCGCTCAAACGGAAGGTGATGGGATCGAGTAGCGCGCGCAACGCCTGTATTCCCGGCACTCCCCGATAGTGAGCGAGGGCCGCATACAGCTTGTCGACCTTCACCCGGTCGAGCTTGTCGGCCTCATTGACGGCGCGCTCGAGCCGCCGCGGGGTAAGCGTCCTTGCCTCATCGATCAGCGTCCGAACGGGCGAGGTCACGGGCACGCCCTCGTGGATCGTCAGATCATCCGGCCGCAGGGCCGGGCGCCTGTGGACGCGGATGCCGGGACGGCGCCGCGGCGAGACGCTCGGCACCGAGACCTCGATCGGGCCGTGACGCTCGTTGCCGAAGCCCCACAGCGCCGCGGCGCTACCGTGGCTGAGAACGGCGGTCCGGCCGCAGGCGAGCGTGGCCGCCATCCAGCGTCCTCGTTGATCTAGCTGCGGCCGTCCTACCGCGTAGACCCCGCGCCACACGGGGTACAGCCGGCCCGATGCGACCCGACGCTCGATCGCCCGCGCACCGAGCCCGATTTCGAGCAACTGCCGGCGCGCCACCACTCCGTGCTGCTGCTTCACCAGCCTCCAGATCGCCGCATCCCGTGTCGATCTTTCCTCCGACTGATCGATTGACCCACGCATCCGGTGGCAAAGAGATCGGCCGCTGCCTTTTCTCCCCGGTCTGGTGTTTTTCAGGTGGAGGCGGGAGGGTCGATTTCCCGCTTGAGGATCTTGCCCGTGGGGCCCTTGGGGAGGTCGTCGAGGAACCAGACCAGGCGCGGGTACTTGTAGGCGGCGATCCGCTCCTTGACGTAGGCGCTGACTTCCTCGGGCGCCAGCTCCTCACCCTCGTGGAGGACGACGGCGGCGCCGATCTCCTCGCCCCACTCGTCGTGGGGGACGCCGACGACTGCGGCTTCGCGGATCTTCGGGTGCTCGAAGAGCACCTCCTCGACCTCGCGCGGATAGACGTTATAGCCGCCGCGGATGATCAGGTCCTTCTTGCGGTCGACGATGTAGAAGTAGCCGTCCTCGTCGGTGCGGGCCATGTCGCCGCTGTGGAACCAGCCGCCGCGCATCGCCTCCTCGGTGGCGTCGGGGCGCTGCCAGTAGCCCTTCATGATGTTGTGGCCGCGGATCACGATCTCGCCGACCTCGCCCTGGGCCACCTCCTCGTCGTTCTCGTCGACGACCCGCATCTCGACCCCTTCGATCGGGGTGCCGATCGAACCCGGCTTGCGCTCGTCGTCGGGATGGTTGGAGCAGGCGACCGGTGAGGTCTCCGAGAGGCCGTAGCCCTCGAGCACGACCGCGCCCATCGCCTCTTCGAAGCCGCGCAGGACCTCGACCGGCATCGAGGCGCCGCCGGTGATGCAGGTGCGCAGCGAGGAGGTGTCGTAGCTCTCGCGCTCGGGGTGGTGGAGCAGGGCCCCGAACATCGTCGGCACGCCGTAGAAGTGGGTGACGCCGTCGCGCTGCATCGTCCTCAGCGCCTCACCGGGGTCGAACTTCGGCACGAGCGTCAGGCAGGCGCCGACCTTGAGCGAGGCGTTCATGCCGACGGTCTGGCCGAAGGAGTGGAAGAGGGGGAGGGCGCCGAGGACGACGTTGCCCTCGGCGACTTCGCAGGTGGTGCGACTCGAGACGTCCGCATTGCGGAAGAGGTTGAGGTGGGTCAGCTCGGCACCCTTGGGCTTGCCGGTGGTGCCAGAGGTGTAGAGGATCACCGCGGTGTCGTCCTCGGCCGTCTCGTGGACCTCGGCGGTGGGCTCGTGCTCGGCCAGCAGCGAGGAGAAGCCATCCGGCTCGACCTCGATCAGCTCGGCGCCGGCATCGGCGGCGCCATCGCGCGCCTCCTGCGCGAAGCCGTGCCAGGCGAGCAGCAGCTTCGCGCCCGAGTCCTCCAGGTAGAAGGCGATCTCGCGCCGCTTCAGCAGCACGTTCATCGGCACTACGACGGCGCCGGCGCGCAGCGCCCCGTAGTAGGCGATCGGGAACTCGGGGACGTTGGGGAGCATCACTCCGACCCGATCGCCGGGCTCGACGCCCTTCGCGCGCAGCAGCGCCGCCAGGCGGGCGCTGCGCTCGTCCAGCTCGCCGTAGCTCAGCTCCGTGTCGCCGAGGCGGATCGCCGGCATCTCCGGCGCCCGTTCGGCGCTATCGACCAGCAGCGATGCCAGGTTCAGTCCCATCTCCCGTGTCGCAGTCTAGGGCTGCGAAGGAAAAGCGGTTCGCTAGGGTCGGGCAAATGGAGGATCTGGGTCCGCCGATTTCCTACCTCGTGCTCGGTCGCGGCGTCGCGGTCTTCTCCAGCGACGGCGAGCGGCTGGGCAAGGTCGTACGGGTCCAGCGCGACTCCGGGACCGACATCTTCGACGGGATCGTCATCGATACGAAGCCCGGCCCCGGCGGCCGCCGATTCGTCGATGCGCCCGAGGTCGGCGAGATCCGCGAGGGGGGCGTCGTGCTCAAGCTCGACGCCGGCGAAGCGAGGGAGCTGCCGCGTCCCCGGGACGTCGCGTAGGATCTGCCGCCGTGAAGCGCCTGACCTTGATCCTGATCGCATGCGTCGCCCTCTTCGCGGTGGGCTGCGGCGACGACGACTCCTCGTCGGATTCAGCCGCATCGACCGCGACCACGGAATCGACCGCAACGACGGAAGCGCCGAAAACCGAATCGGGTTCGAGCGGTGAAAAGACGAAGCCGACGGTGTCCGTGCCCGACGGCGCGCCGCCGAAGACGCTCGAGATCAAAGAACTCGAAAAGGGCACCGGCGCCACGGCCAAAGCGGGTGACCAGGTGACGGTCCAGTACGTCGGCGTCGGCTATGACAGCGAAGAAGAGTTCGACTCTTCCTGGAGCCGCAACGAACCCTTCAGCTTCCCCCTGGGCGCCGGCGAAGTGATCAAAGGCTGGGACCAGGGCGTCGCCGGGATGAAGGTCGGGGGCCGGCGCGAGCTGACCATCCCGGCAAACCTCGCCTACGGCCCGGCGGGTTCTCCACCGGTGATCGGCCCGAACGAAACGCTGATCTTCGTGATCGACCTGCTCGCGGTCGAATAGCCCCAGCACCTCTGCGGTCGCTGCTCTAGGCAGGCAGCCTCCATGCAGTCTTCGCGAGCCTGCCCAGCCGACCTGTCGCCTTCGTGGCGAGGAGCACGGCATCATCTGCAGGCGTGCCCACCGCCTCGATCTTCGCCGAGCGATTCGCCGCCCAGGGCCTGGCCGGCCCCGCTGCCCGCGCGCCGGGCGCCGTGGTCGAGCGCCTGCTCGCGGTGCAGGGGCAGGACCCGCGGGGGGCACGATTGGCCGTGCGCGCCCGCAGCGAGGGTCTGACCGCCGCCGACCTCGACCGGGCGCTGAGCGAGGAGCGCTCGCTGCTGATCACCTGGCTCAACCGCGGCACGCTCCACCTCGTTCGCAGCGAGGACTACCCTTGGCTGCAGGCGCTGACGACGCCGCCCCTGCACACCTCGTGCAAGCGGCGCCTGCAGCAGGAGGGGATGTCTCCGCAGCAGGGCGAGCTTGCCGTGGAGACGATCGAACGCGCCCTGGTCGGGGAGGGGCCGCTTACCAGGCACCAGCTGCGCGAGCGGCTCGATTCCGCCGGCGTCCCCACCGGGGGACAGGCGCTGATCCACCTCCTCTTCCTGGCGGCGGTGCGGGGCGTGGCCGTGCGCGGGCCGATGGTCGGCAAGGACCACGCCTACGTCCTGGTCCGCGACTGGCTGGGGCGACAGCCCAAAGTCGATCGCGACAAGGCGCTGGCCGAGCTGGCCCGGCGCTATCTGGTCGGTCACGCGCCCGCCGACGACCGCGACCTCGCTCGCTGGGCGGGCCTGCCCTTGCGCGACGCGCGCGCCGGCCTCGCCGCGATCGCCCCGGAGCTGGTCCAGCGCGACGACGGCCTGGTCCACCTCGCCGCTCACCCGCCCGTCGCCGAGGTCCCCGGCCCGCGACTGCTCGGCGCCTTCGAGCCCGTCCTGCTGGGCTGGACCTCGCGCGAGGCCGTGCTCGGCAAGCAGACGCACCTGGTCACTCTCAACGGCATCTTCAAGCCCTTCGCGATGGTCAAGGGCCGCGCGGTCGGCACCTGGCGCCTCGCCCGCGGCAAAGTCACGATCGAGCCGCTCGGCCGCATCACCAAGCAGGCCGGCGCGGCGCTTGCCGCCGACGCCGCCGATGTGGAACGGTTCATGGCGAACGCCTGAACGGCGCCAGTCAAACCGGAGGAGGCGAGATGGGACAGCCAGTGGTTCACTTCGAGGTGGTCGGCAAGGACGGCGAGAAGCTGCAGAGCTACTACGCCGAGCTCTTCGACTGGGACGTCAACGCGGAGAACGAGATGAAATACGGCTTGGTCGACCGCGAGGCCAACAGCAACGCCGAAGGCATCGGCCTCGGCGGCGGCATCGGCCAGGGCCCCGAGGGCTACGACGGCCACGTCACCTTCTACGTCGAAGTCCCCAGCGTCGAGGAGGCCCTGTCCAAGGCCGAGTCCCTCGGCGGCTCCCGCGTGATGGGCCCCGAGACGATTATGGGCCGCATGGTCCTCGGCCAGTTCACCGACCCCGAGGGCAACGTGATCGGCTTGATCGAGGGCGGCTCGTAGCTCAGCTGAGCTTCGGGCTGCGCCAGGGCTGGGCGAGGCGGGCGGCTAGGTCGTCCGCCAAGCCGGCGACCCCGACTCGCGTCTGCTCCAGCGAGTCGCGGTCGCGCAGGGTGACGGTGTCGTCTTCCATCGTCTGGTGGTCGACGGTGATGCCCCAAGGGGTGCCGATCTCGTCCTGGCGGCGGTAGCGCTTGCCGATCGAGCCGCCCTCGTCGAACTCGGCGGGGACCCGCTTGCGGATCTCGGCGAAGAGCTCGCGGGCCTTCTCGGGCAGGCCGTCCTTGGAGACGAGAGGCAGGACCGCGGCCTTGACCGGGGCGAGGCAGGGGTGGAGGCGCAGCACGGTGCGGCGGCGGCCCTCCACCTCCTCGACGTCGTAGGAGTCGACCAGGAAGGCGAGGGTGGCGCGATCGGCGCCGGCGGCGGGCTCGATCACGTGGGGGACGTAGCGCTCTTTGCTCTGCTGGTCGAAGTACTCGAGCTTCTCGCCGCTGAAGTTGGCGTGCTGGGTGAGGTCGAAGTCGCCGCGGTTGGCGATCCCCTCCAGCTCCGACCAGCCGATCGGGAAGAGGTACTCGACGTCGCTGGTGCCCGAGGAGTAGTGGGAGAGCTCGTCGGCGTCGTGGGGGCGGACGCGGAGGAACTCGGGGCGGATGCCGAGCTCGGTGTACCAGCGCTCGCGCTCTTCGATCCAGGTCCGGTACCAGCGCTCGGCCTCGGCGGGCGGCACGAAGAACTCCATCTCCATCTGCTCGAACTCGCGGGTGCGGAAGATGAAGTTGCCCGGGGTGATCTCGTTGCGGAAGGACTTGCCGATCTGGGCGATGCCGAAGGGCGGCTTCTTGCGGGCGAAGCCGAGCACGTTCTTGAAGTTGATGAAGATGCCCTGGGCGGTCTCCGGGCGCAGGTAGACCTCGGAGCCCTCGCCGGCCACCGGGCCGACGTGGGTCTCGAACATCAGGTTGAACTGGCGCGGCTCGGAGAGCTCGCCGCCGCACTCGGGACAGCGCAGCTCGGCGCCGGGATCGCCGCCGTCGGCCTCGACCGCCTCGCGCAGATGGTCTTCGCGCCAGCGCTTCTTGCACTTGCCGAGGCACTGGACGAGCGGGTCGGTGAAGCCCTCGAGGTGCCCCGACGCCTCCCAGACCCGCGGGTGCTGGAGGATCGCCGAGTCGAGCGCGACGATGTCGTCGCGCTCCTGCAGCATCGCCCGCCACCACTCGGCCTTGACGTTGTTCTTGAGCAGCACCCCGTAGTGGCCGTAGTCGTAGGTCGAGCCGAGCCCGCCGTAGATCTCCGAGGAGGGGAAGACGAAGCCGCGGCGCTTGCAGAGGGCGACGATCTCCTCCATCGAGACGTCGGTGGGGCGATTCTCCTCGGCGGTTGCCACGGGGGAACCGTATAGAGACGGCGGGGCCGAGGGCGGGGCTCCCCGGGGCCGGCTGCGATAATCCCGCCGCGATGCCGATCTACGAGTACAAATGCGACAACGGACACGTCTTCGACGTGATCCAGCGGATGAGCGACGATGCGCTGACGGAGTGCCAGGAGTGCGGCGCCCCGGCGGTGCGCGTCCTGCACCCGGTCGCCGTCCACTTCAAGGGCTCCGGCTTCTACAACACCGACTACGGCAAGAAGAAGAAGGGCGCTGCCGCCAACGGTTCGGGCTCGGAGGGATCGAGCGAGTCGAAGGGGTCGTCGGGAGAGAGCTCGAGTGACTCCAAGTCGAGCGACTCGAAGTCCTCCGGCGACTCCAAGCCGAAGGCGTCGACGACCAGCGACTGATCGATTGCCCCGCGCATACGGGGGCAGATCGATCGACAGCGGGTTCCGGCGCGTGTGGGCGGGCGGCTAGCCGTTGAGCAGGCGGTCGACGGCGCGGCGGCGGGTCGACTCCGGCACTTCGATGCTGCCGCCGGGGCCTTCTGGGTCGCAGCCCGAGTCGGCTCCGGCGCAGAGCACGTCGGTGGGGCCGCTGCCGCCGATCGCGGCGGAGAGGACGAGCTGCGGCATGGTCAGGAAGCCCATGTCGCTGACGAAGGCTTTGGGCGCGTCCCAGCCGATGATCGGGCCGTGGATGAAGTTGTAGGGGAGGCGGAGTGGGTCGGTGAGCCGGCCCTTGATGCCGTTGATCACCGCCTGCTGCGCCTGCTCGCGGTCGAAGTCGTTGTAGCCGAGCGAGTAGGCGCTCTTGCCGGGACCGGGACATTCGCTCGGCTTGCGCACGCGCGAGTAGGCGAGCGCCTTTTCGCCGTCGAGGGTGTTCTCCCCCTTGCGCAGTCGCAGCGTCACGCCGCCCTGGCCGCCGCCGGCGCCGCCGGAGATGTCGGCGCAGAGCTTGTGGGGGACGTCGACCTCGACCCCGCCGACCGCGTCGATCAGGTCTTCGAAGCCGGTGAAGTTGACGATCGCGACGTGGTCGATCTCGATGTCGAGGAAGTTTTCGACCGCTTCGATCTGCGCCTTGGCGCCGCCGAAGGCGTAGGCGCCGTTGATCTTCTGCGGGCTCTGGCCGGGGATCTCGGCGTAGCTGTCGCGCGGGATCGAGAGTTTGCGGAAGGCGCCGCCGCCGGCGCGGATCAGCATCAGCGTGTCGGCCCGGTATTCACCGGCTTCGCAGCCGTCGTGCGGAGCGTCGCCGTGCGACTGCTGCTCGAAGCACTTCTGCTTGTGGGGGGCGCCGGGCTCCTGGGTATCGGGCGGGCGGGCGTCGGTGCCGAGCACGAGGATCGTCTGGGCGCTGGGCAGCAGCAGCGGGTTGCCGTGCAGCGCGTCCTTCGCTTCGCCCGAAAGCTTGAACGCCTGCAGCTGGGCCGAGACCGCGAAGGCGAGGAAGCTGAGCAGGATCCAGCCCAGCGCCGCCAGCCCGACCCACTTGAGCACCCGCTTGCCGGTCCAGCGGCGAGGCGGCCCGACATGCTCGGGCTCCGGTTCCTTGCCCCGCCGCCACCACTTCGGCGCGCGCGGAGTCCGCTCCCGCAAGCCGGAGAGATCGGGGGACCGCAACCCGGACAAGCGGCCCTTCCGGGACCGGTAGACCTTGTACTCGGGCGGCCCGGAGGGCTGCTGCTCGCCATTGTCGGCCATGAAAGACTGCCGGGAATGATGCCGATGCCCGCGGTCGCCCGCCTCTACCCTGCTACGAAGCTCGTATGAGTGCAGGGGAAATCATCGGCGTCGACCTGGGCGGCACGAAGATGCTGCTCGGCGTCCTCGACCCCGATTCGAAGGTGCTCTGGGAGAGCCGTGAGGCCTCGACCGGCCAGACGGAGGACGAGCTGGTCGAGCTTTTGATCCGCGAGGTCGAAGAGGCCCGCGGGGAGCGCCCAGGGGTCGCCGCGGTTGGCCTGGGGATTCCAGCCACGATCGACCACGAGCGCGGCATCGCGATCTCCGCGGTCAACCTGCCGCTCGACGACCTGCCGATCCGCGAGATCGCCGGCGAGCGCACCGGCCTGCCCGTCTTCGTCGACAACGACGCGACCGTTGCCGCTCTCGCCGAGCACCTCCACGGCGCCGCGCGGGGGACCGAAAACGCGGTGATGCTGACGATCGGCACCGGGATCGGCGGCGGCCTGATCCTCGGCGGCGAGGTCTATCGCGGCGCCACCGGGGCCGGGGCCGAGCTGGGTCATACGGTGATCGAGGCAGACGGGCCGCCCTGCCAAGGCAACTGCCCGGGCAGGGGCTGCGTCGAGACGCTGGCTTCCGGCACCGCGCTTGGCCGCGAGGGTCGAGCGGCGGCGGAGCGCGAGCCGGGGTCGGCGCTGGGGTCGGCGCTCGCCGCGGGAGAGGAGATCGACGGCAAGGCGGTCACCGAGGCGGCCCTCGGCGGCGACGCCACCGCGCGCGCGGTCTTCGACCTGATCGGCTCGCGACTCGGCGTCGCCCTGACCAGCTTCGCCAACATCTTCGAGCCCGAGGTCTTCGTGATCGGCGGCGGCGTGATCGCCGCCGGCGATCTTCTGCTCGACCCGGCCAGGCGCGAGCTGGAGGCGCGAGCGTTGCCGCCGATGAAGCGCATCCCCGTGGTCGCCGCCGAGCTGGGCCCCGACGCCGGCATGATCGGCGCCGCCGCGATGGCGCGGATCGAGCTCGAGCGGGGCAAGGGCTGATGCCGGGCGAGCTGATCGTCTGCCCGACCCCGATCGGCAACCTCGACGACGTCACCCCCCGCGTCCGCGAAGCGCTCGTCACCGCAGACTGGATCGCCTGCGAGGACACCCGGCGCACCGGCAGCCTGCTCGACAAGCTCGGCATCCGCCCGGCGCCGCCGCTGATCTCCAACCATGAGGGCAACGAAGGCCCGCGCGCCACCGAGCTGGCGCAGCGGATCGAGCGCGGCGACCGGGTGGCGCTGGTCTCCGACGCGGGCATGCCGACGGTCTCCGACCCGGGCTACAAGCTGATTCGCCGCTGCATCGAACGCGACCTCGACGTGACGGTCCTGCCTGGCCCCTCCGTCGTCCCCGTTGCGCTCGTCGCCTCCGGCCTGCCAACCGACCGCTGGCGTTTCGAGGGCTTCCTGCCCAAGCGCTCCGGCGAGATGGAGCGCGTCCTGCGTTCGGCCGAGACCGTGATCGCCTTCGAGTCGCCGCGCCGCATCGGCGAGTCGCTGGCGGCACTGGCGGCAATCGCTCCCGACCGGCCCGCCGCGGTCTGCCGCGAGCTGACCAAGATGCACGAGGAAGTCTCGAGGGCCTCGCTGGCCGAGCTGGCGCGGCGCTTCCGCGGCGACGTCAAGGGCGAGATCGTCCTGGTGATCGCCCCGGCCGCCGCCGAGGAGCACGATCGCGACGTCGGCTTTGCCGTCGACGCCCTGCGCCACCTGGTGCAGTCCGGCGCCCGCCCGCGGGCCGCCGCCAGCGTGGTGGCGGCGCTGACCGGAACGCGGGCGAACGACCTCTACCGGGCGCTGACCGGCCGCGAGCCGCGTAGATAGCCTCGGGACCTCCTGTGGCCAGCCCTTCGGGGACTCTTGACTTGTCTTCGGACCTCAAGGGCTCTCTCAAAACAGCCTCTGGAGGACGCACGGCCGCCGTGCGAGTCTATTTGTGCTCGCTACCTAATTATGATTAGCCGCTTCGGCCGGACGGCACAGCCGCCTTGCTGCAACCCAGGCCCGTGCGTAGGATGACCGCTATGACAAATTCGTTCGGTTCTGAGCCTCTGCCCTTGTCACAAAAACTTCTGCGTTCGCTTCTAGTCTTTCTTGTACTGACGTTCGCTGCTGCGATCACACCTTCGGCCCACGCTGGGTCCTTGGGGCATGCCAACTTTCGTCACGGGTTCCATGTAGATGACCCAAGCCCACCCGTCGATGCGATCGGCGACCGTATCTCGGGCGAAATGGGCGCTGACACAGTGCGCATCCATGTCTACTGGCACCACTATGAAACTGCGCCCGGAACATACAACTCCGAATGGCTGAACGGAATAGTGACTCGAATCAAAAACGCCCGCAAAGCCTCGGGTAACGGAAACCTTAAGGCACTTATCAACCTGGAGCTTCCAACGACCAATACAGGGGAAGCTGCGTGGATGGCAGTTCCGTACGGTCTAAAACGAACTGCGGAAGTGACCCCCGCTGTCGCGAAAGGTGTCGCCCGGTACTATCCAACAACCAAGGCTGGACTTGAAGCGTATGGAGCGGCCCTAGCGACAGCCCTAAAGTACCTCCATGAAGCTGGAGTAGCTGACTACGCAGAGACAGCTAATGAGCCCAATCTCATTGGCGCGCCATCTGAAGTAGTGCCTGCTGCCACCATCGGCAAGCTCGGAGGAATGGCTGTTGCGAAGGGATACAAAATCGGATTGGGCCAAGTGAGTGCCTGGGCGCCCGCGATTCTAATCGGTTCTGTGGCCTGGACCAAAAACGGCTGGAATGAAGATGGCACCTCTTACAATTTTGTGACTCCGCAAGAATATTTCAGTTGGGTTCAAACGAATGTCAACGCCACGATTGACGAACAGTTTGTCGGACAGCCCGGTGGCGCGGAAATCGCCGGTGGTTTGAAGCAGCAATGGAGACCATCCTTTCATGCATATCCAGCGAGCGGCCCCGCAGAGAGCACCTCTTGTGCCGAAATCATCTATCAAGGTAAATGGAAACTCCAAGATCAAGCCGGAGACATCACAGGAGTTGCTGCGTTTGCGACCGTGGAAGCCCGTTTGAAACCGTTCCTTGAACGCATTGCGAACAATAATCGCTGGTGGGTGACCGAGACTGGTATGTCGTCCTTCAAGACCAATAAAGGAACCGAAACGCCAGCTGAATGTCAAACACGACGCCAACAAGGCGGAGGGGCATACGGTAAGGAACAACAGGCAGCATTTGTCAAAAAGGCGTACGACACAATCAACCCGCAGATCACTGGCGGTGGACTTTGGCAGAATCTAGAAGGATTGATTTTCTTCCGCGCGGATGATCTCAATGAAGGCAAAGACGCCGGAGTCGGCTTCTATTGCAAGTTCTACTGCGGCACTCTTGAAACGTCATTCCGGGCGCCGAAGCCAGCGGCTAGTACGTTCTTGAACTATTACGGTAGTCCTGTCTGGCATATGGACAACCTGGGTGAATCCGCATCGGCTTCTGATCCAGATCTATCTTCTTGGGGACCTTATCGACTTGATTTTTTCGTCAAAAACTCCTCAAATCAACTTCGCCATAAGGCCTACACCGGGTCTGGTTGGACTTCCTGGAAAACCGTGACTCCCGTCAATGGGGGTTCGGCTCTTGCGTCGGGTCCAGGAGCCGTCTCTTGGGGCTCAAATCGCATTGATGTGGTGGGCAAAGTTTCCGATGGGTCCGTCGGGCACTGGGCGACACCCGACGGAGGCACTAATTGGTATTACGATAATCTAGGCGAAAAAGGTGCCACATCCGATCCCGATATCTCATCCTGGGGATATGGACGCCTTGACTTCTTCGTTCGAGGCCCCAAAAACGAACTTCGGCGCATGTACTACAACGGAGCATTCAGCTCGTGGTCGACGATCACGACGCCTGAGGGCAACCCTGAATTGGCTTCCGCTCCAAGCGCGGTCTCGTGGGGATCTAATCGCGTCGACGTAGCGGCACGACTCAGCAACGGTTCAGTCGGGCATTGGGCGACGGATGACGGTGGAGCTACATGGCACTACGGCAACCTCCAGGGGAACATCGCCTCGGCGCCAGATATATCCAGTCGCGGTTTTGGCGCACTTCACTTTTTCGGTCGTAACGCGGCCGGAGAGCTTGTTACGAGGTTTTATGCCGGCTACTGGAGCGACTGGGAAACCATTCCCATCGGCACCCTGACCTCCGGTCCCGGCGCCGCATCCTGGAACAGCGAACGAACAGACGTGGCAGGAGTCGCACCAGACGGCAGCATCGTCCATTGGGCCGGAAACCCGGGCTGAATAGTTCGTTAGGGGCCGACTTGGGGCCTCCATAAGCGATGCGGCAATCGAATGGGTTGAGGTGGTCATCATGTAGTCGACCGGTGGACGAGCCGAAAGGCCTTGGAGGGCATGCCGTCGATCGGAGACGGATTTCGACGTTCGGTCGGTTTAGAATGCGCTGGGCGTTGGCTCGCGCCTCGTGGGCTGCCGGCCTGGTTACGACGCCTCTGTGTCCGCTGGGAGGGCTCCGACCCCGCCCTGACTGCAGAACAAACTCGCTGTTGGGGCAGAACTCGGAGTCTCGTCGTCAGCTCTGGTGTTCACGACGTCGGACTGATGACGCAGCCATTGTTCCATCGCTGACGTCCACCTGAAACTGGATTGTCTTGCAGGTTATGTCTGTCTCCCTCCAGTTCTTGGCTAGATAAAGTCGGCGACGCTATGGCAGCGAACAAATACTTCGTCACCACGCCGATCTACTACGTCAACGCCGAGCCGCACCTCGGCCACGCCTACTCGACGATGGCGGCCGACGTGCTGGCGCGGCACATGCGCCAGCGCGGCGAGGACGTCTTCTTCCTCACCGGCACCGACGAGCACGGCGAGCCGATCGAGACGGCGGCGGAGCGCGAGGGGATCTCGCCGCAGGAGCTGGCCGACCGCAACGCCGCCAGGTTCGAGGCGCTGGGGCCGATCATCGACGCGACCAACGACTTCTTCATCCGCACCTCCGACCCGCGCCACAAGGCGAAGGTCGCCGAGATCATGCAGCGGGTCTACGACAACGGCTGGGTCAGCAAGGGCACCTACGAAGGCTGGTACTGCCCGCGCTGCGCCGACTTCAAGACCGAGCGCGAGCTCGGGCCCGGCAACACCTGCGCGATCCACGAGATCCCGCTCGAGAAGGTCCGCGAGGAGAACTGGTTCTTCCGCCTCTCCGCCTTCCAGGCCCAGCTCGAAGGCCTCTACGAGGAGCGCCCCGACTTCGTCGTGCCCGACTTCCGCCGCAACGAGGCCGTCTCCTTCATCAAGGGCGGGCTCGAGGACGTCTCGCTCTCGCGACCGACGCTGAAGTGGGGGCTGCCGCTGCCCTGGGACCCCGAGCAGCGCATGTACGTCTGGTTCGACGCCCTGCTCAACTACGTCACCGCGCTCGGCTTCGCCCGCGACGGCGAGGACCTGACCGAGCGCTACTGGCCCGCGGCTCTGCACGTGCTGGGCAAGGACATCCTCAAGTTCCACGCCGTGATCTGGCCTGCCCTCTGCCTGGCCGCCGATCTCGAGCCGCCGCGGCGGATGACGATCCACGGCTACCTGCTGATGGGCGAGAAGAAGATGTCGAAGTCGCTCGGCAACGTGCTCGACCCCTTCGCGGTGATCGACCGCTTCGGCTCCGACGCGCTGCGCTTCTACTGCTTCCGCGAGGTCAGCTTCGGCCAGGACGGCTCGATCTCCACGGCCGGCTTCGAGGCGCGCTACGAGACCGAGCTCGCCAACGACTTCGGCAACCTCGCCAGCCGCGTGCTGGCGATGGTCGATCGCTATCGCGACGGCACGGTGCCGGTGGCGGCGGTCGACGCGGTGCTCGCCGAGGATTTCGAGGGGGCCGTGCCCCGCTTCAGCGAGCTGCTCGACCGGGCAGAGCTGAGCCAGGCGCTGGAGGTGGCGTGGACGCTGGTGCGCAGGCTCAATCGCTACGTCGAGGAGACCCGTCCCTGGGACCTCGCCAAGGACGAGGCCGACCCCGAGCGCCTCGACGAGGTCCTCTACAACCTGGTCGAGGGGCTGCGCGTGACCACCTTGCTGCTCGTCCCATACCTGCCGAAGACCGGCGAGATCCTGCTCGCGGCGCTGGACGAAGGCTCGCGGGCGCTTGCCGAGCTCGGCTCGCGCCGCGGCGGCCAGAGCGTCGAGCGCGTGCCACAGCTCTTCCCCAAGATCGAGACGCCGGCCTAGTGGCGGCGGTCCTCGCCGCTCGCGCACTGCGCAAGTCCTACCGCGGCAAGGAGGCTCTGCTCGGCGTCGATCTGGAGGTCAGCGCCGGTGAGCTGCTCGGCCTGCTCGGGCCCAACGGCGCCGGCAAGTCGACCCTGACCAAGATCGCCTGCGGCTTGGTCAGGCCCACTGGCGGCAGCGTCGAGGTGCTGGGCAGACCGGCGGGCTCGGCGTCGGCGCGGGCCGCGATCGGTTACCTCGCCGAGCTCTTCCGCTTTCCCGGCTGGTGCTCGGCCGACGAGCTGCTGCAGCTGCATCAGCGGCTCTGCGGCTCGGCAGGAGGGGCGCCCGAGCGAGCGGAGTTGCTCGACCTGGTCGAGCTCAGCGCGGCTGCCGCGACGCGGGTGGAGACGATGTCGAAGGGGATGCAGCAGCGGCTCGGCATCGCCCAGGCGCTGGTCGGCTCGCCGCGCCTGCTGCTCCTCGACGAGCCGACCAGCGCCCTCGATCCCGTCGGCAGGCGGATCGTCCGCGGCCTGCTCGAAGAGCTGCGGCGCCGCGACGTCGCCGTGCTGCTCAACTCGCACCTGCTCAGCGAGGTGGAGCTGGTCTGCGACCGGGTGGCGATCATCGCCGACGGCAAGCTGGTCCAGGAGGGCCGCCCGGCGGATCTGGAGCGACCGCGCGGGGTCGAGGTCGAGACCGCGAACGGGGTGAGGCTCTTCGAGGGCGCCGGTCGCGAGGAGGCGCCCGGGATCGTCGCGCGGCTGGTCGGCGAAGGCGAGAGCATCCACCGCGTCGAGGTGCTCAGGAGCTCGCTCGAGGACGTCTACCTGGACGCCGTGCAGGGTCGGACGGGCTGAGGGCGGTCGATGGCGCGTTCCGTTGCAACGGTGATCGGCTATGCCTTGCGGGAGGGACTGCGCCGCCGCGTCTTCCTCGCTGTCCTGGTGCTCTCGCTCGGCTTCCTCGCGCTGTATGCGGTCGGCGCCCATTTCGCCTTCCGCGATGCCCGCAGCTTCGCCGGCGCGGAAGCGGGGATCCTCGATCCGAAGGCCTTCACCGGCGCGACGATCTTCGGCTTGGCGATGTTCACCTCGCTCTTCCTCGGCTCCGTCCTCGCCGTCTTCCTCACTCTGGGGATCGTCCGGGGCGACGCCGAGAGCGGCCTGCTGCAGCCGCTGGTCGTGCGCCCGATCGGCCGCACGACGCTGCTGCTCGCACGCTTCCTCGCCGCCGCCGGCCTCGCCGCCGCCTACGTCCTGGCCGTCTACGCGGCGGCCCTCGCGATCACCTGGCAGGCCGGGCACTGGGCGCCCGACCATCTGATCGGCCCGGCCCTGGCCCTCGCCTTTGCGGTGGCAATCGTCGCCGCGCTCTCCCTGCTTGCCTCGACGCTGCTCACGGTGACGGCCCAGGGGATCGTCGTCTTCATGGTCTACGGCGCCGGCCTGACCGCCGGGCTGCTCGCCCAGATCGGCAACGCGATCGACTCCGACACCCTGCACTCGATCGGGCGGACGGCCAGCTGGGCCCTGCCCTTCGAGGGCCTCTACGCCGCCAGCCTCCACGCGCTGATATCCAATACCTCGGGCTTGACCGGCGTCGTCCTGCAGTTCGGGCCCTTCGGCGGCTCAGAAGCGGCGGGCCCGGGCTTGATCGTCTGGGCGTTCATCTACATGGTGGGTGTGCTTGCCGCGGCGGCCGCGGTCTTTACCCGGCGGGATCTCTGAGCGCACAGGGCCTATCCCGGTAGGGGTGGAACGTCTTGTACTTTTTCGCGAGCGCCGCCCGGGCGACAGCAACGGTCGCTCCTCGAAAAAGTTAAGTGAAACCCCTACCGGGATAGGCCCTGAGTCTCGGAGAGCGCGTCTGGCCCAAGCTGACTCGGCTCGGTGTACCCGCAAAGCGCCAGCGTCAGGTCCAGCTCGGCGAGGAACATCTTGAGCACGGTTTCGACCCCCTGCCGGCCCTCGAGGGCCAAGCCCCAGACGTAGGGGCGGCCGAGGCAGACGGCGTCGGCGCCGAGTGCGAGCGCCTTGATCGCGTCGCTGCCGCTGCGAATGCCGCTGTCGAAGAGGACGGCGAGGTCGTCCCCGGCCGCCTCGGCGATCGCCGGCAGGGCGTCGAGGGAGGCGACGGCGCCGTCGACCTGGCGGCCGCCGTGGTTGGAGACGACGACGCCGTCGATGCCGCGCGCTGCCGCTTCCCGCGCGTCGTCGGCGTGCTGGATGCCCTTGATCAGGATCGGCAGCTCGGTCTGCTCGCGCAGCCAGCCGAGGTCCTCCCAGCTGAGCGAGGGGTTGGCCTGGATGCCGAGGAAGTGGCCGGTCGCGGCGCCGACGTTCTCCTCGGGCGTCTGCTCGAGGGCGGCGCGGAAGACCGGGTCCTGGAAGTAGTTGGCGACGCCGACGCCGTTGAGGAAGGGCAGCCAGGCCTGCTGCAGGTCGCGGGGCTTCCAGCCGGGGACGAAGGTGTCGACGGTGAGGACGATGGCGTCGTAGCCGGCGGCCTCGGCGCGCTCGACGAAGCTTGCCGCCAGCGCCCTGTCGTTCGGCCAGTAGAGCTGGAACCAGCGCGGCGCATCGCCGCCCGCCTCGGCGATCTCCTCCATCGTGAAGGCGGAAGCGGTGCTGGCGATCATCGGCACGCCGAGGCTGGCCGCGGCGCGCGCCGTCGCCAGCTCGCCCTCGGGGTGGACGGCCTTCTGCACGCCGATCGGCGCCAGCATCAGCGGCGCCGGCATCGCCGTGTCCAGCAGTGTGGTGGAGAGGTCGCGCGCTGCAACGTCGCGCAGCATGCGCGGCACGATCCGGCGGCGGCGGAAGGCCTCGCGGTTGGCGTCGATCGTGTCCTCGCCGCCGGCACCGGCGAAGACGTAGTTGGCGGTTCGCTCGTCCATCGCCTCGGCGGCGAGGCGCTCGAGCTCGGCGACCGAGACCGGGATCGACGGCGTCTCTCCACCCAGGCCGAGGGCGTAGATCTCGCGGTAGTAGTCGGCGAAGTCGGGCATCACCGCAAAAGCTATCCCCGCGGAGGGCAAAAGGGCGAAGTCAAAGATTTGCTGAGTATTCAAGCCTTCGCCTCTCCATTACCCATTTTTGAGGTCCTTCCGGTAGATCGATCGCTGGTTTCGCTTGCTTGGCCCGCGATCTGGAAGGAGGTTCCCGGCCATGGGAAAAAACGCTGCATTTCGTGGAATCGTCAGCTCACGACCCGGCCTGATTGCCTTCGCCTCGCTGGCGATGGGAGCGCTGCTGCTCCTATGTCTTGCCGGCACAGCCACGGCTCGTGGCCCGGTGGGCAAGGACGGCCGGATTCATGCCTGCTACCGGGTGAAGGGGAAGCCCAAGGGCGCCCTGCGCGTCGTTCGCAGCTCCCGAGCGCACTGTCGCCGGGGCGAGCGAAAAACGTCTTGGATCGTGGCCGGCCCCTCCGCGGCGGGCAGCCAGGGCGGGCAGGGCGAGGCTGGCGCCAGTGGCGCGGACGCCGACGAAGCAGCCTTGAAAGCCCAGATCGGCGCTCTGTCCCTCCGGGTCGAGGCGCTGGAACGTACCTCCGAGGCGCTTTGCGAACAGAGCGAGAAACTGACCGAACAGGTGAATCTCGTCGCCGGCGTCGTTGCGGGCCTCGGCCTGAGCCCAGCGCTGGAGGCGCTCGGCCTGCTCGAAATCCCGACCCTGCCAGCAGCACTCGCGCCCTTCAACTGCTCGACCTCCTAGAGTCGCGCCCTGGCCTGCCCCGCCCCA
>JBIOVV010000094.1:0-5726 GCA_044867925.1 Solirubrobacterales bacterium | reverse complement strand
CCCCCTGCCCCACGACAGGACCCGCGCGCCGACCCGTATGAGCCCTCGTCCGTCCACCATCCGGCTACCGTAGCGACCCACCGATGCCACTGAGCTGCGTCTACACAGACCTCGACGGCACCCTGCTCGGCAAGGGCTCCTCGCTCTTCCGCGACTCCGAGGGCGGCTTCTCGCTGGCCCAGTCGCGCGGCCTCGAGGCCTGCCACCGGGCCGGGGTCGAGGTCGTGATCATGTCCGGCCGGCGCGAGCCCCAGGTGCACGAGGCCGCTCGCCTGATGGGCCAGACCTCCTACATCTACGAGGCGGGCTGCGCCTTCGCGATCGACGGCGAGACCACCCTGATGACCGGCGAGATGGTCCCCGACGAGAACGGCACCGTCTACGAGAAGATCGAGCAGCGCGGCATCCCGAGGATGCTCTTCGAGCATTTCGAGGGGCGGCTGGAGTACCACGCGCCCTGGCACCACGGCCGCGTCCTCTCCCATCTCTTCCGCGGCAAGGTCGAGGTCGAGGAGGCCAACGCACTGCTGGAGGAGCATGGCCACGACGACCTGCGCCTGCTCGACAACGGCGCGATCGGCCGCGAGATGCCCGCGATCGACGGTCCCACCCACGCCTACCACCTCGTCCCCAAGCTGGTCAGCAAGGCCGGCGCCGTCGCCGCCCACGCCCGCGTCCGCGGCTACGACCCGGCTGACTGCATCGCGGTCGGCGACTCGGTCGAGGACCTCGAGGTCGCGGCGGCGGTCGGCCGCTTCTTCGTCGTCGCCAACGGCCCGGAGCGCGACCCCGGGCTGCGTGCCGCGCTCACCGCCTGGGACAACGTCACGGTGACCGAGGGCGCCATGGGGGACGGCTTCTACGAGGCGGCCGTCTCCAGCCTGATGGAGCGCCGCTGAGCACCGGCTGACGGCGGCCCGCAGCCGGTCGGTAGCTAGTATCGGAATCGATCCGCAATCGACCCGAAGGAGCGCTTCTCTTGTCGCAGGACACCGCGACGGTAGCCGAGCAGGAGTACCTGGAGATCATGTTCTGGCTCGAGGAGGCCGGGCTGCCGATGACCGGCGCCAACATCGCCCGCGCGATGCAGCTCTCGCCGCCGACGGTGCACGAAATGATCGGCCGCCTCACCGACGACGGCTACGTCGAGCGCAAGCCGGACAAGTCACTCGACTTCACCGCCTCCGGCCGCGAGCACGCCAGCCACATCGTCCGTCGCCACCGCATGATCGAGCGCTTCCTCACCGATGTGCTCGGCATCCCCTGGGACGAGGTGCACGAGGAGGCCGAGCGGATCGAGCACGCGATGTCACCGGTGCTGGAGGAGCGCATGCGCGCCGCGATCGGCGACGCGACGACCTGCCCCCACGGCCACCCGATCGTCGAGGGCGCGCGTGAGCAGGGCGCGCTTCTCTCCGACGTCGAGCCCGGTGCCAAGGTCTGCGTGCTGCGCTTCGAGAACGAGGCCGAGGAGCTGCTCCACTACCTCAAGGACGCCGGGCTCGAGCCGGGCCTGGAGGGCACCGTGCAGAGCTCCGGCGAAGACGGTGTGACGATCGCCTCCGACGATGGCACGCACCACGTCTCGCGCAGCGTCGCCGAGACGGTCTCGGTGCGAGCCGACCCGGCGCCGCCGCCGCGGGCGACGATCCCGGAGCAGCTGGTCCTCTCTTCGGACCGCTACGGCCGCTGAGGCCGAGCCGGCGCCTGGCGGCGTCCTCGGTCGCCTCGCGTGCGGAGCACGCCACGCTCCCTGCGTCCTTGCCTTGCTTGGTCGCTCAGCCTCAGTTTGGGATAGAGACGCTGACGATCGGCTCGCCGGTCGGCTGGGTGCTGCCGCCGCGCGGCTCGGCGGTGACCATGACCGTGCTGACGCCGTCCATGCCGTCGATCGTCGCCGAGGCGGTGCCGTCGGGATTGGGGACGAAGAGCGTCTTGGCCGATTCGATGCGCTCGCCGCGCTGAACCCAAGCCTGCAGGACCTGGTCGCGCGGCAGCTGGTGGAGGTTGGCCAGGTGCAGGGTGCCCGACTCGCCCTGGCTGACAATCTCGGCGGTGACGCCGGGTGAGTGGCCACTGACCACGGTCGTGGTATCGCTGCCGCCCGAGCCACCGCTGTCGATCACGTAGGCGCCGACAACCGCCACCACGAGCGCCAGCGCGGCCAGGCCCAACACCGGACGCAGGCTCCAGTCTCCGGTGCGCCGGCCGCGTGCGCGCGGCGGGGCCTGGGCGGTCGCGGTCTCGGCCTCGGAGCGAACCTGCGTCATCAGCCGCCGGCGCAGCTCCTGCGGAGGCTCGACCCTCGGCGCCGACTCGGGCAGCTGCTGCACCGCCGGACGCAGCCACTCCAGCTCCGTCCGGCATTCCTCGCAGCCGGCGAGGTGGCGTTCCAGCTCGGCGGCCTCGGCGGGCTCCAGCGCGCCCAGCAAGTAGGCGGCGATCTCGTCGCTGCGGCGATCGTGCTCGCTCGCGCTCATGTCAGTCCCTCTGCCAGCCCACCGCGGATCTTCTCCAGGCCAAGTCGCATCCTTCCCTTCACGGTGCCGAGCGGCACGCCCAGCATGCCGGCGATCTCGGAATGGCTGAAGCCGCCGAAGTAGGCCAGCTCGATCACCTTCGACTGCTCGCCGGGCAGCTCGTCGAGCGCCCCGCGCACCTCCTGCGCCGTCTCGCGGCGCAGGGCCTCGGTGTCAGTCAGCTCCGCGGCCGGGCGGTGCTCGAGGATCGAGTCATCGTCGAAGTCGAGCTTCGGCGCCCGGCCCGCCTTGCTGCGCAGCGCGTCGATCGCCCGGTTGCGGACGATGCCCAGCATCCAGGTGCGCACGCTGCCGCGGGCCGCGTCGTAGCGGGCGCCGCTGCGCCAGATCGAGATGAATGCCTCCTGGGTCACGTCTTCCGCCGCCCCTCGCTCGCCGACGATCCGGTAAGCGAGCGAGTAGGCGACGCCGCCGTGGCGATCGTAGAAGACCTCGAAGGCATCGGGGTCTTTCTCCCCGATCCGCGGCATCAGCTCCTCGTCCGCTAGGCGCTCGGCTTTGCTCGCGCGCATCTCGATCGCTCCCAGGGCGGTCTTGGCTCGGTTCGCCTACTGGATGAAGGGTTCGACCGCCTTCGAGACCTTAGCTTCGCTCAGCGCCGGGTCGAAGGCGAGCGGCGACGGCTCGGCGCCGTTCTGCAGCGCGATCGCGGCCGCGTGGCGCGCCTCGACCTGGACGATCGAGCCGGCCGCTTCCAGGACTTCCTTCGACTTGATTCCCGGCGCCGCGCCGTTGTAGGCGCTGACCCCCGTGTCCTCGAAGGTCTGGGCGAGCTCGAGGAAGCCGCTCGTGCCGCTGTAGGGGAAGTCGAACCCGGGCTCGGCGACGGGCTTGCCGCCGAGCTTCTTGATCGTTTCGGTCAGCGCCCCGACGTGTTCGTCCTCGTCGCGGCCGATCGTCTCGATCAGGCTCTTCAGCTCGCCACTCGCCTTCGCCCTGCTCTTCGCTTCCTTGTAGAAGGCAGCCTCGAGGTACTCGAGCGTGAGGGCGAAGTTGAGGATGCCGACGTCGCCGCTTCCGGCCATCGCCAGCGCCCGGCCGACGAAAGGGCCGACCATCGTGGCGCCGTAGATCGCACCGGCGGCGAGCGCTCCCTTGAGGATCACCTCGCTGCGGGAGAGATCTTCGCTGTCCGCCACCTCGACGTGGACGGCGGCGAGCTCGGGCTGGGCCAGATCCTGGTCGTTCATCTCGTTGCTCCTTTCGCTATCGCGCGCCGGCTCAGCCGACGATGAAGGGTTCGACCGACTTGAGGACTTCGTTCGCCCCGGCCGGTTTGGCGAAGGCGCCGTCGGGCACGATCGACTCGCCCAGCAGGGTGTTGAGCGCGGCGGCGTGGCGCCCCTCGACGCTGTGGATCGAGAGCGCAGCCGCCAGCACCGAGGCTTCCTTGATGTTGGCCGCTTGGCCCAGGTAGGCGGCGGCGCCGAGGTTCTCCACCGTCGCCGCCAGTTCGAGCACGGACTTGGCGCTCTTCAGCGGGAACTCGGTCTTCGGCTTCGGCGCCGGCTTGCCGCCCATCTGCTTGACGAAGCCGGTCAGCGCGGTGACGTGTTCGGCCTCCTCGCTGCCGAACTTGCGGATCGTCTCCAAGTCGGGCCCCTTGAAGAGCCCGCTCTTGGCGACGTCTTCGTAGAAGGCGGTCTCCAGGTACTCGAGCGTGAGCGCGTAGTTGAGGATGCCGACGTCGCCCTTGCCGAACTGCTCGGTGCCGGTCTTACCGCCGGCCCCATCGGCGGCCATCGTCGTCGTGTCGCCATCGCTGCCGCAAGCCGCGAGAAAGGCCGCCAGCGCGGTCGAGCCACCGGTCACCGCGAGCAGCTTGCGCCGCGACACCGGATCTCGCGTGACGCGCTCCAGCGCACTCGGTTTGCTTGTCACAGCCATGCTTCCTCCTCGGTCGCGGGGGTCGTTAACCCACCTACGGGGAGGAAGCGCCGCTGGATCAGCTCGATCTGGAGCCAGCGGCCAGAGCGGCGGCCATCGGCGCGGCGGTACTCAGGCGGGCGAGCCGGCGCGGATGCGCTCGAGCGCGCGGGAGATGCGAGCGACGCCCTCGGGAATCCGCTCCGGGGGAACGCTTGCGAAGGAGAGGCGGAGGCTGTTGCCGCCCCCGTCGATCATGAAGTCGGGGCCGGCGACGAAGGCGACGCCCTCCCCCTTTGCCTCGGCAAGCAGGGCGCTGGTGTCGGTGCCGGCGGCAAGATCGAGCCAGAGGAAGTAGCCCCCGCCGGGCACGACGAACTCGGCCTCGGGGATCTGCTCGTTGAGGGCATCGACGAGCGCGTCGCGTCGCGAGCGCAGCGCGCCTTTGACGAACTCGATGTTGGCGTCGAGACCGCCCGAGCGACAGAGCTCGAGGACCACCGACTCGGCCAGCATGTTCGGCGAGATGTAGGTCTCGTTGGCGCGCTTCGCCAGCTTGGCGATCTCGGCGCCGGGCCCGGCGAGGTAGCCGACCCGCACGCCCGGGCTGACCGTCTTGGAGAAGGACGAGGCATGGACCACGCGGTCAGCCTTGTCGATCGAGAGCATCGTCTCCAGCGCCTCGCCCTCGAAGGGCAGCTCGCGGTAGGGGTCGTCCTCGAAGATCCAGAAGCCGTGCTCGGCGGCCAGCTCGACCAGCCGCACCCGCTTCTCGGCCGAGAGCGTGCAGCCGGCCGGGTTGTGGAAGTTGGGAATGACGTGGGCCAGCTTGATCGGCCCCTCCGCCAGCGCCGCCTCGAAGGCGGCGACGTCGAGACCGTCTGCCTCCAGCGCGACGGGCACCAGCTCGACCCCGAGCCGCTGCAGCATCAGCAGCGTGCGGTCGTAGGTGGGCTGCTCGACGACGACGCGGTCGCCCGGCTGCAGCAGGTGCTCGAAGAGCATCCAGCCAGCCTCGAGCGACCCGTTGGCGACCATCACCTGGCCGGCATCGAGCCCTCCGTGTCGCTCCGCGATCCACTCGCAGAGCGCCGGATGCCCGATCCCCGTGCCGTATGAGAGCGCCTTTTCCCAGTCCTCAGCGAGCGCAACCGCCGCCGCATCCCGCACCGCGTCCCGCGGCAGGATGTCGGCGCTCGGCGCCCCTCGGGCAAAAGAAATCGTGTCGCCGGCCATGCGAAAGCGAGCCTAGCAACGCCCCCGCCTCGCCGACCCGCCGCCGAGGGGCAGAACCGGAGGCGTGTCTGAGCTTATGGGTCC
>JBIOVV010000093.1:0-8109 GCA_044867925.1 Solirubrobacterales bacterium | reverse complement strand
AGAGTCGTGCCGGGGTGATGAAGAAGACGCTGTCGCCGTCCTCGCTGGCGTCCACGAAGCTGGCTTCTTCTTCTGCGGTGCCCGACGAGAGCAGCGAGACGCACCCTCCCGCCGACCTTGCGATCGCGGCTCCTTCGGAGCTGGAGGTGCAGTCGCCTGTTCCCTCCGGCTCCCACTGGTAGACGTCCCACTCGCCGTTGGCATCGGCGGAGACGAGGGAGTCGATCGCGTTGAAGAAGACGCGGCCGTTCTCGAGGACGACTCGCGGGTGGTAGAAGGCGAGTCCACGCGTCGGTTCGCTTTCCTGGGCCGCGGGCAGGACCGCCGCCACCCAGCGCTGGGACCAGTTGGACTGCGTGTCGGCCCGGGTCGGGTCGCCGGCGGTTGGGTCAGAGAAAATCCCTTCGGGGCTGGCGCCGGAGGGGTTGCAGGAGATGCAGTCCAGGCGATCTTCGACCGCGTCGTAGCGGAAGACCTCCTCGAGCGGCTCCTCGCTTTTGGCGTCGCGGTTGTCATAGCCGGTGAGGCTGCGCTCCGACATGAAGGCGAGGTAGCGCCCGTCAGGAGATGCCGCTGCGCTGCGCTTGGGGTCGAGGCCCGCCGCGCCCGACGATCCGGCGAAGCCACCCCAGTCGGCCTTGTCTTTGCTCGACAGGGTCGCGATAAACCGCCTTCCCTCTCCTTCCTCCCAGAGGTAGAGGTTGGGCTCGCCTGAGACTGCGGAGTCACCCGCTTCATTTGCCGTCGCATCGAGCACGCCTCGGGCGAAGAAGTAGATGCGCGTTCCGTCTTCGCTCAAGCCGGGAACCGTGCCGAGGACTTCCGCCCTTTCGCCGGAGCCTTCAATCGGGGCGCTGACGTCGATCAGGCTGGTGCAGCCGAGGATGCCGCCTTCGACCGGGCCCACCTCGCAGCGGTAGAGGTCGAGAGTGTTTTTCGAATCCGGGGGACTGGCGTCGGGGGTCAGCTGCTGGGCGTCGGTGAAGAAGACGACCGCTCCATCGGGGCTCGCGCCGCGGAAGGCGGGATTGCTCGGTCCTGCGCCGCTGGCGCCCGGCTGGACGACGTCGATGCGCCCCGTCTCCTGGTTGACGGTGTCGCGGATGTAGAGGCCGGTCACTTCGCTGCTTCCGACGGCGTATTCCCCCGCACCTCCCCCGCCCCAGAACACACGGGAGCCGTCTTCGGATACCGCGTTGTGCAGGGAACCCTGCCCTGCGCCGGCCTCCCCCTTGATCACGGCGCCACCCTCGCTCGCCGGAAGCTCGCTGACCGGCTGCAGTTGACCTTCGTCCCACTGGTAGAGGCTGAACGGCGCCGCCTCCGGGACGAGCGGTACACGGGATCTGACCACGGGGTGGGTGAGAGCTGGATCGGCCGCTCTGATCGCCACCGCACTATCACCACCGATTCCGGCGCCCCCCCCGAATACCGTTCCGGGCGGCACGTTGGCATAGCCTTCCTTGGAGGTGATCAGCGGCCTGTAGGTGGCGGGTTCGGTGTTCTCCCGCAGGTAGGGGGTTTCTTCGGAGGCTTCGGGGGAGAGCAGGGTGTCTCCCTGCCCCTCGAGCAGAGCGCGCCCAAGGTCGGGGCTGAAGGTTTTGTACTCGCCGCCGAAGCGCAGCTGGCCGACGTCGGTGTGCGGCGTCGCTATGTCCTTGGAGCGCCAACTGGCGGCATCGCGACGGGCCAGCACGGTGGAGGTGTCGATCGCCCGGTTGCCGTCGGGGTTGGCTTCGATCGAGGTGACGGTCTCATAGGCGATGCCGTTGCCATCTGCTGCGGCCTGCATCACGCCCTGGTTGAAGTGGAGGATCCTGCCGCCGAACTTGTTGGGCGGAGAGACCATCTCCCAGGCTCGGTTGTCGGCGAGGCCGAAGCCCTGGCCGCTGCGCGGCGTGGTGAAGGTCTTGTCGGGTCCCTCGGTGGTGCCTTCGGCGTTGGTGGCCACCACCCGGTAGTGGTAGGTGGCGCCGGGTTGCAGGCCTTCGATTTCCTCGGCAACGCCGACCGGCTTGTGGCCCGGTTCGATCGAGCCGCCGGCGGTGCTCGTGCAGGTGCTTACCGAGCAGTCTTCTGGGCCGTACTCGAAGTGGTAGGTGCTCGCCAGGGTGTTGGGGTTGACCGTGGCGCGAAGCGTCGCCGTGTGGAGGTTTAGGTCGATCACCGAGGTCGCGACGATCGTCGGCGCGATCACCGGGTAGGTGAAGGTCTCGAAGATTTTGACTTGGCCTGACGCCGCAATTTCTTTATCGTCCGTCACGTAGACCCGTTCACCTGCGGCGTTGATGGCTACACCCCTCGGGTTGCCGGCCAAATCTCCAGGTTGCCCTGGAGCACCGAGGATTCCAACCGGTTTGTCGTCTTCGTCATATACGCCGACGCGACTGCTGGCGAAACCACTGGGGGACCCCACGTACACGTAGTTGGACATGGGATCGACCGCGACTGTGGTCGATCCCATGTCATTGATTTGATGCCCCAGGCCGTACGTGGTGGAAGCAGTGATCGGGAACTGTGAGGGCTCAAACCGGTACGCAGGGTTGAGCCAACGCACCGCGTAGAGACTCCCATCGGACGCAACGGAGAGCGAGCTGGGGCTGATTGTCGATATCGTCCCGATGTACGGTTTGACTTCGATCACCGGCGCGCCCGTGCGCGAATAGATTCGAATTCTTGGGTTTGGTTCTAGGAACTGGCGATCGGCCGCGTAGATGTTTCCTTTGACGTCGACGGCGACGCCGTAGAGTTCGATCGCGCCAGGGATTTCGCTCGTACCCACGCCAGGACCGGCGGTGAATTCATGAGGTTCGCCGTTTGCCTCGAACGCCCTCACATTGTTGCCGCTGGTGACGTAGACGACGTGGTTTTCGGAGTCGACGGCCGCTTGGTCTTGGCCTGGACCACCAAACGAGAGTCCACTGATTTCGTTCCCCGAGATGTAGGGGGCGGAGCCGCCCCAATTGAGCGGGTGGCCTTCTGCGTCGAACTTGTAGAGAACCTGTTCTTCCCGATCACCGACGTAGATGACTCCGGTTTGTTCATCGACCGCGATGGCTTCGACCCCTTCAAAGGAGGTCGCTTCCGTCCCATCCGGACCGAAGGCACCGAGGTATTCGGGATCCACGGCGGCCGCGGCAAACGCGGGCGCCAGCGCGAGCAAAGCGAGGGTGGCCAGCGCGCCAACGAGCACTCGGATGCGGCCGAGGCCCTTGGCCCGGCGCATGGTCGGTCCCGCAGACGATGCCTTCGCGTGGCGTCTCACGTAGCTCTCTCCTTGTCCCGTGAGCCCCTCTGCCCGCCGCTTCCCTTTGCGGCTTCCTCGAGGCTCGGTTATGTCCCTGTAGTCAGCCCGGTTCGCTGACCGAGCTGGCGAGAGCATAAAAGAAACGTTTTACGAATGCAAGGAGAAGTTTCTGAAATAAAGGAACTAGGCTCTGGAGCGCGCCTCTCGGCCGAGGCGGCGAGCCTCCTCGCGGCCCAGATAAGGGGCCAGGGCAAGCTCGGTCAGGTCCGGCAGGAGCTCGGTCAGGGCGGCCGCTTCGCCCGCTTTGAGGCGACGCGCGATCAGGGTGGCGATGCCGCCCATCAGCACCTGGTCGCGGACTTCGACGTCCATCTCCGAGAGCGATGATTGCGGCCTGATCGTCTCGGCGAGCAGCTGCATCGCGTCGCGGTAGCGGGCGGCGATCGGGTCGCCCGCGGCGAGCGGCTCGGTCAGGTAGAAGCGAGCGACGGCGAGGTCGCGGGAGAGGACGCCGAGCAGGGCGCCGAGCCTTGCTTGGACCTGCTCGGGCCAGGGCGCGGACGAGTCGCCGGCCGCCAGCATCGAGCCGCGAACGTGGTCGTCGACCATCTCGTAAGCCGCGAGAAAGCAGTCCTCCTTGCTCTCGAAGTGCTCGTAGAAGGTGCGCCGGGAAATTCCGGCCGCGGTGGCGATCGCGCCGATCGTGGTCTCGTTGTAGCCGTGCTCTGCCACCGCCTCGACGACGCCGTTGAGCAGGCGCTCGCGCTGGTTCTCGGCGACGAAGGTACGGGGCAGGCCGTGACGGCCGGGGGGCAACTTTTCCTTGCCAGAGGCCAGCTGCTGCGCCGCTGCCTGCGCGCCGTCAGCCATCGGTGAGGTTGGGAGCGAGGACGACCTCGGTCATCCTCGGCAGCAGGTCCTGAACGCTCCCGCCCTCGCCCAGCTCGAGCCGCTCCCGCAGCAGCCACGCTAGCCCGCCGGCAATCCCCTGCCCGAGGGGGTCGGCGAGCTCGGCCGCGGCGGCGTCAAGCGCCTCGTCGTAGCGGGCGCACATCCGCGTCCCGCCCTTCTGCGCCTCGACGAAGCAGAGCCGCGCCCGCGCCGGCTCGGTGTCGATCGCCTCCAGCAGCGCGGCCAGGGCCGCTCGCACCCGATCGGCCCGCGCCGCGCCGGCCGGGACCCGCCGGCGCACCTCCGCGCTCAGCTCGTCGACGGCCTTCTCGAAGGCCGCGACGAAGCAGCCTTCCTTGTCCTTGAAGTGCTCATAGAAGCTGACCGAGGAAACTCCGGCCTCCTTGACGATCGCTTCGATCGTCGTCGCCGCGATCCCTCGCTCGGCGATCAGCCGCTGGCTGGCGGCGATCAGCCGCTCGCGCTGTCCACTCGCGACGGGCCCATGGCGCCGCCCTTCCTCCCGCGCTTCAGGTGCCTCAACCGCGAGCCTTTGCGAGAGGTACTGCATGGCTCCGAGGATAGCTCTTTCTAAAAAGCTTTCATATCCGGAAAAAAAGGAGTAGTTTCTATTCGGCAGCCCCGGTTTATGGGGAGAAGCTCGCGACAAGGAGAGCACGCAATGCGCCAGGAAGCTTGCGCGGCAGCCAGGGAGGCGCTCCCAGTCGAAAGCACCGAGACCACCGCTCCGACGCCCGACGCGACGATCCGCGAAGGGGAGATGGAAGGGGTCCTGCACGTCGTCGGGGAACAGGGGTTTCGCGACGCCTCGGTCCGCGCCGTGCTCGAGTACAGCGGCGGTCACCGCAAGCAGTTCTACGACCACTTCGAGAGCCTCGAGGACTGCTTCGCTCAGGCGTATGAGGCCTGGATCGAGCGGCTCGGGGTCAGCCTGCTGGAAGCCGCCGTGGCTGCCTCGGGGTGGCAGGCGAGTGTCGAGGCGGGACTGGCGAGGCTCTTCCAATTCGTCGACGACCGGCCGGCGATCGCCCGCTCGCTGCTGATCGAGGTGCAGATCGCCGGCGGCGCGGCGCTGGCCAAGCACGACGAGGCGGTCGAGCGGCTCGCCGGCCTGCTCGACAGCGTCCGCAGCGAGATGGAGCCCGGCCAGGAGCCGCCGGAGGCGACCGGCATCTTCGTCGTCGGCGGCATCGAGGCCTGCCTCTGCGACGTCCTCGCCGCCGGCAAGACAAACCGCATCTGGGACGCCCTGCCCGAGCTGATGCACCTCGCCGTCGGCTCCTACCTGGGCAAGGAAGCGGCCGAGCAGGCCTTCGAAGAGGCGAAGGAGACACTGGCGCGTGAGCGCAGCCGGCTGGAAGGGGGGCACCGATGACCGAACTGCGCCTGGTCGCCCCCGAGGCCGAGGACGGCCCCTTCTCGGCGGGCACTCCCCTCCCCCGCCGCCTGCCTCCTGGCCGTCACGGCATCCCCGCCAACCTGGTCAGCGAGCACCAGCGGCTGCGGCTGCTGGAGGCGATGGCGCAGGCGCTCGGCGCCCACGGCTACGCCAACGTCACCACGACCCACGTCAGTGAGCAGGCGAACGTCTCCACCAGCACCTTCTACAGGCACTTCGGCAACCTCTGGGATTGCCTCCTCGCCGCCTATGTGGCGGCAGCCGACCGCCTCTGCGCGGAGATCGAGCGAGGGTGCGCGGCGGGAAACGGCGACCCCGATTCGCTCGAAGCTGCTGGTGGGCGCGATGCGCTCGGCGCCGGCATCGACGCGGCCCTGGCCTTCTTTGCCGCGGAGCCCGAGCTAGGCCGGCTGCTCAGCGGCCAGGCGCCGCGCGAGGCCAGCGCCCTCTGCGCCGCCCGCCGCATCCTCGTCTCCCGCCTTGCCGCGATGCTGCGCCGCGGCCGCGGCGGCGATGACGACGCACCCCAACCGCCGGGACTCGACGAGCGCCTGATCGACGCCACCCTCGCCTTCCTCCACACCCGCCTCGCCTCCGGTGAGGCCGAGAGCCTCACGGAGCTCGCCCCCGAGCTGGCGGCGATCCTCGACCGCCCGCGGGTCGCGTAGAGAGCTCTCCGAGGCGCAAGGGTGACCCGCCCGCCCTGCGAGGCGCAGGGCGGGCGGAGTGGCACTAGAACTGCAATGCGTAGATCGAGGTTGGGCTTCCGAGGATGCTCTGAGCGATGTAGGTGCCGCTGAAGAACATTTCTCCACAGTCCCCGCTGTGCACCGGTGCGTAATTAAAGGTCAACGTCGATGCACCCATTTTGTTCCACACCGGCCCGACGAGTTCGCCTTTGGCGCCGGTCATATTGACTCTGCATCTGATGCCGAAAATGTGTTTGGCGGCTCGGATTTCGGTGCCTGACAGGGTCGTGGCCCCGACACTCGTGCCGCGTGGCTGCTCTCTGATGCTGGCGCTTCCAAAGGAGAGCACTTCCGGCGTGTAGGTGCAGCTCGAGAACGAGAAGTGCGACACCGTCGCTTCAACTGCTTTTTCCCAAGAGCCCGCGTTGGTCAGCGTCAGATAGAGGCTGGATTCGCCGCACTGGAACTCGGGCATTTTTTCGCCGGGATACAGATCGAGCCTCGCCTGTTTGCCTGGCACCAGTTTCATCTTGATTTCGGTTCCCGCCGGGTAAACGGTCCCACCTACGGTGCCGCACCCTGAGCCGTTCGTTAGCGTCCAGGTGTTGCAGAGGACGTCGGCGGAAGCCGTACCGGCCCCGAGACTCACGACCCCAATCAAGGCGACCGCCATCGCGGCAATCCACACAGATACTCGTTTCACTTGCACTCCCTTGTGAGTGAGTTGACTAGCTTCGTGAGTATCCGGTCGCTGCCGGTGAGGCGACACTCCAACATGGCGAAACGAGGAGGGTGTCCTTCGACAGTTTGCCGGGTTACGTCGCATGTTCTGGGGCAGGGAAGGGTCCCTGCAGGGCAAGGGCGACGATCAACTCGGCTGTGCACTGTCGAAGAGGTCGCTCGAGCCTCTCTTCGACGCTTCTCAGCCGGCCGCTGACCGTCTGGCGATGGACCGCCAGGGCAGAAGCGGCGGAGCTGATGTTGCATCCAGCTGCGAAGTACGCGCGCAGCGTCTGCCACAAGTCCTCGTCGTCGCCGTCGCGCAGAGGATCGAGGTAGATCTGCTGCAGCGACTCGGCGAGCACCTGGTCCTGGCAGATCGAGGCGAGAAGGCCCTGCTCGGCGTAGCGCGCGATGGCGGACTCCCCACGAGCGAAGGGCAGCACTCGCTTCGCCTGCTGATGGGTGAGCCGCCAGCCAGCCAGGCCGGCCGCCGGCTCACCGAGACCGATGCTTGCCTCGCCCAAGCGGCGCGCGGCGACGCTGGCGATCATCGCGGTCTCGATCCGCCGGCCGCCGCCGAGCCATGCCCAGAGCATGTTCGGCTGAGGCTCGACCACGAGCAGGCGGCGGTCCGCTGCGCGCGCCAGATCGCTCAACGTCTGGCGATCGAGCCCGCTCGCGACGAGCCCTATGTGCCAGCCACCAAGGTCGTAGGAAAGGGCGCCGGGCTCGACGGCCTCCCCAGCGAGGAGACGTTCGCAGAGTCGAACCCGGTGGCTGTCCCGGGATGGTGCGCGCGAGTTCTCCAGCTCCTTTGCGTACTCCTCCCCGACCGCAGCGAGGAGGTGATCGAAGGCCGCGGAGAGCGCCGCGAGCAGTCCCCGGAGAGCGTCAGCCGAGGTGGCTCTGTCGCGTGAAGCCTCGGCGATCGCGAAGTCGGCGAGGAGCGCCTGTCCCGCATTGAAACGACGGGCGACGGTGTCGAGGCCCACCCCGTGGCGAGCCGCCAGGCGGGCTTGGGAGACGAGCGGCGCCGGCACGACGGGGTCGGGATCCTGGGGCCTCTCGAGCGCATCGAAGGCGACGTCCAGGGCCGCGGAGACAGCGTCGCGAAGCCCCCGCAGGTAGTTGCCGTGGCC
>JBIOVV010000092.1:0-17624 GCA_044867925.1 Solirubrobacterales bacterium | reverse complement strand
TTTTGGGGAGGGGCACCGGCGTGCCCAGCCGACTACGCCAGGAGCTTCGCCTTCGCTTTGTCGAACTCCTCAGCTGAGAGAGCGCCCTTTTCCTTCAGCTCATTCAACTTGTGCAGTTCATCGGCGGGCGTCGTGTGCGCCTGTTCGCGGACGTAGGAATCGAAGTGCTGCTTGGCCTCTGCCTGCGCCTTGATCGTGCGGTCGCGCATACCGCTGCCACGGGCGATCAGGTAGATCAGCGCGGTCAGGAAGGGGATGAAGACCAGGAAGAGCACCCAGGCCGCCTTCACCCAGCCGGAGATCTCGTGGTCGCGGAAGACGTCGGTGAGGATCGTGATCAGGATCCAGATCCAGATCACGAAGAAGAAGACCTCGAAGGCGATGAGGAGGGCTTCTCCGATGTTGATCTCGGCAAGCGGCACGGGCAATCCTTTCGATGGTGGCGCAGTACCCGCCAACTGTGGCGGCGTTCCCCGCCAACCTATCTAGCCGACGACTACCTTGCCGCGCATGAAGGGGTGGATCTTGCAGTGATAGCTGAAGGTTCCCTTCTGCCCGAAGCGGATCGCGACCGCCTTGCCGGCCTTGATGCGACCGGTATCGAAGGCGCCTTTGTCGGTGGCGGTGTGAGCGGTGTTCGAGGAGTTCGAGAAGACCACCCTCGCCCCCTTGCCGATCCGCAGCGTGGACGGGCGGAATTCGAAGCTGCTGACGTCCACCGTCTTCGCCGCGCTCGCCCGGGCCGGACCCGGGGCGGCAGCGGGCGCCGCCTGGGTGACCGGGAGCGCTACGGCGAGGGCGAGACAGGCGACGATTCGCTTCATCGGCCCGTCCTACGCAGCGCCGGCCGCCGAGGTTCAAAGGCGTTGCGAGAAAAGCACCGCCGCCACCGAGGTGGCGAGGTTGAGGCTGGAGACGCCCTCGCGCATCGGGATGGACAGGCGGGCGTCGGCGCGCCCGAGCAGGGAGTCGCTGAGGCCGTAGCGCTCGGTTCCGAAGGCGAGGATCGCGCGCGGATCGAGCCCCCCCTCCCCCAGCGCGTCGCCCCCGGGATCGATCGCGACCAGGGGCCGGTCCCCATCTGGCACCGACTCCACCTGCGCGACCGGCAGGGCGAAGTGCAGGCCGGCGGCGCCGCGCAGGGCCTCCGGGTGCCAGGGGTCGTTGCTGCCGGTGCTCAACACCGCGGCCGCATCCGCCGCGGCGGCAACCCTGACACAGGCGCCCATGTTGCCCATCGTCCGCGGGTCCTCGAGCAGAACGATCGGCGCCGCGCGCTCGCCGCCGAGCACCGCGGCGATGTCGACGCCGGGACGGCGGGCGATCGCGACCACGCCGGTGCGGGGAGCGTGCGGCACCAGCTGCGCCAGCAACTCCGAGTCGACCGCTGTCGTCCGCTCGGCCAGCGAGCCGGCGAGATCGGGAGCGAGCTCCGCCGCCAGGCGGTCGAGCTCTTCGGGCTTCTCGGCAACCGCCTCGATCACCTCGGCGCCGAAGCGCAACGCGTGCTTGAGCGCGTGGAAGCCCTCCAGCAGGGCGAGCTGACGATCGCGGCGGGCGGCGCGATAGCGCTGGACGACGGGGTCGCTCACCGCCCCATCATGCCCGGATTCAGGATGCCGAAGGGATCCGATCGGCGAGGGTCGGGGCGGCGTCGGACCCATTCCCGGCCGAGAGGGAGTCGACCAGCGGCGTCCAGTAGCGGGCGGTAACCCTGCCGCTGCGCAGCGGCCCCTGGGGCCGCTGGCTGAAGCTCGACGCTTCGCCGTGGCCGCCCGTCGGCCTGCCGTGCAGGTAGCGCGGCTCGCGCCCGGTCCAGAGCACGGCGCGCAGGATCGGATCGAAGGCCCGCGGCTCGAGACCGGCGCCGGCCGCTGCGGCGATCGCTTCGGCGACCGTGTCCGACTGCTGAGTCGACATGCCCGCTTGCTTGACAGGAAACGCGGTGACGTCGCCGGCCGCGTAGACGCGCTCCAAGCCGATCACCCCGCCATGCTCGTCGACGCCGACGAATCCGTCGTCGTCGTGGGGGACGCCGCTGAGGCGCCTGCCTTCCAGGCGGGGCAGGCTGACCACGGCATCGGCCTTGATCTTCTCGCCGGGGGCGATGTGCAGGCTGCCGCCCTCGAACTTCACCGGGTGGGCAGCGGCGACCAGCTCCACGCCCCGCTCCGCCAGCAGGGCGCGCATCTGCTCGCCCACATGCCGGCCGAACACCCCGAGCGGCAGGTCCTCCGGCGTCACCACGGTGACCTGCCTCTCGGGGAGGCCGAGCTTGTCCAGCTCGGTGACCGCGAGCAGCGCCAGCTCGTAGAGCGGCAGCGTCCAGCTGTGCCCGCCTGGCATCGTGAAAACGAGGTGCCGCAGGCGCCCGGCGCGCAGGTCCGCGATCACCTCGCCGACCTCCCCTTCATCGACGGCGCCCCAGAAGGTGGCCGTCCCCGGCACCGCCCAGAGCATCCGCGCCCCGGTTGCGACGATCAGGTGGTCGTAGGCGATGCGATCGCCGCCGTGGGTGCGCACCAGCCTCCGCTCGGCGTCGACCGAGGCGATCCCGTCGGCGTTGAACGAGGCGTCGCAGTGCTCGCTGAGACGTCCGAGGTCGTAGCGGAAGCCCCGCGCCGCGCCGTAGGGCTCGCCCACCCCGAAGGGCCGGTAGAGGAACTCACGGCGGGAGTCGTAGAGGTTGACCTCGGCCCGCTCCGCGGCCAGATCGCGAAGCGCCAGCGCCGCCTCGATCCCGGCGATTCCCGCGCCCGCGATCAGCACGTTCTGCTTGCCGCTCATGCGGCCGTCGGCTACCACTCTTCGACCCTAGTTCGATCGCGCTCGCGCTCCATCGGGGAGAAGCCGCCGACGGGCTGCGGATTTCCCGCGGCGTCACGGACCTGGGCGCGCCGCAGCGCCGCGACCACCTCCGCGTCGCCCACCTGCGCGAAGTCCTCGTACCACTGGCCGACGCCGTAGAGCAGCCGCGGCTCGGCCAGGCAGATCACCTCGTCGGCCTCCCCTCGCAGCCGCGCGGCCGAGTCGGGAGCGCAGACGGGCACGGCGAGGACCAGATGCCTGGGACGGCGACGGCGGATTGCCCGCAGCGCCGCGGTGTCGGTGACGCCGGTCGCCACGCCGTCGTCGACGACGATCACGGTGCGGTCTTCCAGGCGCGGAAACGAGCGCTCGCCGCGGTATGCGTCGATGCGACGGCGCAGCTCGGCGGTCTCACGGGCGACGATCTCCTCGAGCGTGGCGCCGCTGATGCCCAGCACGGCCAGTGCCTCCTCGTCGAAGACGCGCGTGCCGTCCTCGGCGATCGCTCCGATCCCGTACTCGGGGTTGTGCGGAGCGCCGAGCTTGCGCACCGCAAGCGACTCGAGCGGCGCCCGCAGGGGGATGGCGATCTCCTCCGCCACCGGAATGCCCCCTCGCGGCAGGCCGACGACGATCGGGCTCTCTTTGGCCAGCGGCAGAAGCTGGGCGGCGAGCTGGCGGCCGGCATCCCGCCGGTCGGCAAAGCGCGTGCTCCGAGGCTTGGCCTCTCTGGCGAACATCTCTCCTCTCGATTGTCCCGCGACGCACCTCGGCGGTCATCGGGGTATCCCCAGGACCGTGCTTCGGCTTTTCCCCGATGCGACGCGACGCAAACCGCCGGTTGCGAGGTGTTCGCTTTTGGGTAGGTGATTCCAAATGCCACGGCTGGTGCTCGGTCCGCTGTTGCGTTACGTCTCCGAAACCGAGGCGACGATCTGGGTAGAGACGAGCGCGGCCTGCGAGGTCGAGATCCTCGGCCGCCGCGAGTCGACCTTCTCCGTCGCCGGCCATCACTACGCGCTGGTCCGCATCGAAGGCCTCGAGCCCGGCGGCTTCTACGAGTACGAGGTCGCCCTCGACGGCGAGCGGCACTGGCCCGATCCGCAACGCGACCTGCCGCCGAGCGTGATTCGCACCTTCTCTCCCGGCAAGGCGATCGACATCTGCTTCGGCTCCTGCCGAGTGGCCGTGCCCCACGAGGAGCCCTACACCAAGGCCCAGGACGAAGATTCCGAGGGCCATGAGCTCGACGCCCTGTACGTGCTGGCGAAACAGATGGCGCGCGGCGATCGCGACAACTGGCCCGAGCTGCTCTTCCTGCTCGGCGACCAGATCTACGTCGACGAGGGCTCGCCGCGGGCGCGGGAGAAGATCCGCGCCCGCCGCGATACGAGCCAGCCGCCCGGTGAAGAGATCCTCGACTTCGAGGAGTACAGCTGGCTCTACGAGGAGTCCTGGAGCGACCCGATGATCCGCTGGCTCTTCTCGACCGTCTCGATCTCGATGGCCTGGGACGACCATGACATGAGCGACGACTGGAACATCTCTCGCTCCTGGCACGAGGAGATGGATCGCAAGGAGTGGTGGCACGAGCGCGCCGTCGACGGCATCGCCAGCTACTGGATCTACCAGCACCTCGGCAACCTCTCGCCGCGCGAGCTCGACCAGAACGACCTCTACAAGCAGGTGCGCGGCAACCGCGACGCGACTCCGATCCTGCGCGGCTGGGCGAAGGAAATCGACTCCACCGCAGCGGGCACGCGCTGGAGCTTCTGCCGCGACATCGACGGCGTGCGGGCGCTCTTCCTCGACGCGCGCGCCGCCCGGGTGCTGAGCGAGGAGAAGCGGTCGATGTTCGACGAGAAAGTCTGGGAGTGGATAGTCGACCACGCCGGCGGCGACTTCGATCACCTGCTGCTCGGCACCACCGTCCCCTACCTCCTCTCGCCCGCCTTTCATCACCTCGAGGCCTGGAACGAGCGCCTCTGCGACGGCGCCTGGGGCCGCCCTTTCGAGCGCCCGAGCGAGAAGCTGCGCCGGGCCGTCGACTTCGATCACTGGGCGGCCTTCCAGGACTCCTTCCAGCAGCTGCGCGAGCTGCTGGAAGAGGTCGGCTCGGGCAAGCGCGGCAAACCCCCCGCTTCGATCGTGATCCTCTCCGGCGACGTCCACCACGCCTACGTCTGCGAGGTGGCCTTCAAACGCGATGCCGAGATGCAAAGCCCGGTCTACCAGGCGGTCTGCTCCCCCTACCGCAACCCGCTCGGCCCGAACGAGCGGCGGGTCGTCCGCGCCGGCTTCTCGCGACCGTTCGCCGCCCTCGCCCGCGGCCTCGCTCACGCCGCCGGCGCCCCCGACCCCGGCATCCGCTGGCGCCTCCTCGACGGCCCCTACTTCGACAACCAGGTGGCGACGCTCCGCCTCGACGGCCGCAAGGCGATCGCCCGCCTCGACAAGACCGTCGCCGGCGACGAAGACGAGAAGGCGCTGGAGAAGACCTTCGAGCGGCGGCTGGCTTGACGCAGAGATGACGAGTCGGGGCGGGGCGCCACCCGGCAAAGCGCACCCCGCCCCGTCGCCTCTTCAAACGGCTGCAGATACCTCTGCGTCATCGCCGCCCCGTGAGCCACGGGGAGTCGAGGCCCCGTCGCCGCCGGGCGGCGAATCACCGCTGAAGCTCTTGGTCTGGCCCGGCCGCAGGTAGACGATCTGGCCCTGGCGCAGCTCCAGCTTCTGCAGCTCGGCCCGGGTCAGCTGGGCCCAGACCTCGGTGCCGTCGCCGAGCACGAGCTCGACCCGGATCTCGAAGCCGAGGGCGACGATCCGCCGCACCATCGCCTCCTCGTCGCCGTCCTCGCGATCGAGCGCGACCGACATGTCGTGCGGGCGCACGAAGCGCTCGCCGAGCTGGTTGACCTCGCCGACGAAGCTCATCACGAACTCGTTGGCGGGCTGCTCGTAGAGGTCGTTGGCACTGCCCGACTGCTCGACCCGGCCCTCGTTCATGACGACCAGTTGCTCGGCGACGTCCATCGCCTCCTCCTGGTCGTGGGTGACGAAGATCGTCGTCACGTGCATCTCGTCGTGAAGGCGACGCAGCCAGCTGCGCAGGTCTCTGCGCACCTTGGCGTCGAGCGCCCCGAAGGGCTCGTCGAGCAGCAGCACCTGGGGCTCGACCGCAAGCGCCCGCGCCAGGGCCATGCGCTGGCGCTGGCCCCCGGAGAGCTGGTCGGGGTAGCGCTCGGCCAGCCCGTCGAGCTGGACCAGGCGCAGCAGCTCGTGCACGCGGTCGCTGATCTGTGGCTTCGACCACTTGCGGATCTTCAAGCCAAAGGCGACGTTGCCGAACACGGTCATGTGCTTGAAGGCGGCGTAGTGCTGGAAGACGAAGCCGACCTCCCGCTTTTGCGCGGGCTTGGCCGTCGCGTCCTCGCCGCTGATCGTGACCGTGCCGGCGTCGAGCGACTCGAGCCCGGCGATCGCCCTCAGCAGCGTCGACTTGCCGCTGCCGCTCGGCCCCAGCAGGGCGGTGAGCGAGCCGTCGGGAACGTCTATCGAGACGTCGTCAAGAGCCTGAAAGTCACCGAAGCGCTTGCGCGCTTCCTCGACTGCGATTCCCATCAGGAGCCCTCCTTCTTGTTCGAGGTTGCGATCGCGGCATCGGCCGTGATCGGGATCGGCCCACCCTGGGCCTTGGCCTTGCGGCCGCCCACGCTCATCAGCAGCAGCGTGGTCAGAGCCAGCAGGGCGAGCACGATCGCGCCCGCGTATGCGGCTTCCTCGTCGAACTGCTCGAAGGCCTTGGCGACGAAGAGCGGCAGCGTCTCCGTCTCGCCCGAGATCGAGCCGGAGACGATCGTCACCGCGCCGAACTCGCCGAGCACCCGGGCCGTGGTCAGCACGACCCCGTAGGCGACGCCCCAGCGGATCGCCGGCAGGGTGATCCGCCAGAAGGTCTGCCAAGGGCCGGCGCCGAGCGTCGAGGCCGCCTGCTCCTGCTCGGTGCCGATCTCCCGCAGAACCGGGACGGTCTCCCGCACGACGAAGGGCAGCGAGACGAAGACGCTGGCCAGGATCATGCCCGGCGTGGAGAAGAGGATCTGGATGCCCCATTCGGCGAGCGTCGGCCCGAACCAGCCCTCCTTTCCGTAGAGCAGGAAGAGCGAGAGCCCGACCACGATCGGGGAGATCGCGAAGGGCAGGTTGATGATCCCGTCGATGACCGCGTTGCCCTTCCACCTGTGGCGGACGAGCAGCAGCGCGCAGCCGACCCCGAAGACGGTGTTGAGGGGAACGGCGACGGCGACCATCAGCAGGGTCAGCCAGATCGCGTGCAGCGCGTCGGGCGAGGTCATCGCCTCGATCGGCGGGCCGAGGCCGTGCTCGAAGGTCTTGCAGAAGATCATTCCCACCGGGGCGAGCAGGAGCAGGCCCAGGTAACCGAAGGCGAGCGTGCGCAGGCCCCACTTGGCCGGGGCTCGGGTGGTCATTTGCGAGCCCCCATGCGGGCGAAGAGACCGACGCCGATCAGCAGCGCCAGCGAGATCGCCAGCAGCACGACCGAGACCGCGGAGGCGCCGGCGACGTTGCCGGACTCGATCTGGCTGCGGATGAAGACCGAGGAGACCTCGGTGTCGAAGGGGATGTTGCCCGAGATCAGGATCAGCGAGCCGTACTCGCCGAGCGCCCGCGCGAAGGCGAGCAGCGCACCGGCGAGGATGCCCGGCAGGAGGTTGGGGAAGACGATCCGCCCGAAGACGGTGAACCCCCCCGCCCCGAGCGACGCCGCCGCCTCCTCCATCTGCTGGTCCATCTCCATCAGCAACGGCTGCACGGCGCGGGTGACGAAGGGCAGGGTGATGAAGCAGAGCGCCACCACGATCGCCGCCCTGGTGAAGGCGATGTCGAGCCCGAACGGGCTGTCGGCCCCGTAGAGAGTCAGCAGGGTGAGGCCGGCGACGATCGTCGGCAGCGCGAAGGGAAGGTCGATCAAGGCATTGACGGCGCCCTTGCCGCGGAATTCGTCGCGGACGAGCACCCAGGCAATGATCGTGCCGAAGACGGCATTGATCGCGACGACGATCAGCGAGCAGATCACCGTCAGCTTCAGCGCCGCGATCGACTGGCTGCCGGTGACCGAGTCCCAGAAGGCGCCAAGGCCGTTGGTCAGGGACTCGTCGAACACCGCTGCCAGCGGCAGCATCACCATCAGGGAGAGGTAGAGGACGACCATGCCCCTGCCGAGGCCGACGCCGAGCCCGGGCAGGCGGATGCCTGCCCGGGGTGCCGGTGCTGCTGGAATGGTTGCCGGGTGACCCTCCATGCCTAGCCGCTCGTCGAGACTCCGAGTTCCTTCTCGATCTCGGCGACCTTGCCGGTTTCGTCGTCGAAGAACTCGTCGTTGACCTTGTCCCAGCCGCCGAGCTCGGCGATCGTGAAGAGGTCTTTCGGGGTCGGGAACTGCTTCGGGTCGACCAGCTTCGGGTTGACCGGGCGGTAGCCGTTCTCAGCCCAGATTTCCTGGCCGGCGTCCGACCAGTTGTAGTCGAGATAGGCCTGGGCGGCCGCGGGCGCGCCCTCGGTCACGGCGATCGGGGTCTCGATCAGGATCGTGCTGGGCGGGACCACGTAGTCGATCTCCTCGCCCTCGCTCTGGGCCTTGATCGCCTCGTTCTCGTAGCCGAGCAGCACGTCGCCCTCGCCCTGGGTGAAGGCGGCGAGCGCGTCGCGGGCGCTGCCGGGCTGGACCACGGTCTTCTCGAGCAGCGCCTTGACCGCCGCGAGCGCCTCGGCTTCGGACTTGCCTTGGTGCAGCTCGGTGCCGTAGAGCGCCATGATGTTCCAGCGCGCCGAGCCGGAGCTGAACGGGTTGGGGGTGATCACCTCGACGTCCTTGCCCAGCACGTCGTCGAAGGACTCGATCCCCTCGGGGTTGCCCTTGCGGACCATGATCGCGACGACCGAGTCCTGGGCGATCCCGTGGTAAGGCTGCTTGTCCCAGTTCTTGGAGACCAGACCCGCGTCGACCAGGCGGCTCATGTCGCCGCCCTGAGCGAAGTGGACGACGGAAGCGGGCTGGCCCGCCTCGACGGCGCGACTCTGGTCGCCGGAGGCGCCGAAGGAGTTGCTGAAGCTGACGCCTGCCCCCTTCGGGGTGCCCTGGAACCCGGGCTCGAGAGCTTCCTCGTAGACCGCCTCCGGCGTGGAGTAGCCGACCACGTCGAGCTTGCCCCCCGACGAAGAGCCGGTGGCCGAGCTGTCGCTGCCTCCGCAGCCCGTCACGACGGTCGCGGCCAGCGCAAAGAGCGCGGCCAGGAGAGCCGCATCGGCGCTGCGCCGCCGGGTTGCCTTGCGAACGTTCCGCATAGAACGGAATCCTTTCTTTCTTGACCCATTTAGTTTTTTGACTGACTTAGTTCTAAAAGAGGTCGGCAAGGTAGCACAAAGTCGATCAGCAAAGTCGTAAAAGCCGATCGGGATTCGGAAATTAGCCTTCCGGGGCGGCGAAAATGAGCCGCAAGAAGGCTCCGTCTTCAGGCCGGAGCAGGTCCTATGAGAGTCGGAGGGAACGGCGACCTCGCTCGGACCCCCGCCCCCCATGCCGCCGCCGTGCAAGCCCCCACACCGAGGGCGAGCTCTCCGGGGCTACTAGCTAGAGCCAGCCGTCGCGGCGGAAGCGACGGTGGAGAAGGACGCAGGCGATGGCTATCAGGACGAGAACCGCGGGGTAGCTGAAGCGCCAGTGCAGCTCGGGCATGTGCTCGAAGTTCATCCCGTAGACGCCGGCGACCATCGTCGGCACGGCGAGGATCGCGACCCAGGCGGTGATCTTGCGCATGTCTTCGTTCTGCTGGACCGAGATCTGGGTCAGGTTGGCGTGAAGAGCGCTGCCGAGCAGCTCGCGAAAGCCGGCGATTCGCCCGCTCGCTCGCCTCAGGTGGTCGTGGACGTCGCGGAAGTACTCGTGCAGCTCGTCGGGAATCGCCTCGAAGTGACCGCGCGTGATCTCGTCGACGACGATCGCCAGCGGCGCCACCGCGGCGTTGAAGTCGAGCACCTCGCGCTCGAGCTTGTAGATGCGCTCGGCCGGGTTGGAGCGGTCCGCGGAGAAGACCTGGCGCTCGACCTGCTGGATGTCGACGTCCACCCCGCCCGCCGCTTCCTCGTAGCCGTCGACGACGTGGTCGAGGATCGCGTAGAGGACCATCGAGGAGCCGTGACGCAGCAGGTCGGGCCGCCTCTCGATCCGTTCGCGCACGCCGTCCAGCCTGCCCTCGCCATGGCGGACGACGACGATGAAGTCGGCGTGGACGAAGATCAGCAGCTCGCCGATCTCGATCACCTCCTCGGAGTCGACGTAGCGCGCGGTCTTGACGACGACGAACAACGTGTCCCCGTAGACCTCGATCTTGGGCCGCTGGTGGGCGTTGATCGCGTCCTCGACCGCCAGCTCGTGCAGGCCGAACTTGGCCGCGATCTCCTCGAACTCGTCCGCCTCGGGCTCGAAGACGCCGAGCCAGACGAAAGTGCCTCGCTCACGGCAGACCTGGCCCGCCTGCTCGAGCGTCAGCGCGCCGTCGCGGCGCTGGCCCTCCTCATAGACCGCACAGTTGACGATCACCGCGCCAGTATCGCCCGCGGGCCGGTCCTATCTTCAGTGCGGGCTGGCGATCCCGCCGCCGACCGATGGAGGCGACACAGGTGGTGGTTCGGGGGCGGCTTCCGGGGCCGCTTCGGCTTCGGGCGCCGCGTCGGCTCCTTCGTCCCCGCCATCGCCCTTGTCCGGCTTCGACGGTTCCTCGGTTGCTTCTTCTTCGTATTCGTATTCGTCGTATTCGTATTCGCCGGCGCCGGAGGAGCCGGAAGTGTGATCGCTGTCGAGTCCGGAGAGCTCGGGCAGGGTCGCGGGCTGGGAGAATTCCGGGCAGTCGCCCGCCACCGCGGATTCCATGAAGGAGCGCCAGATCGGGCCCGCGGTCGGCCCGCCGTAGCCGGTCGCTTCGCGCGATTGCGGGTGGCCGACCCAGACCGCGGTCGAGTAAAGCGGCGTGTAGCCGACGAACCAGGCGTCGGAGAGCTCCTCGGAGGTGCCCGTCTTGCCGGCCTCGGCGCTGCAGCCCATGTAGGTGTAACCGGCGCCGGTGCCCTGCGTGATCACGCCCTCGAGCAGTCTGGTCACTTCGTAGGCCTGACCCTCGGTAAGGACGCGCTCGCCGGCATCGGGGTCGGCTTCCTCGACCTTGCCGTTGGGGAACTCGACCCGGCTGATCGCGGTCGGGTCGCGGTGGATGCCACCGCTGGCGAGCGTGGCGTAGCCGTCGGCCATTTCCAGTGGGGTGACGCCCACGGCGAGGCCGCCGATCGACTCGGCCGGCACCGATTCGAGCGGTGCTTCGATGCCCATTTCCTGGGCCATCTCGGTGACGTTCTCGGGTCCCACGTCGAGGTCGAGCTGGGCGAAGATCACGTTGACCGAGTGCCAGGTGGCCGAAGCGAGCGACATCGTGCCACCGCCGGGCTCGGCGTTGTTGACCGTCCAGGTGCCGCCGTAGGGCAGATCGAGCGTCATCGGCGAACTGCCGCTGTAGTAGGTGGTGTCGGGATCGATGCCCTGCTTGATCGCGGCCGCCAGCACGTAGGTCTTGAAGGAGGAGCCGGGCTGGCGGTGCGCCTGCCAGGCGTAGTTGAATTCGCTTTCGCTTTCGGACCCTTCGGTCGAGGCGAGGGCGACGATCTCACCGGTGGCGGGATCGACCGACGCCAGCGCAGCCGCCGGGCCGCCTTCGGAGTAGCAGACGCTGCATGAGTCGACCGCTTCCTGCGCCCGTTCCTGCAGCTCGGGATCGATCGTCGTGTAGGCCTTGAGGCCGCCGTTGCGCACCGTGTTGATGCCGTATTTGTCGATCAGCTCCTGCTGGACGAGGTCGAAGAGGAAGGGGTCGTGGATCACCCGGTACTTGTGGCCGGGGCTGAGGCCGAGGCCGCGGCTCAGCGCCTCGCGGTATTCCTCACCGTCGATGTAGCCCTCCTCGTGCATAGCCCCGAGCACCTCGTTGCGGCGCTGGGTCGCGGCATGCGGGTCGAGGAACGGGTTGTATTCGGAGGGCGCCTGGGGCAGCCCGGCGATCAGCGCCGCTTCGATCAGACCTAGATCCTTGGCGGGCTTGCCGTAGTAGGTCTGGGCGGCGGCCTCGACCCCGACGGCGGTCTCCCCTTCGACCGTGCCGTAGGGGGCCGTGTTGAGGTAGGAGGTGAGGATCCAGTCCTTGCTGTGGGCGTCCTCCATCTCGTAGGCGAGGGACGCTTCGGTCAGCTTTCGCTCGATCGTCTCCTGGGGGTTCTGGATGTAGAGGTTGCGGACCAGCTGCTGGGTAATCGTCGAGGCGCCCTGCACCGGCTTGCCGCCGGCCAGCAGGTCCTTCCAGGCGGCGCGGGCGATCCCGGCCGGATCGAGGGCGCCGTGGTCGAAGTAGTTCTTGTCCTCGATCGCCACGGTCGCGTCGCGCAGCACCTGCGGCATCGCCCGACCGGGCACCGGCTGGCGGATGTTTTCCGCCTGGATGAAGCCGATCAGGCTGCCATCCGCCGCGTAGATCGCCGAGGAGCGGCCCTTCTGCACGGGTTTGAGACTGGAGAGCGGGGGCGCCGACTCGTAGACGTTCACCGCCCAACCCCCGGCGACCCCGCCCGCGACGATGCCCACGGCGAGCAGGACCCCGAGGGGGACCAGAATCTTGTTCCACTTCGAGGTGTGCAACCTGCGTCTGCGCAGGCGCGTTCGGCGAGCCATTCGGCTGCAAATTGTAGGGAGGCCGCTAGGCTGCGCAGACGATGGCGAAGTTCTTGCACACCTGCTACCGGATCGGCGACATCGACCGCTCGGTCGCCTTCTACGAGAAGATCGGCTTCGAAGTCGCGGGCAGGATGCCGATCGGCGACGAGGCGATCAACGTCTTCATGAACCTGCCGGGCGAAGACCCCGTCCTCGAGCTGACCTACAACCACGGCGTCACCGGCTATGACCACGGCACCGGCTACAACCACATCGCCCTCCTGGTCGACGATCTCGACGCCACCCTCGAGGGCCTCGCCGCCTCCGGCATCGAGCCCGAAAAGCCCCCCTACCGCCCCGGCGGCCGCACCGAGGGCCACTTCATCTGCTTCCTCCGCGACCCCGACGGCTATCGCATCGAGCTGATCGGGGCCAGTCCGGCATAAGCGCCGACGGTGGCTCTGCTCGCAACTTCAACAGGAGTAGCGGTCGCGTACACGGTCGCGCTTTTCGCCGTTTTGATTGTTGCCCCATTGATTGTCACGGCGTTGAAGCGCCAGTGGCTCCTCTTCGCGGCAGGCTGGCTGACGATTGGCCTGGTCTGGTGGATCGCGTCCCTCAGATTGGCTCGGCCGGATTCGTGGTGGGCTCGGCGCTTTTACGGGGCGGACAAGCTCGCGCGGGCGCAAAGGCGATACGGGACTGCCTAGCAATCGGGCGTGCAGGCCTGGCCCGGCCGTAACCGCGCCGCGAGCATCGGTGTATCGCTTTCGTAACTATCCGCACGATCTCCTTTAGGAGGAAGAGATGGAGACGATCAAGCGACTCGAGCCAATTGCTTTGCTGGTCATGATCCTCGGCGCTCTCAACTGGGGAATGGTCGGCCTGTTCGACACGAACGTGATCTCGGACGTCTTCGGCAGCGGCACGCTCACCGATGTCGTCTACGTCGTCGTGGGCGTCTGCGGCCTCCTCTACATCCCGAGGTTGCTCGACAGCCTCCACGTCGGCCACCACACGCCGCACGCGCACGGCGCCTGAGCGCGGCGCCGATTCACCAGGGGACGAAACCAGGCCCGCAAGGGCCTGGTTTTCGTTCGATCACCTGACCACCTCGAACTGGGCCATCAGGCCGTGATCCTCGTGGTCGAGCATGTGGCAGTGAACGACGAACTTGCCGGTGTAGTCGGCGAAGTGGCCGGCGAGGAGGATGCGTTCGCGCGGATAGACGAAGAAGGTCTCCTTGAGGCAGTCTTCCCAGGGAGGCGGCTTCCGACCGTTGCGGGCGAGCAGGTACCAGTCGGTGTGGTGCAGGTGCATCACGTGGGCGACGTCGGTGCGGTTGACGATCTCCCAGGTCTCGGTGCTGCCGAGCTTGGGGTGCGCGTCGGCGTAGGCCGGGTTGAAGGTCCGCCCGTTGATCTGCCAGGTGGTCTTGAAGAGGCCGCCGATCGCGATCTCCCAGGTGCGCTTCGGCTTCTCCGACACGTGCTCGGTCCAGGCCGGCAGGGGACGCAGCTTGCGGGGGACGCGGGCGCGATCGGGGCGGCGCGCCGAATCGACGCGGAACTGCATCAGCGCCCCGACATAGGGATGAGTGCCAAGTGGGCTCCTGGCGCCGTGGCGGGGACCGCTGCGCAAGTCGACGCTCTCGCCACGGCCCGTGCCGAAGTCGACCATGACCTCGACCCGCTCGCCCGGCCCGACGAAGATCTCCTCGCGGGCCAGCGGCTTCGGCATCAAGCCGCTGTCGGTGCCGATCTGGACCAGCGGCGCCCCATTCGAGAGATACAGGTTGTAGGGCCGGAACTGCGAAGCGTTGAGGATGCGCAGCCGGTAGAGCTGCGGGCTGACCCGGTGATAAGGCATGTAGGCGCCGTTGACGAGGACGCTGCCGGCGTTGATGCCGTCGGCCGGGGGACGCCGATCGGTGAACGGATCGGTGAGCTGGTTGTGGCGGTCGAAGGAGCGGTCGACGATCATCAGCGGCAGGTCGCGCTCCCCGTCGGGCAGCGGCAGGCCCGCCTCGAACTCGTCGTCGACGATCCACATGCCGGCCAGCCCGTGCCAGATGTTGCGCGACGTGTGGTCGAGGCGATGGTCGTGGTACCACTGGAAGGCGGCCCGTTCGGGCCTTCCCTCCTCGACCAGGTCATAGACATAGGTGCGCTGCCCCCCGGGCTCGAGCAGCAGATCGTTGCCGGACCGGCGCGGCGAGAGGTCGCGTGGGATGTCGCAGTAGAGCGAGCGGGCGTGGGAAGGCGTCAAGCCGCCCGGCTGGCCGTCGAACTGGGTGCGGTTGTGGCCGCCGTGCAGGTGAACGCTCAGCTCTCCGACCGCGCGCGGCAGCTCGTGCCGGAAGGTGACCTCGGTGCGGTGTCCGGCCGGGCGCCGGATCGTCGGGCCGGGGAAGCTGCCGCCGTAGGTCCACATCCGGGTCGGCGGTCCCGGCATCGCCTCCACCTCGGCCTCGCGGATCGGAATCGTCAGGTCGGCATCGGTTAGGACGCGCGGGATCGGCAGCGGCCGGCGAAAGGGCGGCGCGCCCGGGCGGGGCGCCGGATTGCCTGCCGGCAGCGGCGCACCGGGCCGCAAGCCCAGCGGCAGCGAGGTGGCAAGCGCGCCGCTGCCCAGGGCGCCGAGAAAGGCTCGGCGCCCCAGGCGAGGCGAATCTGAGGGGCCTCCAGCCGTGCTGCTAGCTGGTCGGCGTAGGCGCCGGCAGGACTTCGATCGAGCCCTGCATCCAGGGGTGGATGGCGCAGAGGAAGTAGATCGACGTACCGGCCGCGGCGCTCACTTTCTGCACGATCGACGTGCCCGGCTTCGAGCCCGTGAACCAGGAGTCGCCCTTTTTGCTGATGCTGCCGAGGGTGTCCCAGCCTTCGAGACCGACGTCGACCGGGTTGACCTTCACCGGTCCGTTGCCCTTGACGCCGTGCCACTTGGCGATCGCCAAGCAGATGTGTTTCGGCGTGAAGCAGTTCTTCCGCGCGTTCGGCGTCTTCGGCAGCGAGCCCTTGGTGACGAGCGAGAAGGTGTGGGGACCAACCTGTTTCGGGTTGCTCTGGTTGAGCACCTCGAGTTCCTGGCCGGCGACGATCGTTTTCGGCGCCTCGAAGCGCAGGCCGCCTTTGCCGGCCTTGATGTAGACCGTGTTGGCGGGGCCGAGCTCACCGGCGCCGCTGGCCAGGGCGGGAGCGAGGGCGATCGAGGCGGTGAGGCCGATCGCGATCGCGAGCCCCAGCTTGACCGAGATCGCACTGGAAAGTCGCTGCTTCAAAGTTTGCGCTCCTTTTCGGGCGCCCGGCTCTCCGCAGCGCACCTGGACGAATGGACGGGGAAATCTATCTAGCCGCGTCCCGGCTATCAAGCGGATCGAAAGCTCCGAATCAGGCAACATGGCGACGGTGAGCTCGGAGAGAGAGGACTTGGCGGGGCTCCTGGCGCGGCGGGCCCTCGGCGAAGACGAGGCGCGAGGCGAAGCGGTCGCTCGACGCCACGCCGGCGGCGGGCGCACCGCGCGCGAGAACATCGAGGACCTCGTCGACCCCGGCTCCTTCGTCGAGTACGGGCGCTTCGCGATCGCCGCCCAGCGGGGCCGGCGCGAGCTCGACGACCTGATCGCCAACACCCCGGCAGACGGGTTGGTGGCGGGCACCGCACGGATCAACGGCGAGCTCTTCGGCGAGCGGGGCGCCTGCGCGGTGCTCTCCTACGACTACACGGTGCTCGCCGGCACCCAGGGAGCGCTCGGGCATCGCAAGAAGGACCGTCTCTTCGAGCTGATCGAGCGCATGCGCCTGCCGACGGTCTTCTTCGCCGAGGGCGGCGGGGGCCGCCCGGGCGACACCGACTACCCGGTCGTCTCGGCACTGGACACCCGCGCCTTCGCCCTCTGGGCGAGCCTCTCGGGGCTGGTGCCGCGGATCGCCGTGGTCGCCGGGCGCTGCTTCGCCGGCAACGCCATGATCGCCGGCTGCGCCGACCTGATCGTCGCCACCGAGAGCACCTCGCTCGGCATGGGCGGCCCGGCGATGATCGAGGGTGGCGGGCTCGGCAAGGTCGATCCCGACGAGGTGGGGCCGATCGGGATGCAGGCCGCGAACGGCGTCGTCGACCTGGTCAGCGCCGACGAGGCGGCGGCAACCGCGGCGACGAAGCGGCTGCTCGGCTACTTCCAGGGCTCGACCCCGCCGGGCCCCGAACCCGACCAGGCAAGCCTGGGTGACGCGATCCCCGAGCGGCAGCGCCGCGCCTACGCCGTCCAGCCGATCGTCGAGACGCTGGCCGACCGCGGCTCGGCCACGTTCCTGCGCGAGCGCTTCGCTCCCGAGATGGTCACCGCGCTGCTCCGCATCGAGGGCAAGCCCCTCGGCGTGATCGCCAACGACACCCGCCACGTCGCCGGCGCGATCACCAGCGACGCCGCCGACAAGGCGGCGCGATTCCTGCAGCTCTGCGAGGCCTTCGGCCTGCCGGTGGTCTCGCTGGTCGACACGCCGGGCATCATGGTCGGGCCCGAGGCGGAGGCGACCGGCCTGGTCCGCCACGCCTCGCGCCTGCTGCTCGCCGGCGCCGCCCTGACCGTGCCGCTGATCGCGGTGGTCCTGCGCCGCGGCTACGGCCTCGGCGCCCAGGCGATGACCGGCGGCAGCCTGCACGAGCCGCTGCTGACCCTCGCCTGGCCCTCCGCCCACCTCGGCCCGATGGGCCTCGAGGGCGCCGTGCGGCTGGCCCTGCGCAAGGAGCTCGAGACGATCGCCGACGAAGCCGAGCGCGAGCAGCGGGTGCGCGACCTCACAGCGGCCGCCGAAGAGAACGCCAAGGCGCTCAACGCCGCCGCCCTCTTCGAGATCGACGACGTGATCGACCCCGCCGAAACCCGCTCCCTGATCGCCAAGACCCTTGCCGCCGCCAGTTCCCCCAAGCCACAACCCAGCCGCCGCTTCGTGGACGCCTGGTAGTTCATGAGCAGAGAGAGGAGGGGTCGGGTGCCCCTCGCAAACACTCAAGAGCGGCCTCCGGCCGCTCGTTTTGGGAGGGG
>JBIOVV010000091.1:0-7636 GCA_044867925.1 Solirubrobacterales bacterium | reverse complement strand
CCAACTACTCCGAGATCGGCGGCAACCCCTCCGTCGCCAAGGCCTGTGGTCTGGCCAAGGAGGTCTTGGAAAAGGACGGCGTCGAGAAGATCGCCGTGATGATGTCGATCGTCTCCAACACCCGGGTCGACATCGTCGCCCGCGGCGTGATCAAGGCCTGCCTCGAGCTCGGCAAGGACCCGGGCGAGACGATCGCGATCTTCCGCATCCCCGGCGCCTGGGAGGACGAGGGCTTCAAGATCCTCGAGAAATACGGCGTCGAGTACTGCGATCGCTCGGTCTCGATGTGGGAGGCGGCGGGACGCGCCGTCGCCAAGATCCAGGGAGCGCCGGCATGACCCCCCGCTCCGCTGTTCCGTCGCCCCACTATTCCCCGCAAAGGAACAGCGGAAGGATCGTTCGATGAGCATCCTGCTTACCAAGGAGACGACCTTCATCGTCCAGGGCATCACCGGGCGCGAGGCGGTCAATCTGACCCGCGAGTGCCTCGACTACGGCTCCAAGATCGTCGGCGGCGTCACTCCCGGCCGCAAGGGCCGCGAGGTGCACGGCGTGCCGGTCTTCGACACCGTGGCCCAGGCGGTCGAGAACCACGGCGGCCCGATCGACGGCTCGGTCGTCACCGTCCCCCCCGCCTTCACCAAGGACGCCGTGCTCGAGGCGATCCTCAACGGGATCAAGCTGATCGTGATCGTCACCGAGCGGATTCCGCGGCGGGACGTCGCCCAGATGGTCGAGCTGGCCAATCTGGAGGGCGCCCGCATCATCGGCCCCAACTGCCTCGGCCTGATCGTCCCCGAGGTCTGCAAGATGGGCGGCATCGGCGGCCCCGCCAAGGACGCGGCCAAGGCCTACGCCCCCGGCCCGGTCGGCGTGATGAGCCGCTCCGGCGGCATGACCACCGAGATCTCCTCCTCGCTGACGCAAGCGGGCCTCGGCGTCTCCACCGCCGTCTCGATCGGCGGCGACGCGATCATCGGCTCCACCTACGCCGAGCTGATGCCCTACTTCGAGGCCGACGAGCAGACCGAGGCGATCGTGATCTACACCGAGCCCGGCGGCCGCATGGAGGCGCAGCTCTCCGAGTGGGTCGCCGAGAACAACAGCCGCCTGCCGATCGTCGCCTTCATGGCGGGCAAGTTCATGGACGACGAGGAGATGAAGGGGATGAGCTTCGGCCACGCCGGCACGATCGTCGAGGGCAAGGAGGACACCGCGACCGAGAAGATCGCCCGCCTCGAAGCGGCCGGCATCCGCGTGGTCGAGCGAATCGACCAGATCCCCGACGCGGTGAAGGAGAAGCTTGGGGTGACCGCCTGATGGCAGATGTGCTGAACAAGGTCTTCATCGACGTCGAGGTCGACGAGGCGGTCGCGAACGACGCAGCTCTCGCGGCCAAGCTCGAAGAAGTCTGCCCGGTCGACATCTACAAAGACGCCGGCGGCAGGGTCGAGATCGTCGAGGGCAACCTCGACGAGTGCGTTCTCTGCCGCCTCTGCATCGAGGCCTCTCCGCCCGGCACCGTCCGGGTCAAGAAGCTCTACGACGGCAGCGAGCTCTCCTAGGCCTGACCGGCCAAGGCCGGCACCGCTGCCAGCGCTTCCTCGCGAAGGCGCTCGGGGATGACGACGATCGAACGCAGCTCGGCGAGCAGCTCGCGGTCACCGACTATCTCCACCCCGGCCTCCCCCTCCTCGCCGGCGACCAGGGCGGCGATCACCGCGATCGGCGCCCCGGCCAGGCTGAGGTCGGCCTTGGCGGTTGCGCCGCGGTCGCCGGCGATCCAGCCGTCGGCGATGCGCAGCTCGTAGGACTGGCCTTCGCTGTGCAGGGCGAGCGTCGCGCGGAGATCCGCGGGCGGATGCAGGATGACCCGGATCGCGTTGGGGAGCGAAGAGGACGCGAGGTCGACCACGTCCTCGAGCTTCTGCAGGCTCATCCCCCAGCGGCTCAGCTCGATCATCGGAACCTCGAGCCCGCGGCCCAGATCGGTCAGCTCGTAGACGACGGTCGAGGCGGGCGGCTCGAGCTCGCGGCGGGCGATGATGCCGTGCTGCTCGAGATCGCGCAGACGCTTGGTGAGAACGTCGGTGGGCGCTCCTCCAACCGAGCGCACCAGCGCCGAGAAACGCATCGGGCCGAGCGAGAGCTCGCGCACGATCAGCAGCGTCCAGCGCTCGCCGATGCGATCGAGAGCGCAGGCAAGGCTGCACGACTGACCGTATTCCCGCGAACCCATTTTGTAATGATAGCAATTGAGTAATTGGAAAGTCAAAGCTTGTACTTTGAATTCTGGTACAGTCGCTGCGTGGTCCCCACCCTCGTCCCCAACTGCGCGTTCATCCGGCGATGAACCGGATCGCCAGCCTCACCTGGAAGCACCCGAAGCTGGTGCTTGCCGCGGTCGGGATCTTTGCCTTCGCCGCGGTGGCCGTCGGGCACGACGTCGAGAAGCAGCTGAAGGCCGCCGGGTTCACCGACCCGAACTCTGAGAGCGAGCAGGCGACCAGCGTCCTGCGCGACTCGCTCGGCTACGACCCCAACCCCGCGATCGTCCTCGTCGTCCGCTCCCCCGACGGCGGACAGCTGAACACCCGGAGCCCCGCGGTGCGACGCGACATCGACCGGCTCAGCGGCGAAGTGGCCAAGGTCGAGAACGTCGGCCGCGTCCTCAACCCGCTGCGCAGCCCGCGGGCCGGCGCCAACCTGATCGCCAGGGACGGCCAGTCGCTGGCGATCGCCGCCTACCTCTCGACCAACGACATCGAGGACGCCGGCGGCGTCGCCGCCGAAGAGGTCAAGGCGCTGGCAGAGGCGAGCCCACTCGACGTCGCCGAGGGCGGCTTCGCCCAAGGCTTCAACGAGACCAACGACCAGACCCGCAAGGACCTGACCACGGCCGAGCTGATCGCCTTCCCCGTCCTGGCGCTGCTGCTGCTCTTCGTCTTCCGCGGCGTCGTCGCCGCGGCGATCCCGCTGCTGATCGGCGGCATCTCGATCGTCGGCACCCTCTTCGTGCTGCGGGTGATGTCGGGCTTCGTCGACACCTCGCTGTTTGCGCTCAACGTCGCCACCGGCCTCAGCCTCGGCCTCGCCGTCGACTACGCCCTGCTGATGGTCTCGCGATATCGCGAGGAGATCGCCGTCGGCGGCGCCGGCGAGGCGGCGCACCGCCGCACGGTCGTGACCGCGGGTCGCACGGCGGTCTTCTCCGGGCTCACCGTTGCCGCCGCGATGGCGGCGCTGATCTTCATGCCGCAGCGCTTCCTCTACTCGATGGCGGTCGCCGGCGCCTCGGTCGCGGTGCTTTCCTCGGTGATCGCGATCCTCGTCGTCCCCTCTCTGCTGGCCCTGCTCGGCAAGCGCATCGACGCGCTCTCGATCCGCCGCGGCGCGGCGGTCTCCGACGGCTCCGACGGCTGGTACCGACTGGCGCGCGGCGTGATGAAACGCCCGCTCGCAGTCGCCCTCGGCAGCGGCGCCCTGCTCCTAGCCGCAGCGGCGCCGCTGCTCTGGACGACGCTGACCGGGCCCAGCGCCGAAGCGGTGCCGCCGAGCCAGCCCTCCTATGACGCATACCGCTACCTCGAAGAGCACTACCCGCGTGACGTCACCGAGGCGGTCACCGTCGCCGTCGACGGCAAGGCGAGCAACGCCCAGCTCGCCGCCTACCGGGGGCAGATCGCGAAGGTCGGCGACGTCGTCCGCGGCACTCCCTTCGTGCGGGCGAAAAGCAACGTCGCCTACGCCAACTTCGCCCTCTCCGAGCCGGCCCTCTCCGGCGCCTCCCAGGACGCCGTGCGGGCGATCCGCGATCTCCCCCCACCGGGCGCCGCGACGGTGCTGGTCTCCGGCAACTCGGCCCGCTTCATCGATCAGAAGCAGAGCCTGCTCGAGCACGCTCCCCTCGTGATCGCGATCATCGCCCTGACCACCCTCGTCGTCCTCTTCCTGCTCACCGGCTCGGTCCTGCTGCCGCTGAAGACGCTGCTGATGAACTCGCTGACGCTCGGCGCCACGCTCGGCATCCTCGTCCTCGCCTTCCAGGCCGGCTGGCTCGACACCCCGCTCGACTACAGCGGCCCGGCGGCGATCGAGGTGACCAGCCTCGTCTTCCTCTTCGCGGTCATCTTCGGCCTCGCCACCGACTACGCGGTGCTGGTGATGGCGCGGATCAAGGAACGCCACGACCTCGGCGACTCCAACGAGGAGGCGGTCGCGGTCGGCATCGGCAGGACGGGCCGCGTGATCACCGCCGCCGCGGTGGCGATCGCCGTCGTCTTCCTCGCCTTCGGCGTCAGCAGCGTCTTCTTCGTCAAGCAGATCGCGATCGGCATGGCCTTCGGCGTGATGATCGACGCGACGATCGTCCGCGCCCTACTCGTCCCCTCGCTGATGCGCCTCTTCGGCGAGTGGAACTGGTGGGCGCCGAAACCCCTGCGCCGCATCTACCTGCGCCTCGGCTTCTCAGAGGCCTAAACCCCCGACCTCCCAACCGGGGATGCAACGTCTTTCGGCCAACCGGGGTGCACGTCTTTCGGCCAACCGGCGTGCAACGTCTTTCGGCTCCCAGGAGACCGGAAAGCGTTGCACCTGGGCTGGCGAGAGCAGGCCCGACCGAAGTGCAACGTCTTTCGGCTCCCCAGGCGCCGCAAAGCGTTGCACCTGGGCTGGCGTGCGATCGGTCACATTACGCATATATAAATTTATATCCGGGTAACGTTGTCATCGATGGCTGCAACCCCGACCCGCTCGCGGCTCTCCAAGGCCGACCGAATGGAGCAGGCGCTCCTCACCGCGCACGCGCTCTTCGCCGAGCGCGGCTACGCGGCGGTGACGATGGACGAGGTCGCCGGATCGGTCGGTGTGACCAAGCCGCTGCTCTACAACTACTTCGGCAACAAGGAGCAGCTCTACATCGCCTGCATGAAGCGCTCGGGCGACGCCCTTGTGACGATGATCCTCGAGACCGTCGGCGACGCCAGCAGCCCCAGCGACGCGCTCAACGACGGCCTGCGCGGCTTCTTCGCCTTCCTCGACGCCGACCGCGCCGCCTGGGCGGTGCTCTTCGACGAGACCCTCCCCCACAGCGGTGAGCTGGCCGACCGGGTCGCCGAGTACCGCGGCCGCCTGATCGAGCTGGTCTCCGAATCGCTGCTGGCGCAGCTGCCCACCAAGCGCCGCGCTGCCGCCCGGATCGAAGTCGAGGCGCTCTCCACCGCCCTGCTCGGCGCCGCCGAGGCGCTGGCGCGCTGGTGGCTGCGCACCGAGGCGACCAGCGCCTCCGAAGCGGCAGAGCTACTGATCGCCACGATCGAGCCGGGCCTGCGCCTGCGCTCCACCCCATCTTCCAAGTCCTCGCGACCGAAACCGAAAGGTGAAAGCAGTTGACCGACAAGCCACGACGCGTCGCCGTGATCGGCGGTAACCGAATTCCCTTCGCGCGCTCCAACTCCGTCTACTCGAGCGCCTCCAACCAGGACATGCTCACCGCTGCCCTCGACGGCCTCGTCGCCCGCTACGGGCTTGAGGGCGAGACCCTCGGCGAGGTCGCCGGCGGCGCCGTGCTCAAGCACTCGCGCGACCGCGACCTCACCCGCGAGAGCGTGCTCGGCACCCGCCTCGCCGCCGAGACCCCGGCCTACGACGTGCAGCAGGCCTGCGGGACCGGACTGGAGACGACGATCCTCGTCGCCAACAAGATCGCCCTCGGTCAGATCGACGCCGGCATCGCCTGCGGCGCCGACACCACCTCCGACGCGCCGATCGGGCTCAACGAGGACCTGCGCGAAGTGCTGCTCGACGTCAATCGCGAGAAATCGAACCTCGGCCGGATCAAGCAGCTGACCCGGGTACGGCCCAGCCACGTCGTGCCCGCGATCCCCCGCAACGAGGAGCCGCGCACCGGCCTCTCGATGGGCGAGCACTGCGCGATCATGGCGGCCGAGTGGGAGGTCGGCCGCGAGGCGCAGGACGAGCTCACCGTGCAGAGCCACCACAACCTCGCCGCCGCCTACGAGCGCGGCTTCATGGATGACCTGGTCAGCCCCTACCTCGGCCTCGAGCGCGACCAGAACCTGCGCCCCGACTCCTCGCTGGAGAAGCTGGCAAAGCTCGGTCCCGTCTTCGGCGGTCCCGAGGGCACGATGACCGCCGCCAACTCGACCCCGCTCTCCGACGGCGCCTCGGCGGTGCTGCTCGCCGGCGAGGAGTGGGCCAAGGAGCACGACCTGCCGGTCCTGGCCTGGTTCGTCGACGGCCAGACCGCCGCGGTCGACCACGTGCACAAGCGCGAGGGACTGCTGATGGCGCCGGCCTACGCGATGCCGCGGATGCTCGACCGCATCGGCGGCGGCCTCGGCGAGTTCGACCTCTACGAGATCCACGAGGCCTTCGCCGCCCAGGTGCTCTGCACGTTGAAGGCCTGGGAGAGCCCTGACTTCTGCCGGGATCGCCTCGAGCGGGACAAGCCGCTCGGCTCGATCGACCGCGAGCGACTCAACGTCAACGGTGGCTCGCTGGCCGCCGGACACCCCTTTGCCGCGACCGGCGGGCGGATCGTCGCCAGCCTCGCCAAGACACTGCACGAACGCGGCTCCGGCCGCGGCCTGATCAGCATCTGCGCGGCCGGCGGCCAAGGCGTCGTCGCCGCGCTCGAAGCCCCAGGAGGAGATAACAAGTGAGTGACCTCTACACACAAGTAGTCAACTCGCCCCCGGGCCGGATGATCGCGGGCCGGGTCGGCCTGCCGCAGCCTGCAAGGCTGGAGCGGCAGGAGCCCGGTGCCCCGGCCATCGCGGGCGCGGTGCTGAGCGGCGGCGCCCCGCGCGGCCGGCTCGGCAAACGCGTCGAGCGCCTGCTCGGCGAGGCCGGAGCGGCCAAGCCGGAGACCGCCGACGCCCCGGTCAAGGCCCTCGTCTTCGACGCCACCGGCATCGCCGACTCGACCGAGCTGGTCGAGCTGCAGCGCTTCTTCCACCCCAACGTGAAGCGGGTGCAGCGCTCCGGCCGCGTCGTCGTGCTCGGCACGCCGCCCAGCGGCCTGCCCGCCCGGGCGGCGACGGCGCAGCGCGCCCTGGAGGGCTTCACCCGCTCGCTCGGCAAGGAGATCGGCCGCGGCATCGCCGTGCAGCTGGTCTACGTCGCCGAGGGCGCCGAGGAGGAGATCGACTCGACTCTGCGCTTCCTGCTCTCACCGCGCTCGGCCTACGTATCGGGCCAGGTCGTGACGGTCGGCAAGGCCGTGACGAAAACGCCCGAGGTCGACTGGGAGAGACCGCTCGAGGGCAAGCTGGCGCTGGTCACCGGCGCCTCGCGCGGCATCGGCGAGGCGATCGCCGAGACCCTGCACCGCGACGGCGCCAAGCTCGTCCTGCTCGACGTACCGGCGCTTGCCGCCGATCTCACCGCGGTCGCCGCCCGGCTCGGCGCCGAGACGATCGAGCTCGACATCACCGAGCCCGACGCGCCGCTGCAGATCGCCGCGGCGATCCCCGACGGCATCGACGTGCTGGTCCACAACGCCGGCGTCACCCGCGACCGCACGATCGCCAAGATGCCGGAGGACCGCTGGAGCTCGCTGATGGAGATCAACCTCTCCAGCGAGGAGCGGATCAACGACGAGCTGCTCGAGCGC
>JBIOVV010000090.1:0-36976 GCA_044867925.1 Solirubrobacterales bacterium | reverse complement strand
GGGGCCGTGTCAGCGGTGCCCCGGCCGCTTTGTCATTTCAGGCCGGGGAACGTAGCGCCGTCAGAGGACGGCTTTTTGGCGCTTCAGAAAGGGGAAAAGCTACCCCCTAAGAAGGGATACATGCCCTTCGAGCTGCACGTCCTCCGCGTCGTACTCGATTGAACAACGGCCTTCGATCAGCAGCAGGTACTTGTCCGTGATCCCGTTGAAGAACACGACGCGGCGCTCGATCTCAAACTGCTCCGCAGCCTTCGACAGGTTCTTGGATGCCACGTCGGCATCCGACGGGCCACACGCGGTCAAGCCGAGTGGGGCGAGGGCAAGCACCAGAAGCAATCCCGCCAGCTTCTTACGCATCGGAGATGTGGTCCTTTCGTAGGAATTGGAAGAAGGGCCGGCAGGTAGAGGGTGCGCGCTGCCCCGACCTGAAGAGGGTCGGGCTCTACCTGCCCCTGGGCCCTGGCAACCATTCGGCCGGGCCGGAGCTTTGAAGGCAATGGAGTAGGCGTGTAGCGACGCCTCGTTCTTAAGCCGCGCCGAGTCCGAGTGCCCTACCGCCTTTCAGAGCATGGCGGCTCGGCGTTTCTCGGTTCGCCAGCGCTCTGGGCAACTGCCCTGTACCTGGCAACGGCCTCCATCGCCAGCGGAGAGAGCAGGAGTTGAACCTGCAAGGGCGCGAACCCTGACGCGGTTAGCAACCGGCCTGACTTGCCAGTGTCGATCTCTCCGAGAACTACCAATAGCGTATTCGCTTGAGACCCGAGAGCACCCTTGCCGTTAGCGGCAACGCTTCTTGCGACGACGAAGCTCGCGGTCTCCGAGCCGGGCGCGCTGTGCTGCCTCGGCCGAGACGCGGACGATGGTGTCTCCGCGCGCCGCGTCGACCGCAGCGGCCATCTCGTCGGAAGAAAGCGGGCGGTCGATCTCGGCGAGCTTTTCGTCGAACAACTCCTTGCGCAGCTTGTCGCCGATCGACATGAAGGCGGTGAAGTCCTCGCCGAGGTCATAGACCTGGCCTGTCTCTGCGTTCATGGTTCCTCCTGTGAACGGGCCGGAGTACGCAATGCGTCTCTACGGGCCGATGGCGCGGGCTGGATTCGAACCAGCGACCTCCAGGTTATGAGCCTGGCGAGCTACCAACTGCTCTACCGCGCTACGAAGAAGAGCCGGCCAGTCCTCGGGTCGAATCGAGGAGGGCCGGCAGCTGATGCATCAGGTCGCGATCCCGATGCTTGGCGCGACGAACTCGCCAAGAGTGAGGCTGAGTGACCTGCTTGGGGTTAGCTCAGCCCTTGAAATTCTCGGTGCTACTTACCGAAGAGCTGCGGGGGGATCGCTGCGACGTCTTGGAACGCCAGACGTGTCTCCGCTTTAGCCCTCCATGCCTGCTCGACGGCTTGGTTTAGGGCTTCGGTCTGGAGCCTTTCGAGGCGGCCTTTGGGGCGCGACATGGCCTTGCGTCGGCGGCTGGCGAGTGCGAAGGCCTCTTCGGTTGCGCTTGAAGCCTCGCGGAGGAGCTTGACGACGCCGGCGAGGTCTCCGTGAAGGCGGCGTTCGGGAGACGTGGTCTCTGGCTCGATCGTCTCGGCTTCGAGGACTGGGCCGGCGGTGAGGATGCCAGCGACGGTGAGTCGGTCCTCCTGCTGATCCTGCTTAGCCACGTGCGTTCCCTCCAGCTCGCGGCGCCCTCCCCGAATGCCAAGGATTGCTGTATCGATCAGGCTAGCGCGATTGGAGGGGGAGAACTGTTAAGCCATCATCCCGCGGACCCGTTTCCTGAGGATGTGACGCGGAGAAGCGATAGAGGATCGCGAGAAACTTTTACCCCAGTCGTGCGGCCCATCTGCTCATGGAAGCGGAGCGGGCTTTGGGCACGGGAGTTGGCAGGCATTCTAGACAACGGCAGCGGCGGAATCTTCGGTCACTCGTTTCTTGGCCCGTTCAAGCGCAATCCGGGTGCGCTTGCCCGGCTTGCCACGGCGGCGTTCGTTGGCAAGCTTGCGCTCCAGGCGGGCGATCTCCGCGTGGTCGATGCTGGCTACATGCTCGACCCGTAGGGACTCGTCTTCGTCTTCGCGTTCGGTGCGGCTGGGGGCGATGACGATCTTCTCTTGCTCGGTCTCGGTCTTCTCGTGGTGCCCGAAAATCGGATGGGGACCGGCGGGAACGTTGGCCTTGATGCGGATGTGGCGGATCGGGTCGGCCTCCTCGTGGAGCGCAACCGTGGCCTCCCATTGGGCGCGACCTACAGGCCCGACCGGCTCCGCATCCAAGACGATGATGCAGTCCTCCTCGGTGAGCGGGCGGGTAGCGAGACGCCGACGGCGAGGCGGCTTGTAGCCATGGGGCTTCTTTCCGTATCGGCGCTCGTGCATCTGGGCCAAGACCTCTCGGCAAGTGTCGGGCGACTCGATGCGGTCTTTCTTCGCCCTCTCGTATTCCTCAAGACTCTGGACTCGGTAGGTGCGACCCTTCTGGGGCTCTTCTGCCCCTGGTGGCCACTTGATCGTCACGGAGCCTGGCGCGGCCTCGCGGATCTGAGTGCGGGTCTCTTTGTCGAAGCGCACGGCTTCAGCGTTCCCAGCGAGGAGTGAGCATCCCAGCGCGACAGCGGCGCTTCACCTCGGTAGCGGCACGCTTGTTCCCGTCTTTGGCACGGTCACGCAGCTCCTGCATCTCAGCGGCGCGGCGCTTGCTCAACGGCACGATTAGGTCCATCGGTTCCTTTCGCTCACGCGGCCAGCGCGGGACGCGCCCGCCGCTCTTCTCGAAGTAGGCAGACGGGGCACCGACAGCAGTTGGCGTAGCCGTGGCAGACCGGCGGCGCGGGGAGCTTGTTGCCCTTGGCGTCGATGATCGCTTCGAGTGCGATGACGCGATCGGTGCCGTCTGCAGCCGGGCGCGCCTCTGATCGGGCGATACCGAAGTGCTCTGAGATGACAGCGGCTAGGTGCACGGGCTCTCCGGGGGCCCCTGGCTGGCAACACCCGTCGCAGCCGTGCACGGCCTCGACGTCCGCCGCTTCCTTGCCTCGAGCTCGCTCTACGAAATCAAGATGGTCCGGATCTGGATGTCCGACGCCGTGTGGGCAGACGCGCTCCATGAGCCCCCGGTCGACCCGGTAGTGCTGCTTGAAGGAGCGCATGTGGTGGTCGGAGGGGCTGTGGATGCAGCAGGACTCTCCCTCGCAGAACCTTGGGTCGTGAGCATGGCGATGAGCGAGGTCGGCCGCAGGGGTCGTCAGGTCCGCGCTCAACCCAACCAACGCCCCTCATAGCCCCTATGGGCTGGCTGCTTCTTGCTACGGATTTGGCCTCTCTCTACCTGCGAGCCAGTTACGGGATCGCTACGGGTTGCGTTCACGATCCGCGGCGCCCCTGCCTAGAGACGCGGAATGCGCAGGCACGAAGCCCAAGGCCCACAGCGGGCTGATCCCCAGTCGTGTCGCGGTTTGTCGCGTTTTGACGGGGAAACTGTTGATATCGGGGCGCCCGGATTCGAACCGGGGACCTCGGCCACCCAAAGGCCGCGCGCTACCAGGCTGCGCCACGCCCCGCTCGGGCCAGTGTAGAGCGGGATCGCGCGGTGGGCCGGACTCGCAGCAGGACACACGCTAGGTTTCGAGGCCATGGCAGAGGTGCTCCCTCTCAACGCCCTGCATTACGACCTCGGCGCGGTCGGGTCGCTGCAGGACGTGGTCGCGCCGCCCTATGACGTGATCGACACGGCGATGCGGGCGGAGTTGCTCGGGCGCTCCCCCTACAACGCGGTCGCGATCGACCTGCCCAAGCCCTACGGCGAGACCGGGCCGCAGGCGGCCGGCGAGGGCGACCCATATGAGAGCGCCGCCGATTCGATCGAGGCCTGGCAGCGGGCCGGCGCCCTGGTCATGGACACCGAGCCGGCGATCTGGGCGATGGAGCAGGAGTACACCGGGCCCGACGGCGGCTCCCACATCCGTCACGGCATCCTCGCCCGGGTCCGGGTCGAGGACCTCGACAGCGGCACGGTGCTGCCCCACGAGCGCACCCTGCCGGGGCCCAAGCAGGACCGGCTCGAACTGATGCGGGCGACGCGCTGCAACCTCTCGCCGATCTTCTCGCTGAGCACGATCGACCCCTGGCCGCTGGCCGCCGAGGAGACGGCGGTCGAAGACGTCTGGGGCGAAGCGACCGACGCCGCCGGGACCGTGACCCGGATCTGGAGGCTGCCGCAGCTCAGCGAGACGATTCCCGAGCTGCTCGCCGACGCCCAGCTGCTGATCGCCGACGGCCACCACCGCTACGAGACCGCGATCGCCTACCGCGACGAGATCGGCGGCGAGGGCGATCACAACTACACCCTGATGGCGCTGACCGGGCTCGACGACCCCGGCCTCTCGGTCTATCCCACCCACCGCCTGCTCTCCGGCTTCGCGGACGACCCCGAGCGCCAGCAGCGCCTCGGCGAGGGCCTGCGCGAGCTCTTCGAGGTCAGCGAGGTCGAGACCGACCGCATCGACCCGCTGGGCGAGGATGGCGTCGGCGTCTTCGGCCTCTACGACTCCCACCACAAGCGCGCCTTCCGCCTGCGGCTCAAGGACACCGAGGAGCTCGACCGGCTGCTCGAGGGACAGCCGCAGGCTTATCGCCGCCTCGACGCGGCAATCCTCGAGACCCTGGTGCTGAAGAAGATCGCCGGCCTCAGCGAAGACGACATCCTCGCCAAGCGCGGCATCGGCTACGCCAAGAGCGTCGAGGACTCGCTGCGCCTGATCGAGGACGGCACCTACGACGTCGCCTTCGTCCTGCGCCCGATCCCGGTCCAGCAGACCAAGGAAATCTGCGAAAGCGACGCCAACATGCCGCCGAAGTCGACCTACTTCTATCCCAAGGTGCTGACCGGCCTGGTCTTCAACCCGCTGGCCTGAGCCGTGGTCAAGATCTACACCAAGAAGGGCGACGACGGCACCACCTCGCTCTGGTACGGCGGTCGCGTCCCCAAGCACCATGGCCGCACCGAGGCCTACGGGGCGCTCGACGAGGCCTGCTCGCAGCTCGGCGTCGCCCGGGCGCTCTGCGGCGCCGGCGAGGCCGAGCTCGCCGCCGACATCCTTCGCCTCCAGGACGACCTCTTCGTCGCCGGCGCCGAGCTGGCGACGGCGCCGGAGGCGGTCGAGCGGCTCGAAGACGGCATCAGCCGCACGACCGAGGAGATGGTCGCCGAGCTCGAGCGGCGAATCGACCGCTACATGAGCGAGGTCGAGCTGCCGCCGCAGTTCGTCATCCCCGGCGGCAACCAGCTCTCCGCCCAGCTCGACGTGGCGCGCACCGTGATCCGCCGCGCCGAGCGCCGCATCGCCGCCCTCGCCGAGGAAGGCGAGCTTGCCGGCGAGACCGTGATCCACTTCGTCAACCGCGCCTCCGATTACGCCTACGCGATGGCCCGCTTCGTCGACAGCGACGATCCGGCGCTCTTCGAGGGCCGGCGCAAATCGTCCTAGGCGCATGAAGGTCGCCGCCCGCAGGCGCGAGGGGTACGCGCACGACGTCGAGATCGAGGGCGGCCACACGATCCGCGTCGACGAGCCGACCGCGGCCGGCGGCACCGACACCGGGCCCTCCCCCACCCGCCTCGTCGCTGCCGGCCTCGCCGGCTGCATCGCGGTGACGGTCGAGATGTACGCCGAGCGCAAGGGCTGGGACGTCGGCCCGGTCGAGGTCGACGTCGATGTCGAGTACGAGGGGTTCGCGCCGCGCTCCTTCGCGGTCACCCTGCGCCTGCCGGCCGAGCTCAGCGACGAGCAGCGCCGGCGCCTGCTGGTCATCGCCGGCAAGTGTCCGGTCCACGAGCTGATCGCCGGCGAGACCGAGGTCGTGATCGCCGACGAGGTCGGGACGCTCTGATGGGCCGAAGGACGGAGGGGATCGCATGGACCTCGGCCTGAAGGGACGCGCCTGCGTGGTCACCGGAGCCAGCCGCGGCATCGGCGCCGAGACGGCGCGGCTGCTCTGCGCCGAGGGCGCCAACGTCCTGCTGGTCGCCCGCAACGAGGAGCGCCTGCGTGCGGCCGCAAACGCGGCCGGGGAAGCCGGCGGAGAGGCGGCCACGCTCCCCCTCGACGTCACCGAGGAGGACGCCGGCGAGCGCATGCTCGCCGCGGCGACGGAGAGCTTCGGCGCCCTCGACGTCCTCGTCAACAACGCCGGCACGGCCCAGTGGCGCGACCTCGACGAGGTCGCCGACGAGGACTGGCGGGCCCAGTACGAGCTCAACGTGATGGCGCCGCTGCGGGCGATGCGCGCCGCCGCGCCGCCGATGGTCGAGCGCGGCTGGGGCCGCATCGTCAACGTCTGCTCGACCGCGGGCAAGCGGCCCTCGGCGGCGATGCCCGAGTACTCGGTGGCGAAGGCGGCCGAGCTCTCGCTCTCGCGCCTCTTCGCCGACCGCTACGCCAAGAGCGGCGTGCTCGTCAACGCGATCTGCCCGGGCCCGGTCGAATCGGAGATGTGGATGGAACCGGGCGGCCTGCTCGATCAGTCGCGGGAGATGTCGGGGGCCGCGAGCCGCGAGGAGGCCCTCGCCACGGCGGGCTCGAAGCGCCCGATCGGTCGCCTCGCCGAGCCGACCGAGATCGCCGGTGCGATCGCCTTCCTCTGCTCCGAGCGCGCCTCCTACGTCGCCGGCGCCGCCTGGTCCGTCGACGGCGGCACCGTTCAGGTCATCCTCTAAGCGGGGCTTGGCGACTACCCCCGGGTATATGACGGGAAACTCGCCAAGCGCCGTCGATGCCGCCGTCCTCCTGCCGCTCTACGGATGGCCGGACGAGCCGGGTCTCGTCTTCACCGAGCGGCGCGCCGACCTGCGCCGCCACGCCGGCGAGATCTCCTTTCCTGGCGGACGACGGGACCCCGACGACACCGACCTGAGTGCGACCGCCCTGCGCGAGGCCCACGAGGAGATCGGCCTCGACCCGTCCCTGGTCGAGCTGGGCGAGGCCCTGCCGGCCACGAACACGTTCGCGACCGGCTACCGAATCCACCCGTTCGTCGGTCGCATCCCCCATCCCGGAACGCTCGACCTCCAGCCGAACCCGGCCGAGGTCGAGACCGTCCTCGCCTTCTCGCTGGACGTGCTGAGAGACAACTACGAGATCCGCCGCCTGGTCCGCCGCGGCGTGCCGATCCACACGCCGACCTACGAGGTCGAAGGCCAGCTGATCTGGGGCGCTACGGCGAGAATCCTCGGCGACCTGCTCAGCCGCCTCGAGACCGGTGCCTCGAAGCGACCAAACCGAGGCGGCCCTACTTAGGCTGCGGGACGATGCGGATGTAGGGACGCGGCTCCTCCCAGCCATTCGGGTAGGTCTCTTTCGCTTCGTCGTTGGAGACCGAGCCGGAGATGATCACGTCGTCGCCCTGGTTCCACTGAGCCGGCGTCGCCACTTTGTGCTTGGCGGTGAGCTGGAGCGAATCGATGACCCGCAGCACCTCGTCGAAGTTGCGGCCGGTGGTCATCGGGTAGACGAGGATCAGTTTGATCTTCTTGTCGGGGCCGATGACGAAGACGTTGCGCACGGTCTGGTTGTCGGCCGGCGTGCGGTCCTCGGCGCTGCCGGAGACGTTGGCCGGCAGCATCCCGTAGAGCCTGGCGACGTTGAAGTCGGCGTCGCTGATGATCGGGTAGTTCGGTGCCGTGCCCTGGGTGTCCTCGATGTCCTTTGCCCACTCCTCGTGCCTGTCGAGCGGGTCGATCGAGAGCCCGATGATCTTCACGTTGCGCTTGGCGAACTCGGGCTCGATGCTCGCCATGTAGCCGAGCTCGGTCGTGCAGACGGGAGTGAAGTCCTTGGGGTGCGAGAACAGCACCGCCCATGAATCGCCGATCCAGTCGTGGAACTTGATCCGGCCGTCGGTCGTCTCGGCCTCGAAATCGGGTGCTACGTCACCAAGCTGCAGCGCCATCAGACTGCTCCTTCGCTCGCTGTGTGGACATTTACCTAAATCCCTATCCGAGTTTAGTCATATGCCGTTCTCGCCCTACAACGTGTTGTGGTCCCACCAGGCCCCCAACGCGTTACAGGTCGGGCGAGCGCAGGATCTCGACCGGGATCCGCCAGGTCTCCGCCGCCCTCTCGACGAGAGTCGCGCCGCCCGCGAGAACCTCAGGGTCAACCGAGCCGAAGGCCTCATAGACGAAGCGGCGCACCGGTGTTTCCACCAAGCGCTCGAGCAGGCGCTCCAGTCGGGAGCCGTGGATCGCCTCGATGCTCTCCGGCTCGCCCCGGGCCGAACCGAGCAGCCAGTAGACGACGGTGACGTCGCCGACGAGATCGAGCAGGGTCCCCGGCTGCTCGGGCTCGGCGAGCGCCGACTCGATGCCCGCGGCCTCGATTGCCGCCAGCCCCTCCTCGCGCCTGCTCGTCCCCCGCACCGCCCAGCCTTCCCCGAGCAGGCCCCTGCCCAACGCCCGACCGCGACATCCGCAGCCGACGATCAGCGCGCGCGCCACCGCCGCGCCTACGACGCTTCGGAGCGGCTGCGGCGGCGCAACCGCTCGCGCTCCTCGGCGGCGACCTCGTCGCGCAGCTCCTGCTCGTTGCGCTCGGCGACGCCGCGACGGCGGCGCATCTCGTTCTGCGCCTCGAGCATCTGCTGCACGTCGTCGACCTCGTTCTGCACCTCGAGTTCGGGCGAGCGGGTCGGCTTCCAGTCGAGCAGTTCGGCGTTGTTGCCGGTGTAGTAGTGCTCGATCAGGAAGAGCACGCCGACGACGAGCATCACCATCGCGACCGTTCCCAGGACGAAGTACACGAGCCAAGGATACGCCCGCGGCGGCGGTTCCCTTTAATCCCGGACGTGGCCGAGGCGTACCTGATCGACGCGGTGCGGACCCCGATGGGTGCCTATCGGGGCGGGCTTTCCGCTCTCCGCCCCGACGACCTGGCCGCGCACACGATCGCCGCGATAGTCGAGCGAACGGGCATCGATCCCGAGCGGATCACCGACGTCTACCTCGGCGCCGCCAATCAGTCGGGCGAGGACAACCGCGACGTGGCGCGGATGGCGGCGCTGCTCGCCGGCCTCCCGCACAGCGTTCCGGGAGCGACCGTCAACCGTCTCTGCGCCTCCGGCCTGGAGGCGGTCAACTGCGCCGCCCGGGCGGTCAAGCTCGGCGAGGGCGACTTCTACCTCGGCGGTGGCGTCGAGTCGATGAGCCGCGCCCCCTGGGTAGTCGGCAAGCCTGAGCGCGGCCTGCCCCGCGGCGAGCAGACGATGCACGACACCACCCTGGGCTGGCGCTTCGTCAACCCGCGCATGGCCGAGCTGGGCATCTCGACCGAAACGATGGGCGAGACCGGTGAGAACGTCGCCGAGCGCTATGGCATCAGCCGCGAGGACCAGGACGCCTTCGGCCTGCGCAGCCACCAGCGCGCCGTCGCCGCCCAGGAAGCCGGCCTCTTCGCCGAGGAGATCGTCCCGATCGAGGCCCCGAAGGGGCGCCGCGAGACCATCGTCGTCGACACCGACGAGGGCCCGCGCGCCGACGCCTCGCTGGAGAAGATGGCGCAGCTGCGCCCCGCCTTCCGCGAGGGCGGCACCGTCACCGCCGGCAACGCCTCGACCCTCAACGACGGCGCCGCCTGCACCCTGATCGCCTCCGAGGCCGGCGCCAGGGAGCTCGGCGCCGAGCCGCTCGCCCGCATCGTCTCCTTCGGCGTCGCCGGAGTCGACCCCGCCTACATGGGCATCGGCCCCGCCCTCGCCATCCCCCGTGCGCTCGAGGCCGCCGGCCTCGGCCTCGGCGAGATCGACCTGATCGAGCTCAACGAGGCCTTCGCCTCGCAGGTGCTGGCCTGCGCCCGCGAGCTCGGCATCGACGAAGAGAAGCTCAACGTCAACGGCGGCGCGATCGCCCTCGGCCACCCGCTCGGCTGCACTGGCGCCCGCCTCACCACCACGCTCATCCGTGAGCTGCGCCGCCGCAAGGCCCGCTACGGCATCGCCACCATGTGCGTCGGCGTCGGCCAGGGCCTGGCCACGCTCTTCGAAAGCGTCTAAACCGTTGCGGTGCGCCCTTCCTCGGCCATTGACGGATAAGGCACATCGGAACGGGTGGATTAGTAGCCTCGCCGCCGATGGCAACTGAGCTGAGAGAGCTGGCCAGCGTCGACGGGCGGATCACGCCGACCGCCGAGGCGGTCGTGCCGCTGAAGGACGACGGGCTCTACCGGGGCGACGGCGCCTTCGAGGTGATCCGGCTCTACGAGGGCACGCCCTTCGCGCTGGTCGATCACCTCGACCGGCTGCAGCGCTCAGCGACGGCAATCGAGCTCGAGTTCGACCGCGCGGCGCTGGAAGGCGAGATCGACGCCCTGCTCGCCGAGCTCGGTGCCGCCGACGGCCAGCTGCGGCTGATCGTCACCCGCGGCGACCGCCGCCTGGCGATGACCGAGCCGATCCCGGCACACGCCGAGACGGTCAGCGTCGCCACCGTCACCTACTGCCCGACGGTGATCCTCAACGGGGTCAAGTCGCTCTCCTACGCCGCCAACATGCAGGCCACCCGGCTCGCCAAGGCCCAGGGAGCCGACGAGGCCGTCCTCGTCCAGCCCGACGGCATCGTGCTGGAGCCGCCGACCTCGGCGATCTTCTGGGTCTCGCCGCAGGGCACGCTGCGCACGCCGGCGCTCGACAACGGCGTGCTCGAGTCGATCACCCGCGACCGCCTGGTCAAGGCGCTGGAGGTCGAGGAGGGCGCCTGGCCGGCCGTCGATCTGCGTGCCGCCAAAGAGGCCTTCCTCGCCTCGACCACCAGGGAGATCCAGGCCGTGTCCGCGATCGACGGGAGCGATCTGCCCGAAACGCCGGGCCCGCGGACACGTGAGGCCCAAGAGGCCTTCGCCGCAACCCTGGGTAAAGAACTTCAATGACCGAGCGAACCTGAGAAAGCAAGGGGTGAGATGGACTTCCAGTTGAGCGACGAGCAGCGTTTGATCTCCGAAACCGCGCGCGACTTCGCCGATGGCGTGATCGCGCCACGGGTCAAGGAGAACGACCGCGCCGCCCGCTTCGACCGCGAGCTGGCGAGCAAGCTGGGCGAGGTCGGCTACCTCGGCGCGCCGGTCTCAGAGCAGTACGGCGGCCGCGGCCTCGACTACATCGGCTACGGGCTGATCGTCGAACAGGTCGGCCGCGCCGACTCCTCCGCCCGCACCGTCGTCTCCGTGCAGACCTCGCTCGTCGCCGGCTCGATCGAGAAGTGGGGCAGCGAGGAGCAGAAGCAGAAGTGGCTGCCGCGGCTCTGCTCGGGCGAGGCGCTCGGCTGCTTCGGCCTGACCGAGCCGGATACAGGCTCCGACGCCGCCAACCTGCGCACCCGCGCGACCAAGACCGACGGCGGCTGGTCGATCAGCGGCCAGAAGATGTGGATCAGCCTCGCCAACTTCTCCGAGGTGGCGCTGATCTTCGCCCAGACCGACCCCGAGAAGAAGCACAAGGGGCTCGCCTGCTTCCTCGTCCCCTGCGACAGCGAGGGCTTCACCACGCAGGAGATCCACGGCAAGCTCGGCTTGCGCTCCTCCGACACCGGCGAGATCTCGCTCGACGGCGTCGAGGTCGGCGAGGACGCGATGCTCGGTGAGATCGGCGACGGCTTCAAGGTCGCGATGAGCGCCCTCGACAACGGCCGCTACAGCGTCGCCGCCGGCTGCGTCGGCATCTGCGAAGGCTGCGTCGAAGCCTCCGTCGCCTACGCCAAGGAGCGCAAGCAGTTCGGCGTCCCCCTCGCCCGCTTCCAGCTGGTCCAGGAGATGATCGCCGACATGATCCTCAAGCGCGACGCCTCGCGGATGCTGGTCTACCGCGCCGGCGTGCTCAAGGACGAAGGCAAGCCGAACACGACCGAGACCTCGGTGGCGAAGCTCTACGCGACCGAGTCGGCGGTCGAGTGCGCCAACCTGGCGATCCAGGTCCACGGCGGCTCGGGCTACGTCGACGACTACCCGGTCGAGCGCTACCTGCGCGACGCCCGCGTCACCACCCTCTACGAGGGCACCTCGCAGATCCAGAAGATGATCATCGGTCGCGCCGCGACCGGGATCAACGCGATGACGCCGCTATGAGCTTCCGCTGTTCCTTCGCCCCACCATCCATCCGCAAGGAACAGCGGAGCGGATTGGGATGAGCGAGGTCGTGCAGAGCTCGCGCGACGGCCACGTCGCCCTGCTGCGCCTCGACCGCCCGCAGGCGCGCAACGCGCTCTCGCCCGAGCTGATGGAGGAGCTGGCGGCGGAGCTGGAGCGGCTCGACCCCGACCCTGAGGTCCGCTGCGTCGTCATCGCCGGCTCCGACGAGGTCTTCGCCGCCGGCGCCGACATCAAGGCGATGAGCGAGCGCAGCTTCGCCGAGGCGCTGCGCCACCCGGCGGCGGGCTTCTGGCGCCGCCTCGCGGCGATCAAGACGCCGATGGTCGCCGCCGTCTCCGGCTACGCGCTGGGCGGCGGCTGCGAGCTGGCCCTCGCCTGCGACATGATCGTCGCCGCCCAGGGAGCGACCTTCGGCCAGCCGGAGATCAACCTGGGGATCATCCCCGGCGGCGGCGGCACGCAGCGGCTGGCCCGTGTGATCGGCAAGCAGCGGGCGATGGAGTACGTGCTGACCGGCAAGCGCTTCGACGCCGAGACCGCCTGGCAGCTGGGCCTCGTCAACAGGGTGGCCGCCGACGACGACTGGCTGGAGGAGGCGATGGCCCTCGCCAGGAGCGTCGCCGCGCAGCCGCCGATCGCCGCCCGTCTGGCCAAGCAGGCCGTGCTGGTCGCCGAGGAGACCGCCCTCTCGCCCGGCCTCGAGAACGAGCGGCGTCTCTACGAGCTGGCGATGGCAACCGCGGACCGGGTCGAGGGCATGCGCGCCTTCCTCGAGAAGCGCGAGCCCAGGTTCGAGGGAAAGTGAAGGTCGAGCGCATCGGGGTGATCGGCGCCGGCACGATGGGAGCCGGGATCGCCCAGGTCGCTGCTCTGGGCGGCTATGAGACACGCCTGCACGACCCCGTCCCGGCGGCACTGGAGACCGGGATCGGCCGCCTGCGCCAAGCGCTGGCCAGGGGCGTGGGCAAGGGGCTTTGGAGCGAGCGCGATGCGGATGAGGCGGGAACCCGCGTCGGCACCACGGCGAGCCTCGCCGACCTCTGCGAATGCGACCTGGTGATCGAGGCCGCGCCGGAGGACCTGGAGCTGAAGCGCGAGTTGTTCGCCTCCCTCGACGCTGTCTGCGGCCCAGAGGCGATCCTCGCCAGCAACACCTCCTCGCTGCCGATCACCTCGATCGCGGCCGAGCTGCCGCAGCGGGAGCGCGTCGTCGGCATGCACTTCTTCAATCCCCCGGCGCTGATGAAGCTGGTCGAGGTCGTCGCCACCGCCGACTCGGCCCCAGCGGCCCTGGAGGCAACGACCGAGGTGGGGCTGCGAATGGGCCGGACGCCGATCCGGGCAAAGGACAGCCCCGGCTTCATCGCCAACCGCCTCGCCCGCCCCTTCACCCTCGAGTCGCTGCGCATGCTCGGCGACGGGGTTGCCGACGCGGCGACGATCGACCGCGTCTGCCGCATCGGCGGCGGCTTCCGCATGGGCCCCTTCGAGCTGATCGACCTGATCGGTCTCGACGTCAACCTCAGCGTCGCCCGCTCCTTCTACGCCCAGGGCGGTGAGCCCGAGCGCTGGCGCCCCAGCCCGATTCAGGAAGGCCTCGTCGGCGAGGGCAAGCTCGGCCGCAAGAGCGGCGAGGGCTTCTACGACTACAGCGACCCACCCAACCCCGCTTCCGCTGTTCCTTCGCACCAGCTCTCGCGGCAAGGGAACAGCGGAACGGGGGAGCTGACGCTCGACCCGGAGGCTCTCGCCCGGATCGACCCTGCCGCACCGGCGATCCTCCCCCGCCTCTTCGCCCAGATCGCCAACGAGGCGGCGTTTGCGCTCGAAGAGGAGGTGGGCTCACCCGAGGACATGGACACGGCGATGCGGCTCGGCTTCAACTGGCCCCGGGGGCCGCTCGAGCTGACCGATCTGCTGGGCGCCCGCCAGGCCGTCGCGCTGCTCGAAGGGCTGCGGGCCGGCCACGGCGAGGCCTACCGGCCGGCGCCGGGGCTCCTTGTCCGGGCGAAGAGCCAAGCGTGACAGGGCCGATCGACGAGTTCGAGGAGGCGCGCCGCGGCCTGATCGCCCCCTTCGATCCGCCTCGCGTCAAGGACAAGGACGGCCGCGTCGTCTGGGAGCTCGAGTCCTACGACTTCCTCGACGGCGATCCGCCGGCCACGGCCAACCCGGAGCTCTGGCGCCAGGCGCAGCTCTGCCGCATCGCCGGGCTCTTCGAGGTCGCGCCCGGCTTCTTCCAGCTGCGCGGCTTCGACCTCTCCAACATGCACGTGGTCGAGGGGCGCGAGGGGATCGTCGTGATCGACCCGCTCGTCTCCGCCGAGACGGCGGCCGCGGCCCTGGCGCTCTACCGCGAGCATCGCGGCGATCGCCCGGTCACCGGCCTGATCTACACCCATAGCCACGTCGACCACTTCGGCGGCGCCAGAGGCGTCCTTTCGGCCGAGGAGATCGAGGCCCGTCGCATCCCGATCCTCGCGCCCGCCGGCTTCCTCCACCACGCGGTCAGCGAGAACGTCTTCGCCGGCACGGCGATGGCGCGGCGGGCGGGCTACATGTACGGGGCGCTGCTCGGGCGCGGCCCCGATGGTCAGATCGGCTCGGGCCTCGGCCAGACCACCTCGCTGGGCACGATCACCCTGATCCCGCCCAACCTCGACGTCGTCGAGACCGGTCAGGAGGAGCTCGTCGACGGCGTGCGGATGCGCTTCCAGCTGACCCCCGGGACCGAGGCCCCGGCAGAGATGAACATCCACTTCCCCGACGCCCGCGTGCTCTGCATCGCCGACAACGCCGCCCGTTCGATGCACAACGTCCTCACCCCGCGCGGTGCCCTGGTTCGCGACCCGCGCGTCTGGGCGCACTACCTCGACCAGGCGATCGAGCTCTTCGGCGAGGACTCCGAGGTGCTCTTCGCGGGACACCACTGGCCCTGCTGGGGCAGCGAGCGGATCGTCGACTACCTGGAGAAGCAGCGCGACCTCTACACCTACCTGCACGACCAGACCCTGCGCCTGCTCAACCAGGGGCTCACCGGCCCGGAGATCGCCGAGCGGATCGAGCTGCCGCCGAGCCTCGCCGAAGAGTGGCACTGCCGCGAGTTCTACGGCTCGATCAGCCACAACACGAAGGCGATCTACCAGCGCTACATGGGCTGGTTCGACGGCAATCCCGCCCATCTCTGGGAGCACCCGCCGGCCGAGCAGGCACGCCGCTACGTCGAGCTCATCGGCGGCGCCGAGGCGGTGCTCGAGAAGGCCCGCGCCAGCTTCGCCGCCGGCGACTACCGCTGGGTCGCCGAGGTCGTCAACCATCTCGTCTTCGCCGAGCCCGAGAACGGCGAGGCACGGGAGCTGCAGGCCGATGCGCTCGAACAGCTCGGCTTCGGCGCCGAGAACGCCAGCTGGCGCAACTTCTTCCTGATGGGCGCCAAGGAGCTGCGCGAGGGAATCACCGGCACACCGACCAGCGCCGCGCCGCCGGACGTCCTCGCCCACCTCACCGTCAGCCAGCTGCTCGACGCGATGGCGATCCGCCTCAACGGCCCGCGCGCCGCCGCGCACCACCTGCGGATCGACTGGCGTGTCAGCGACCCCGACGAGCAGCACGCGATCACCGTCCGCAACGGCGTCCTCCGCCACCGCCCCGGCAGCCACGATCCGCCCGCAGAAGCCGCCCTCCTGGTCGAGCGCGAGGCCCTCGACCAGCTCCTGCTCAAAACAGCGGACATCGGCGAGCTGGCCGAGAGCGGCCGCCTCCGCGTCGAGGGCGACGGCGTCAAGATCGGCGAATTGCTCAGCCTGCTCGACGAGCCAGATCCCGGCTTCGCCATCGTCACTCCCGACTAGGGTGCGTCGATGAATCCAAGACGCCATAGCGCCCCGGTCGCGCTCACGCTGGCGGTCATCTGCCTATTCCTGGCATCCACGGCCACCGCGGCCGACAGCGTCTACTGGGCCAACATCGACGGCAACAGGATCTCCCACGCCAACACGGACGGAAGCGGCGGAGGGGACGTTCCAATCAGCGGTGCGCCGGTGGGCCGGCCGAGCGGCCTGGCGATCGACGCCGCGGCGGGCAGGCTCTATTGGTCCAACCGCGACGACAACGCGATCCACTACTCCAACCTGGACGGCAGCGGCGGTGAATTGCTCAACACGACCGGCGCCACGGCAGGTTCGGCGACCGGCCTTGCCATCGATCCCGCCGGCGGCAGGCTCTATTGGGCCAACACGAGCGCGGGAAAGATCTCCTTCGCCAACCTCAACGGCTCGGGCGGAGGCGATCTCGATACGACGGGCGCCACGATGGACGAACCCGCGGGTCTCGTGGTTGCCCCGAACGCGGGCCGTGTCTACTGGAGCAACTACGGAGGCGACACGATCTCCTTTGCCAACCTCAATGGCACAGGCGGAGGAGGCGACCTCGATACAGCCGGGGCAATCGTCGACAACCCCGAAGGCGTCGCGATCGATCTTTCCCGTAATCGGATCTACTGGACCAACTTCGGCAACAACACGATCGCCTACGCCAACCTCAGCGGCGGTGGCGGCGGGCAGCTGAACACCGCCGGAGCACCCGTAAACGGCCCGTTCGGCCTCGCCATCAACTTCTCCGGCACGGTCGTCTGGGCCAACTACGGCAACAACTCGATCGCCTACGCCAATCCCGGCGGCGGCCCGGGCGAACAGCTCAATACAAACGGGGCGACCCTGGAAGGCGCCGCCCTTCCGGTCGTGCTCGAACGACCCCACAACACCGAGCCCCCAGCGCTGCAGGGCAAGCACAAACCGGGATCCACCCTCACCTGCACGCAGGGGACATGGATGGCGGACCGTGGCGAATCGTCCCTCGCCCTCGCCCCGCAGAGCTTCTCCTACCAGTGGTTCCGGAACGGCAAAGCCGAAACCGGCGCCACGTCACCGAGCTTCACCGCCAACAAGGTCGGCACCTACAGCTGCGTCGTCACCGCAACCAACTATGCCGGCGCGGAAAACGCCGTCAGCCCGGTCGACTTCTCCGTCAACGCCACGGTCAGCTTCAAGAAGGTCACCTACAACCGCAGGAAGGGCACAGCCATCCTGCGTGTGGCCGTAACCGGCAGGGGCCGACTCGACCTCTACGGCAAGGGCGTCGCCAACGCACAGCGGAAACACGCGCAGGGCACGACCAAGATCACGGTCAGGACGAGCGGCAAAGCACGGATCAAGCTCGCCAACACCGGCAAGGCGAAGGTCAAGGCGACGATCGCCTACACGCCCGAAGGCGGCAAGGCGATCAAGCGCTTCAAGCGGATCGTGCTGAAGAAGAAGCAGCGCCGCTAGGAATGAACTGAGGACTCCACCCGCTCAGCGGGCAAGGCGGAACATCAACTCGTCCTCGTAGCACCAGCTCCAGTCCTCGCCCGGCTCGACCGAACGGATCACCGGGTGGCCGGTGGCTGCATGGTGCGCCGTGGCGTGCTTGCCCGGCGAGTTGTCGCAGCAGCCGACGTGACCGCAGGTCTGGCACATCCGCAGGTGCACCCACTCCATGCCGAGCTCCAGGCACTCCTCGCAGCCGGGCACCTCAGCCGGGGGGTCGAAGACCTCGATCGAGCGGATGTGGGAGCAGGAAGGGGTCGTCGCTCCACCATACCCGGCGACCGGGCCCGACTCAGCGCTTGATCGGGATCTGCTTGACGAGCTTGCGCGAGGCGCCGCTGGCGGCGGTCGCTTTCACGGTGACCTTGGCCTTGACCTTCTTGCCGGCCCGCAGCGCCGCTCTGATCTGGCTCCCCAGCTTGCCGGGAAAGCGGAGCTTGATCTTCTTCTTCGTCCCGGCCGGCACGGTCGCAGTGACGGCCTTGACCCGCACCGCCTTCGAGGCTCGAGCGAACACGCCGCGCGGCAGGCCGACGCTGACCCCGACGGCCGCGAGCACCGGCTGGCCAGCCGAAGTGACCGTCGTCGTCACCCCGCTTGGCGTCGCTTGAGTCCCCCCTTTGCCGACGCCGACCTGCACGGTGACTTTCGTCGGCGGCGCGACAGCGATGCTCTCCGGCGTGGCGAAGCCGCCGGCGACGGTCCTCACCTTGTGGTCGGCGACGTTCATCGCGATCAGCGCGCCCCTCCCAGCGGTCGTGGCCGAGCCGATGTAGAGAGTCTTGCCGTCGGCGGAGAGGCCGAGTCCGGTGGGGGTGCCGATCAGCGCGTCGTCGACGATCAGCTCGGATTTCCCTTTGTCCAGCCAGCTGTAGATGCCGCCCTCCTGCGGGCTCGCATCGCTGAGGAAGAAGCGATTGCCCGCCGAAGTCGCGGAGATCGCCAGGCCGTAGGGCGCGGGAAAGCCCTTCTGGACGAGGCTGCTCTTCCAGCCTCCCGAGTCGTAAATCCGCAGAACGCCCTGGAGGTTGAGGGCTGCGGTGAAGGCGCCCTGGCCCAAGGCAACGGTGAGCCCGCGGGGCCTGATGTCGCCGTTCTGCAGCAGCTTTTTCACCACGCCGGTTTTCGGGTCGACCCGGAGGAGGTTGCCGAAGGCGGTGGTGACGAGGAGGTCGCCGAGCGTCGGGTCATATGCGATCCCCCAGGGGTTGAACATCAGCGGATCCGCCGGCGCGGTCAGACGTGTCACATTGCCCGTCTTCAGGTCGATTCGGTGGATCGCGTTGGCACCGAGGTCGGCCACGTAGAGGCCGCCACCGGGGCCGAGCGCGATGTCGCGAATGCCCGCGAAAGGTGCCCCCTGGTGAACGAGAGTGGCCACGCCGTTCTCGGGATTGACCTTGTAGACGGCTCCGGTATTGACGTTGGCGCCGACGTCGGAGACGTAGACATCGCCGGGGATGAGTTTCACTCCGTTGCCGCTGGGGCCGCTGGGAGTGTCGGGCGAGTCGGGAGGGCCCGAGTCCGGCGGCGGCGCCGCGGTGCGCGTCGCGGTGAAGGTGCCTTCCCCCACCCCGCTGTCGTCCCAGCTCCCCGACAAGGTCTTGCCATCGGCGGACAGCGTGCCTTTGAAGGTCGCCGAGTAGCTGTTGAGCGGTTCGTAGGGCCCCGTCGTAAGCGTGACGGCGTCGCCACTCGCCACACCGTTGACGGGGAATTTGCAACATCCCCCTTGGCCAGTGCCGGAGAAGGCGCCGGTGGATTTGTCCATCGAGGTGACGGTCCAGGTCTGCGAGCCGGCGCCCCCGCTTCCACAGCAGCTCCAGGTGCCTCTCAGGTCGTGTGGCGTGCTCGCCGAGGCGCTCGCCGAAGCGAGCAAGCCGCACGCAACGAGCAGGGCGACGAGCGAGGGGACGAGACGAGCGAGCCTTCTCAGCACGGCGAGCAGCCTAAACACTGGCGACCGAGGCCGCAATCGAATCGTCCTTTCTCGGTCCTCCCACGGGATCTGCGAGAGTGAGCGGATGCCAGAGACCGAATCGGGCGGCGAGGCGATCACCGAGGAGGGGATCGCTGCCCTGCGCGAGGAAATCGAGGAGCTCGAAGGGCCGGCCCGCACCAAGATGGCGGCGCGGATCAAGGTGGCACGCGAGGAAGGCGACCTCAAGGAGAACGCCGAGTACCACATCGCCAAGGAAGACCAGGCGCACCTCGAGACCAAGATCAAGCGCCTGCGCGAGCGCCTCCGCACCGCCGTCGTGGTCGAGGTCGACGGCAACGCGGACACCTTCGCCTTCGGCCGCTCCGCCGAGGTCTTCGACGAGGCCAAAGACGAAGTCCACACCTGGACCCTGGTCGGCTCGACCGAGGCCGACCTGGCCGCAGGCCGCCTCTCCGCCGAGTCCCCGATCGGCCGTGCCCTGCGCAACGCCAAAGTCGGCAAGCCGATCAAGATCGAGACCCCCAAAGGCTCCCGCACCTTTGTTGTGCAGAAGTTGGTCGGCTGACCGAAGCGATCACCCATGATGCTACGCTGTAGCACATGGAGATTGGCGTCCGAGACCTTCGCAACCGTACCGCCAGCGTCATCGACGCAGTGAAGGCTGGCGAGCGGGTCGTATTGACAGTCAACGGCGATCCCTTGGCTGACATCGTTCCGCACGGCCAGCGCACCCGCTGGCTCGGAGGGGCCCAGCTACGTGAGCAGCTTCGAGAGCGCTCGGCAGACCCCGCGCTCCGAGGAGAGCTCGACGATCTAGCCGGCCAAACCATCGACGAGCTTTGACTTCCTCCCCCTCCTCGGGCCTGCTCGATACCTCGGTCTTCATCGCCCGCGAGACCGGCCGGCAGCTCGGGGAGCTGCCCGATCGGGTGGCAATCTCAGTCGTGACGATCGGTGAGCTTCAGCTTGGCGTCCTCAATGCGAGGGATGAGGCTGCCCGGGCCCGTCGCGCCGACACGCTCGCCCTCGCTCGCTCGGCTGATCCGATCCCGATCAGCGAGGCGGTGATGACGACCTGGGCCCGCCTCGTCGCCGACTGCCGGGCAGCCGGCACTCACCGGACGGTGAAGCTGACCGACGCCTTGATAGCCGCCACCGCCGTCGAGCACGGGCTGCCGGTGGCCAGCCAGGATGGCGACTTCGCAGAGATCGCCGCGGCTCACCCCGCGCTCCGGGTACTCGAGGTTTGAGCTAAGACCCGGGCGTCGGCGCGACCTCGACGGGCTCGCCGCCGGGAAGCCAGTGCGCCTCGGGTGAGGGCGGCGTGTCGCGCAGGTACCACTCGGCGTCGAGGGCGCCCTTGCAGCCGCTGCCGGCCGCGGTGACGGCCTGGCGGTAGGTGTGGTCGACGACGTCGCCGACGGCGAAGACACCCTTCAGGTTGGTGCGGGTGGAGCTCCCCTCGGTGAGGATGTAGCCGTTCTCGTCGGTCTCGACCTGGCCCGCGACCACCTCGGAGCGCGGGATGTGGCCGATCGCGACGAAGGCGCCCTCGACGTCGAAGTCGTCGGTCTCGCCGGTCTCGACGTTGCGCAGGCGGACGTGGTCGAGGCGGCCGCCCTCGCCGGCGACGAACTCCTCGGGGACGTAGGGGGTCTTGAAGGAGATGTTGTCCTGCTCCTTGGCCCGGTCGAGCATGATCTTCGAGGCGCGGAACTCGTCGCGGCGGTTGGCCACGGTCAGCTCGCTGGCGAACTTGGAGATGAAGATCGAGTCCTCCATCGCCGAGTCGCCGCCGCCGATCACGAGCACCTTCTGGTCTTTGAAGAAGGCGCCGTCGCAGACGCCGCAGGTGGAGACGCCGCTGCCGCTCAGCTCGATCTCGCCGGGGATGCCGAGGCGGCGCGGCTCCGCCCCCATCGCCAGGATCACCGTTTTCGCCAGGTGCTCCTCGTCGCCGAGATAGACCTTCTGCACGCCGCCGTCCGAGAGCTCGACCCGGTCCACGTCGTCGCTGACGAAACGGGTGCCGAAGCGCTCGGCCTGGGCGCGAAACTGAATCATCATCTCCGGGCCCATGATCCCCTCGGGATAGCCCGGATAGTTCTCGACGTCGGTGGTGTTCTGCAGCTGCCCGCCCCACTGGAAGCCCTCGAAGACGAGCGGCTCGAGGTTGGCGCGCGCCGTGTAGAGCGCGGCGGTGTAGCCGGCGGGCCCGCCGCCGACGATGATCACGTTCTCGACCTTCTCAGTCTCTGTCATGTCCGCCTCGAGTCTAGTGGCGTTGCCAATACTTCACTTTGTATAGTAGCGTCGCGGTCAACCGGCAAACCCTCTGTTTCCCAGTTCTGAACGCGGGTGCGGAGCTGGAAGAAGGCGACGACGCCGAACGGGATCGGCATCCAGAAGGCGACCAGGCGGTAGACCAGGATCGCCGGGAAGACGGTGTCCTCGGGGATGCCGAAGAGAACGAAGGCGCCGATCATCCCCGCGTCCACGGCCCCCACCCCCGCCGGGGCAAACGGGATCAGGTTGGCGACCATGCCGAGGAAGAAGCCCTGGACGACGACGGCGAGCGGCACGTGGACGCCGAAGGCGTGAAACGACGCCCAGAGGATGCCGACGTTTGCCGCCCAGAAGCCGGCCGCGCCAACCACGGCGAGGCCCCCCTTGGAGGGGTGGGCGAAGAGGCTGATCGCGAAGCGGAAGCCCTCGGCGAAGGTCGCCGGCACCTTGGCGATGCTCGCCGCGATCGCCTGGCCGCGCTCGCCGTGCACGTGGCGGCTGATCCGCGCGCCGAGGTCGGGCGGGATCAGCGCCAGCAGCAGGGCGAGGGCCAGCAGCACTCCCGCCACCCCGGCCGGGATGATCGTCAGCTCGATCGAGTCCTTGCCGTTGAGCACGCCGGTGCGCAGCAGGACGCCGAAGAGGATCAAGGCCAGCGGGTAGAAGGCGTACTGCAGGGTGAGAAAAGCGACCATCCGCCGAGCCACCTCGTGGCGATTCATCCCGGCCTTGCGCAGGGCCCAGTAGGTGAGGGCGATGCCACCGGCACCGCCGGCCGAGAAGAGCCGGGTGGCGGCCAGGCCGGCGACGTTGATCTCGTAGGTCTCCGACCATCTGAGTCGCAGCGCCTCGCCACCGACCACTGCCTTGAAAAGAGCGATGTAGGTGGCGAAGGCGAGGATGTTGAAGCAGATCGCGACCGTGATCCAAAGCGGGTTGGCGTCGCCGAGCTTGTCCAGGGAGTTCTCCAACCCGACCAGCCGCGGGAAGAGGAAGTAGATGCCGATCAGCAGAGCGACGACCACGACCCCGGTCTGGATCAGGCGGCGTCGCGTGAAGATCGGCAGTTCGACGGGATGGCCGCCGTTCTCCGAATCCTCCGGGGACACCTAAGGGACGCTACCCGCTGGCGAGGCGCTCCAAGCGGCGCAGCCCCTGGTTCACCTTCAGCACGGCCGGTTCGGCGAGCGGCTCGCCGCGACGCACGGCGGCGACGAGGCCGGCCCCGGCAAGCAGGTCGGTGACGTAGTGCTCGCCGAGGTAGACGAGGGCGAAGCCGAGCGTCAGGGCGTAGGTCCAGCCCACCGCGCCCTCGACCCGGCCGGCCTGCGAGAGCGAGATCGCCGCCATCGTCGAGGTCGCGAAGTGCAGCGACGGCATCGCCGCCCAGGGGTTGCCGCCCAGCGCGCTGTACATCTTCGGCCAGGCCGAGCCCCAGGTCTCTTCGCCGACCCCGACCATGATCCGCTCGACCTTCTCGCCGGTCAGCCCCTGCTCGGATGCCCACCATGGAGGCGACGTCGGCACGACGAAGTAGGCGACGCAGCCGATGTCGAAGACCGCGGCCATCTGACGGGCCGCGCTCGGGAACCGCTCCGGGTGGCGCCAGAGGATCCAGGCCAGGGCGAGGTAGGGCTCGAGGAACCAGAGCCAGTGCGTCCAGGTGAGGACGCGGTTGATCGTGCCGATGCGGCGCAGCCGCGCAAGCCCCCTCTGCAGCCGGACGTTGGGCAGGCGGCCATGGCCGAGCACGCGATCGACGGCGATCGGATAGCGACTGCGCAGTCGAGCCCGCAACCGCGCCGGATCGTCGTAGGGCAGCTCGTGAACCATGATGAAGGCCCACATCTGCATCGCGTAGAGCGCCACGTCGCGCTTGCGCGAGCGCGGGTGGAGAACGGCGATCGCCAGCGGGCCTGCCGCGCAGGCGGTCACCGTCACCGCAGTGGGCACTCGCAGTCGCTTGCGCAGCAGCGGAACGGCCACCGCGGCAGCGACGACACCGGCTGCTCCGGCACGCACCGCGAGGCGAAGCGCCGGAGATGGCCGGGATCGGCGTCGCATCAGGTCGGCGAGTATAGGAGCCCGTCCCGAGGCAGCGGCCGGACTGCGGGCACCGCGCCACGCCGACCTCCGTGATTAGAATGGCCGCGCTTTGGCGGCTCATTCTCCTGGCACCGACCAGATCGACACCCTGCTTTGGATTGGCTTCGTCGTCGCGACGATCCTCGTCGTCGCGATCAATGCCGCTCTGATCTATGCGCTGCGCCGCTATCGCGGCGACCGCGGCGCCGAGCCGCGCCAGGTTCGCGGCAGCCGCGGCAGCCAGCTGCGGGTCGGAGCGGTGCTCACGGCCTTCGCCGCCGCCGTTCTCATCCTCAGCCTCGTCTACACCGGCAAGGCGCGCGAGACTCCCACCAGCGGCTCGGCCGGACTCGCGTCGGCGCAGTCCAAGCCGCTGAAGATCGAAGCGACCGGCCAGCAGTGGCTGTGGCGCTACGACTATCCGAACTCCGCCTTCTCCTATTACAAGCTGGTCGTGCCGGTGGACACCACGGTCGAACTGGACCTGCTCTCCACCGATGTGATCCACACCTGGGACGTGCCGGAGCTGGCCCCCAAGCGCGACGCGGTGCCGGGCAAGACCAACCACGTCGTCTTCCGCGCCGACGAGGAAGGCAGCTTCGACGGCAGCTCGGCGACCTTCTCCGGCCAGGCCTACGCGGCGATGCGAACCGAGGTCGAGGTCGTCTCGCCCGACGCTTACGAAGAGTTCGTCAAACAGCAGAAAGCCGATATCCAGGCCGCCCAGGATCGCGTCGTCGGCCTGATCGAAAAGGGAGAAGTACCGTGAGCGCTCGTCCCGAGGTCGTAGTCGACGGCTACCCCCGCAGCCGCCCACGCTGGATCGAGATCGTCACCAGCCCCGACCACAAGGACGTCGGACGGGTGATGATCACCGCCGCGCTCGGCTTCCTCTTCATCGCCCTGATCGAGTTTCTACTGATGCGGCTGCAGCTCGCTGTGCCGGAGAACACGCTGCTCTCGCCGGTCACCTTCAACCGCATGCTCTCGCTCTACGGAGCGACGGCGATCTTCCTCTTCGCGATCCCGCTGGCGCTCGGCCTCTTCTACTACCTGGTGCCGCTGCAGATCGGCGCCCGCGGCACCGCGCTGCCGCGCCTCGGGCAGATCGGCCTCTGGCTCTACCTCGCCGGCGCCACCGTGCTCTACGCCGGCTTCCTCTTCACTCCCTCGGAGGCCGGCGTCAACCCGCTGGCACCGCTCTCCGAGCTTGCCTTCCTCGCCAACAACGGCGTCGACGCCTGGGCCGCGGCATGCGGGCTGGCGACCCTTGGCTTCGTCCTGATCGCGATCGACCTGGTGACGACGCTGCGCCGCCTGCGGGCGCCCGGCATGGCCTGGCGGCGGGTGCCTGTCTTCGCCTGGGCGGCGGCGATCTGCTCCTGGCTGCTGCTGGCGATCGGCCCGGTGATGCTGGCTGCGATCACGATGCTGCTGATCGATCGCAACTTCGACGGCATCTTCTTCGCCGACGGCGGCGCCCCCTTGCTCTGGGCCCACCTGAGCTGGATCTTCTACACCGGCAGCTACATGCTCGTCTTGATCACGGCGCTGGCGGCGATCGCCGAGATCGTCCCGGTCTTCGCCCGCAAGCCCCTCTTCAACCGCAACGCGGTGACCGGCTCGCTGCTGGCGATCGCGGTGATCGGCACGCTGGCCTGGATGCAGAACATGCTCACCGCGCCGATCGGCATCGGCTGGATGTACTTCGCGATGATCATGTCGCTGGCGCTGATCGTGCCCTTCGGCCTGATCGTCTTCAACCTGATCGCGACGATGATCGGCGGCACGCTGCGGCTGCGGGCGCCCCTGCTCTTCGCCGCGGGTGCGATCTCGATGATCTCGATCGGCATCGCCTCCGAGATGACCCACTCGACGGTGGCCGTCGCCTGGCGCCTGCACAACACCACCGACGCCACCGCCGCGACCCACTTCGCCCTCGTCGGCGGCAGCGTCTTCGGCGGCTTTGCGGCCCTCCACTACTGGTTCCCGAAGCTGACCGGCCGCACGATGGGCGAGACCCTGGCGCGCATCTCCTTCTGGACGATGATCCTCGGCACCCTGCTCACCTTCGTGCCGCTCTTCTTCGCCGGCGCCGAGCACGGCCAGGTCGTCGACGCCTACAAGTTCTTCAGCGGCACCGGCGTCAGCGCCGACAACCTGATCGCCACGATCGGCGCCTTCGTGCTCGCGCTGGGAATCGTCCTCACGCTCGTCAACGCGCTCGCCAGCCGCACCAGCGGCGCCCGCGCCGGCCACGACCACTGGGGCGGCGACTCGCTCGAGTGGTTCACCCTCTCGCCGCCCGAGCCGCACAACTTCGACCTGCTGCCCGACGTGCGCAGCGACCGGCCGATGCGCGACATCCGCGAGGCGATCGCTCACCGCACCCGCCGCAGCGAGCGCGCAGCAGGCGAGACCCAGCCGGTAGCCTGAACACCGTGAGCGGCGCCGAATCGGCTGTCGTCGCGCAACGCCCCGCGGCTTTCGGCGTCCTGCGCGACTACCTGACCCTGACCAAGCCCAAGGTGCAGTCGCTGCTGCTCCTCACCACGATCACGACGATGTACGTGGCCGGAGACCCGTCGATCGGCCTGGTCCTCCTCACCTGCCTCGGCGGCGCCCTCTCGGCCGGCGGCGCCGGCGCGATCAACCACGCCGTCGACCGCGACATCGACCGGATGATGGCCCGCACGGCCGACCGCCCGGTGGCCGGCGGCCGGATCTCGCCGGCGGCGGCGATCGGCTTCGGCGCCCTGCTCGGCTGCGCCTCCTTCACCCTGCTCGCGCTGACCGTGAACCCGCTGGCGGCGGCCCTCTCGATCTCCGGCCTCTTCGGCTACGTCTTCGTCTACACGCTCTGGCTCAAGCGCTCGACGCCGCAGAACATCGTGATCGGCGGCGCCGCCGGCGCGGTGCCGCCGCTGGTCGCCTGGGCCGCCGTCACGGGCACTCTCAGCGGCACCGCCTTCTACCTCTTCGCGATCGTCTTCTTCTGGACCCCGCCCCACTTCTGGGCCCTCTCCCTGCTGATGAAGGACGAGTACGCCAAGGCGGGCATCCCGATGCTGCCCGTCGTACGCGGCGAGGCGGAGACGCGCCGCCAGATCCTCCTCTACACCGTCCTCCTCTACGCCGTCACGCAGCTGCCCTTCTGCGCCGGCGGCTTCGGCGCCGAGTACCTGGTCGCCTCGATGACGCTCGGCGCCGGCTTCATCTACTGCGCCGTGCGCCTGCTGCGCAGCGCCGACCGCCGCTGGGCCCTGCGCACCTACCTCTACTCGCTGGCCTACCTCGCCCTGCTCTTCATCGCGATGCCGCTCGACCGGTTGTTCTAGTAGAAATCCCGCTGTGGATCGCGAGACCGCAAGAGCGAACATGGGCGCCGGCCTGCTGGCCGGCGGCATCGCCGCCGCCGTCTTCGCCCTCTGCTTCGTGGCCGCGATGCTCTACATCGCCTCGTGAGCTCCGAGCATCGACACGTTCCAGAGCCGGGCGAGGTCGTCTACCCGTCCCGTTCATCCTGGGCGCCGGCAATCTTCGCCTTCGCCCTCGCCCTGACCGTCTGCGGCATCTTCGCCGAGGGCTTCATGGTGCGCGGCTGGATCTACTCGATCATCGGCGCCGCAGTCGCCCTCTTCGCCTTCCGCTCGATGGTCAGGGATTCGATTCGAAGCTATTACAAGCTCCCGCGCAAGCAGCACGTCCGCGGCGCGGTCCTGCCCGTAGAACAAATCTCCCCGCCCCGCGCTTAGCGGTCTGCCCCGGTAGGGGTGGAACGTCTTGTACTTTTTCGGCAGCCCCTGGCGGCGCCAGCAACCGCGTCTCCACCGAAAAAGTTAAGTGGAACCCCTACCGGGGCAGACCGCTTTCGCTCAGTCGGGACTCATGCCCGAAGTCGCTCCCTCCGACGTCCACACCCGCACGATGTCGCGCATCGAGAGGACGCCGACCAGCTCGGGGCCGTCGTAGACGACGAGGTGCCGGATGCCGCGCCGCGACATCTCGGCGGCGGCGCGCTCGAGGCTCCAGTCGGGCGAGGCGGCGATCACGCTGTCGCTCATGTGGTCGCCGACCCGCTCGGCGTCGGGATCCTCGCCGCCGCCGACGGAGAGCAGGATGTCGCGCTCGGAGAGGATGCGGGCCACCGGCGTCTCATCGTCGCTGACCAGCGCGGCGCCGATCTGCTTCTCGGCCATCATCGCCGCCGCTTCGCGCAGGGTGTGCGTCGGGCCAACCGTCAGAACCACCTCCGACATCCCATCCCGTACCTGCATCTGCCGCCTCCCCTCGTCGCTCGCGAGTTAGTGAGAATCGCCTCAAGCCTACCCGACCACGGGCGGTCGCAAGCCTGCTTTCAGCCGGGTCGGGCATATAGACTCCGGCGCGCCCTGCGCCGCATGTCCAAGCTCGCCAACCCCACCCGCCCGCTGCTCGTCCTCGCCGCCATGGCGGCCCTCGCGCTGCCCGCGTCCGGCTGCGGCACGACCAGCGCAGATCCGGAGCGCGGCAGGATCCTCTTCGTGGAGAAGTGCGGGGTCTGCCACGCCATGGCCCAAGCAGGGACCACGGCGCAGATCGGCCCCGACCTCGACAGCGCCTTCGCCTCGGCCCGCGCCGCCGGCGAGGGCGGCGACACGGTCGAAGGGGTGGTCAAGGCCCAGGTCGAGTTCCCGCGGCCGAGCAACGCCAACCCTGCGGTCTCGATGCCCGCCGACATCGTTACGGGCCAAGACCTCGAGGACGTAGTCGCCTACGTCGGCCTCTACGCCGGCGTGCCCGGTGCGGCCCCGCCGAAAGTCCCCGGCGGCCCTGGCGCCCAGGTCTTCGCCAACAGCGGCTGCGGCGGCTGCCACGTGCTGGCGGAGGCCAAATCCGGCGGCATCACCGGCCCCAACCTCGACGAAGTGCTGCCCGGCCAGGACGAAGCGATGGTCAAAGAGGACATCGTCGACCCGAACAAGGAGATCGCCAAGGGCTATCCGCCCAACGTGATGCCCGCCAACTTCGAGCAATCGCTCTCGCCGAAGGAAATCGAAGATTTGGTCAAGTACCTGCTCGAATCGACCTCCGGCGGCGCCAAGAATGGCGGCTCGAAGAAGAGTCAGGGTGGCCCAGGCGGGGAAGCATCCGCGGCAGGCGGCTGAGCCGCCACCAGCACCCGCCAGTGACCGCTGGCATCATCCCCGAGGCACCCCTCTCATGCGCGACCGCCTCCGCATCACCCCACAGCTCTACGCCAAGGTCACGGCCGTCGCTCTCTTCGCCCTGGCCCTGATCGTGCTGACCGGCGCCGGGGTGCGACTGACCGGCTCCGGCCTCGGCTGCCCGGACTGGCCCAAGTGCTACGGCGGCACCGTCCCGCCGCTCGACACCCATGCGGTGATCGAGTACGGCAACAGGCTGCTCACGGGCTTCGTCGGCTTCGCCGTGATCGCCGCCAGCGTGCTCGCCTGGTTCAGGGTGCCCTTCCGCGGCCACCTGGCTCTTTTCGGCGCCCTGCTGCCCCTGGGCGTGATCGGCCAGGCGATCCTCGGCGCCCTCGTGGTCAAGTACCACCTCGCGCCCGGCCTGGTGATGAGTCATTTCATCCTCTCGATGCTGCTGCTCGACGCCGCCTTCGCGCTGGCATGGTGCTCGCGCTACGAACCGTGGGAGCGGCGGCGCTCCAGCGACCGCCTGGGCGTCTGGTCGGTGCGGGCCCTGATCCCCCTCGGGCAGCTGACGATCCTCGCCGGCACGATCGCAACGGCCTCGGGTCCGCACGCCGGCGCCCACGAGGGGCAGCTGGTCCACCGCTTCGACTTCGAGGGGACGGGGACGCTCGAGTGGGTCGTGCAGCGCCACTCCGCGATCGCCGCCGTCTTCGGCGTCGCAGCGATCGCCGTCTGGTTCCTCCTCAGGCGCTCAGGAGGCGACAGCAGAGCCTCGAGGCCCCTCGGTGTCATGATCGGCCTGCTCGCCCTCCAAGGCGCCGTAGGCAGCGTCCAGTGGTCCCTGGAGCTTCCCTCGGAGATCGTCTGGGTCCACGTGGCACTGGCCACCGTGACCTGGCTGGCAATGCTCTGGACGGTAGCCACAGCGGGTCGCCTGGTGCCTCGCTCGCTCGATACAGCGGCGGCAGCGGACTACGCAACCGATGAAGGCGAACCGCGGGCGACGGCGCTGCCTCAGGGCTGAGCAAGGCTCGCGAAGCCAACAGCGCGAGCATCTCGCATCCAGGCGCGGGTGCGGCGAGACGAATACGAGCTCATCGCGAAACCGAGGTAGCCGCGGAGAGGTCGACGACCACGTGCGTAATCGGCAGATCGATCCGCTCCCGGGCCTTGTCGACGACACCGTGCTCGAGCCAGCGGGAGCGCTCTGGAGGGTGGGTCGAGATCACGATCTCATCGGCCGCGAAGACGCGCAGGGCATCCTCGATCGCGACGTTGGGATCCGAGTCCCCGATCTCTCCCTTCGCCTTCAGGCCCAGCTGCCGGATCTCGATCAGCGAGAGCTCCATCCGCTGCCGCGCCAGCTCGATCGCCTCGTCGATGTCCGAGGCCCAGTGGTCGGCGCGCGAGGCGGCGAGGGCCGGCGTCACCACCATCACCTCAGACCTGCGGCCGCGGCAGCGCTCGCGGATCTCATTCAGCAGCGCCTCGCCCTGAACGGTCTCGTTGGCGACCACGAGCAGGCGGAGCTTGCCGTCTCCGCCTCGCGTCACCTCGACGTCCCGGGGCAGCGAGCCGCGTGCGGCCCGATAGCCGACGCCGACCCCGAAGCCGATCAGCAGCGCCGCCCAGACGACGCCGACGACGGGACGTGTCAGCAGCGTCAGCGCAATCACCGAAGCCGCGGCCACCCCGATTACGACCACCCAGCGGAACGCGTCGGCCTCCGACCGCAGCGGATTGTGCATACCCCTGTTTTACCGCGAAGTCAGAGGATGTAAACCGTGGTGTAGACCACGATCCACATCACGTCGACGAAGTGCCAGTAGATGCCGGGCACCTCGACGCCGAGATGATCCTCCGCCTCCGGGCCGAAATGGCCGCGGAAGGCGCGGATGGTGGCGAAGCTGAGCAGGCAGAGCCCGACGAAGACGTGGGCGCCGTGCAGGCCGGTGAGGCTGTAGAAGATCGAGCCGAAGCCGAGGTCGCGGGCGCTGAAGCCTAGATGCACGTACTCGTTGACCTGGATGAAGAGGAAGGTCATGCCGAGCAGCCAGGTCAGCACCAAGCCCAGCTTCAGGCCGGTTCGGTTGCCGCGCCGGATCGACTCCAGCGCGTAGTGGATCGTGAAGCTGGAGGAGACCAGGATCGCCGTGTTGATGCCCGCCACGGCGACCGGAAGCTCGTAGGGATGCGGCGGCCAGCTGGGTGGGTCGACGACGACACGGAGGAAGAAGTAGGAGGCGAAGAAGGCGCCGAAGAGCATCACCTCGGAGACGATGAAGAGCAGGATGCCGAGGGTCTGGCGGTCGATCCGCGAGCTCTGGTTCGCCTCCGGCGGCCCGTGGTGCTCGTCCTCGTGCGCGTGTCCCAGCGCGACCGTCGCGCTCTCCATCAGGCCTCCCCTCCCCCGGCGACGGCGGCAGCCACGGCCGCCGCGGGACGGCCGACCTCGAGGTGCTCGACCGGCTTGTCGGTGATCTCGCGGACGCGGCCGATCAGATCGTCCTCGAGCCAGCGCGAGGTCTCACCGGCGAAAGTCGAGATCAGCACCTCGTCGACGCTGTAATGCTCGATCGCGTTCTGCACCGCGTGGAAGGGGTCGGGACTCATCGGCTGGCCGGTGGCGTCGATGTCGGCGCGGTAGAGCTCGGCCAGGGTCGAGGCGAGGTCACGCACCATCTCCGGCTCGGTCACGTCCTCGGTTCGCGGGCAGACGATCGTGTAGCGATGCGGATGCCCGGCGGCGCGCTCCTTGAGCCGGCCGATCAGATCGGGCGCGGCCACGGTCTGGCTCGCCACCACCAGCGTGTGGCTCTTCTCCCAGCTGACCGAGTCATCGGAGATCCGCACCGGGATGTGGGTGATCTGAACATCCGGCTCGAAGCGAGATTCGGCCCAGGAGACGAGATCCTTGCGGGTCAGCCCAAAGCGCGTTCCGGCGGCGCAGGAGAGCAGCACCTCGCCGGGTTCGTGGGCACGGACGGCGTCATCGAGAGCCAGGGACGGCTCGGGGTCCATCACCTCGCCGACCGACTCGATCCCGTACTCGGCGAGCACCGACATCGTCACCTCGACCCTGGCCCGGGCGGCGTCGCGCAGCTCACCCGAATCGATCAGCTGGCCGACCGCCGGCTGATTCTGCGGCGCGGCGACAGCGACGAAGGGAACCCCCTTGGCCCGCTCGCCGACCGCCCGTAGGAGCTTGCGCCCGCCCGCGACCTCGTTGAGGAAGACGAGCAGGGGCTTTGCCTCGGCAGCCTCGCTCATGCCGAGCCCACCACGGTCGGCTCGCTCTTCTCCGGCGCCTCGACGCTTTCGCCGGGCATGATCGCGTGGCGAGCGCCCGGCACCCCGAACTCGTAGGGGCCGCCGACCACGCGCGGAATCTCGGGGAAGTTGAAGACCGGCGGCGGCGAGGAGACCTGCCACTCGATCGAGTTGGCGCGCCAGGGGTTGGCCGGGGCGCGTGGGCCGAAGCGCCAGCTGACGATCATGTTGTAGAGGAAGACCAGCTGGCAGGCGCCGAGGATGAAGGCGCCGCAGCTGATCAGCAGGTTCCACTCGCCGAACTGGGTTGCGTAGTCGGCGACGCGACGCGGCATCCCGTCCATCCCCACCCAGTGCATCGGGATGAAGGTCACCCATGTGCCGAAGAGAGTGCCCCAGAAATGGACGCGCCCGAGCCTCTCGTCATACATTCGCCCGGTCATCTTCGGGAACCAGTGGTAGACCCCGGCAAAGATCGTGAAGACCGAGCCGCCGAAGAGCACGAAGTGGATGTGGGCGACGATGAAGTAGGTGTCTGAGACGTGGATGTCGATCGGCACCATGCCCAGCATCACGCCGCTGATGCCGCCGATCGTGAAGGTGACGATGAAGGCGAGCGCGAACAGCATCGCGGTCGAGTAGGTGTGGATCTTGCCGAAATAGAGTGTTCCCAGCCAGGAGAAGATCTTGATCCCGGTCGGTACGGCGATCAGCAGCGTGGTGATCATCATCGGCACCCGCAGCCAGCTGAACATGCCCGCGACGAACATGTGGTGCGCCCAGACCGAGTAGCTGAGCACGACGATCCCGATCAGCGCCAGGGCCATCAGCCGGTAGCCGAAGATCGGCTTGCGGGCATGGGTCGAGATGACCTCGCTGATGATCCCGAAGCCGGGCAGCATCATGATGTAGACGGCTGGGTGCGAGTAGAACCAGAAGATGTGCTGGTAGCTGACGACGTCGCCGCCGCCGGCGAACTCGAAGAACTGGGTGTGCATGGCGCGGTCGAAGAGGACCATGAACTGGACGCCGGCGATGAAGGGCGTGGCGGCGACGACCAGCAGCGAGGTCGAGAGGTTTGCCCAGACCAGCAGCGGCATGCGCCAGAAGGTCATCCCGGGCGCACGCATGGTGATGATCGTGACCAGGAAGTTGAGCGCGGTGGCGATCGAGGACGCACCGGCGAACTGCACGCCGAGGTTGAAGAACGACTGCCCGAGCGGAGCCCCGGTCGAGAGCGGCGCATAGCCGGTCCAGCCCGCGTCGAAGGCGCCGCCCGGGGCGAGGAAGCTGCCGATGAAGAGCAGGCCCGCCAGCGGCAGCATCCAGAAGCTGAGCGCGTTGAGGCGCGGGAAGGCCATGTCCGGCGCGCCGATCATCAGCGGCAGCACGTAGTTCGCGAGCCCGGCGAAGACCGGGATCACGAAGACGAAGATCATCAGCACCGCGTGGGTGGAGAAGAGGCTGTTGTAGGTCGCCGCGTCGACGATCTGGGTCCCCGGCTGCGCCAGCTCGGCCCGGATCAGCATCGCCATCAGGCCGCCGATGAAGAAGAAGAAGAAGGTCGTGCAGACGTACTGGATGCCGATCACCTTGTGATCGGTGTTGAAGCGGAAGTAGTCCTTCCAGCTCTTGGCCCCGTGCTGCGAATGGTCCTCGGGGATCGTCGGCATGCCCGCGGCCCAGCGCAGCCAGTAGTCGAAGCAGCCGAAGCCCATCAGGAAGCCCAGCGGGCCGGTGATCAACGGCACGACCACATGCGGATAGCCGGTCTGCTCGGTCTGGTAGGCGGGCAGTCCCGACGCCTTGCGCAGCGCAATCACCAGGGCAAAGCCGAAAGCGGCGCCCAGAATCGCGCCGAGCAGGCCTCGAATCCATCCCGGTTGCTTGATCGCAGCCGTCATCAGCAGGCCTCCATTATGCCCCTCCGGCGCTTACGGGCGCCGGGTCGGTCTCGGTGTCCTGGGCAATCGAGTCGGCCAGTGGCTGGGGGACTTTTTCCTCCAGGCCGCCAACCCATTTGCGGAAGTCGGCCGGGGTTTCGACCACGACCTTGGCCCGCATCGTCGAGTGACCGAAGCCGCAGAGCTCGGTGCAGATCAGCTGGTAGGTGCCGAGCTTGTCGGGCGTGACGATCGCGGTGGTGGTGATCCCCGGAACGTTGTCCTTCTTGATCCGCCACTCGGGCACCCAGAAGGAGTGGATGACGTCCTGGGCGTGCATCTTGAAGTGGACCTGGCGGTCGAGCGGCACGTGCAGCTCGCCCTCCGACCAGACGTTGTCCTTGCCGGGATAGCCGAAGCTCCAGGCGTATTGCTGGGAGAAGACGTCGACCGTCAGCGGGTCCTTGGCCGGCTCTTCGATGTCGTTGAGCACCGACCAGCTGTAGCCGGCGCCGAAGAGCACGATGATCGTCGGGATCACGGTCCAGGCCACCTCGAGACGGGTGTTGCCGTGGATCGGCTCGCCGTCGGATTCGTCGCCCGGCTTGGCTTTGAATTTCCACAGCGCGTAGAACAGCATCACCATCACCAGCGAGAAGACGAAGGACGAGAGGACGATCATCACGTCGAGCAGCTGGTCGATCTTCGGCGCCGCCGTCGAGGCCTGCTGGCCGTCCCAGCTGATCGGCAGCATCACGGCAGAGATCACCGCGGTCATCACGATCGTGACGCCAAGCATCTTCGCTATCGGGAGGCGGCCCATCATCGGCGGGGGCGCATTCTATGCATCCGGAAGAACGTCAAGGTCGCCCACCGAGGCGGCGATCACGCCGCGGGCCACGCCCTCCCAGCTCCAGAGCCGCCGAGCCGTCTCGACCAGGCTTTCCTGAGCGGCGACCCGCTCGGCGCCGGACAGGCTCAACCAGCCGTCGAGCCGCTCCGCGATCGCCTCGACCGCCCCCGCTTCGACCGGAAACGAGGTCAACCGCCCGACCTCCGGCGGCAGCTCCTGCTGCAGCTGGCGCGACACCTCCAGCATCCCGGAGTGCCCCGCGGACACCGGCAGCACTCCGCAGGCAGCGGCCTCGGCGGCAACCATCCCAAACGCCTCGGGAAATGTGCTGGGCATGACCAGCGCCTCGACGCCAGGCAGCAGCTCCGCCACTTCGTCGTGCTCGAGCCTGCCGATGAACTCGACCGAGCCGGCCGCATCTTCAGCAGCCTGGACATAGCCGTCAGGCGGGTCCGCCAGGAACGCCGAGAGGATCGACAACGGCTTCGCCTCCCCGCCCTCGATCCCCCTGCCCGCCAGGGCAACCTCCCGCGCATCGCTGATGTCTCCCCGCTCCAAAGCTCCCAGCAGCCGCCGCAGTCCCTCCTCGTACTCACCGAAGCCGGCGATTTCAAGCTCCGCATCGGGGTGCTCAGCCTTGACCAAGGGCCACGCAGCCAAGAGCAGATCGACACCCTTCGAGACGATCAGCTTCCCCACGAAGACGACCCTCCGCGGGTGGCGTGGACTCGGGGGGGCCGAGAACGGAGGCGAAGCCCCCGCCCGCAGGCCCCCCCGAGGCCGCGACGGGCCCCGCGGCCGAAATGCCTCCGTGTCTACGCCAGGGGGGCCGAGGCGCGTCTTCCCCTCCAGATCAGCGAGCTCGGGCAATGCCGCCCAAAGCGACTCGGCCGTATGTCGAGACCCAACGAGAACGCCTCGGGCTGCTTCCATCCCTTCCTGGGCATAGGGCAGAAAACGGGGATGCGGCTTGACCGTGTACTCGAGCGCCGAGCCGTGGATCTTGGCGGCGAAGGGAGCCACGCCGGCCCGGGCGAGGATCGCCGGCCCCATCACCAGGTGGTTGGCCAGGGCCGCGTCGATGCCGCCAGCCTTCTCGGCGACTTCGCGCACCGCCGCGACGTTGGCGTCGATGTAGCGGTCGAGCTCCTCGTCGCTCAGCTCGGGAAAGGCCTTGACCTCGAACCCCTCGTAGGGATCCTTGACGTAGACCGGCAGCAGGCCGTGGATGTCGGGGTTGTGGATCTCGACCCCCTCGATCTCGGTCTGGCGGTCCTGGCAGAGGAGATGGACCTCGTGACCGAGCCCCGCCAGCGCCCGCGCCAGGTTGGCGTTGTAGATGTTGCTGCCGGTGCCGCGCAGCATGTAGCCGTGGAAGATCAGAAAACGCATCGGGACCGCGCAAGCTATTAGTCTTCGCCGTCGTGAACTCGAAGCAGCTCTACCGCATGCGCGCCCCGGCCTCTGGCCGCGAGGCCCTGGCCGATGCCGAGCCGGGCCAGGTCTACGTCGATCGCGAGACCGCCGAGGAGATGGAGCCCGTCGCCATGGTCCTTCCGCTGGCCCCATCCGCGTCTGCCTTGCCGCGCACCCCGGAGAACCTGCGGGAATGCCGCCGCTGCGACCAGCTGATCGGCTTGGACGTCAGCGACTGCCAGTACTGCGGGCTTCGGCAAGAAGCTCTTTAACACCGGCGCAGCGGGCGTCGGTAGGGCCTCCTCACTCGCCTGACTGGCTGAATCGTCCAACGCCGTCCGACAACCCCTAGGGCCAGCGGCGCAAAACGTTCGGAGGCCCTACCGACGCCCGTTCGAGGGAGCTAACGGCCAACAGGCCCACGCGCGTGGTGACTCGTCGCTGACGTCCGCGGGGCAGAAGCTTCTGCGATTCGAAGCCATCCGAAGCTCGTGAGCTCTCGACACGACGGATCCTTCTGAAGCTTCGTGAAGCGAGGCACGGCGACGTCTTTTGAAGCTTCCGTAATTCAAGCCGTGTGGTTGGCCCGGAG
>JBIOVV010000089.1:0-37116 GCA_044867925.1 Solirubrobacterales bacterium | reverse complement strand
CGCTTGAGTGTTTTGGGGACCCCTCCCCGACCGCCTTCACCGACGCCACGGATCTTGACCTTGTTGCGCTTGCGACGGTGGCCGACCTGGTTCCGCTCGTCGGGGAGAACCGCAGTTTGGTGAGGCGGGGGCTCGAGGAGGTGCGGCGGGCACGACGGCCGGGGGTCAGGGCTCTGATCGAGGCGGCCAAATGCGAGCCCACGCAGCTCGACGAGGGTGATCTGGGGTTCAAGCTGGCGCCGAGGATCAACGCGGCTGGAAGGCTCTATCGGGCCGATGCCGGGGTGGAGCTTTTCCTGACCGATGACGACGCGCGAGCTGCGGAGATTGCCATTGAGCTGAGCAGGGCCAATGGAGAGCGGCGGGCGACTGAGCGAGAGGTGGCCAGTGAGGCGGAGGCGGCGCTGCGGGAGCTGCCGGAGGCGCTGCGGGACGCGAACGGGCTGGTGGTTGCCGGTGAGGGGTGGCATCCAGGTGTGATCGGGATCGTCGCTTCGCGGCTGGTCGAGAAGCTCCATCGGCCCGTCGTGGTGATTTCGCTCGAGGCGGACGGGAGCGGCAGGGGATCCGGGCGAAGCATTCCGGGGTTCAATCTGCTCGCCGGCTTGGAGGCCTGCGCCGAGCATCTGACCGGTTTCGGCGGACACAAGGCCGCCGCGGGGCTGGAGCTGAAGACCGGGAGTCTCGATGCCTTTCGTGAGGCCTTCGCCGCTCACGCCGCGAGCGTTCTTGGGGCGGAGGATCTGAGGCGGACGGAGCGGATCGATGCGATGGTCGGGGGGGCTTCGCTGGGACTCGACCTGGCCGAGGAGCTGAAGCAGCTGGCGCCCTTTGGGATGGGCAATCCCGGGGTGCGCCTGCTCGTTCCCTCGGCGCGGGTGCGAGACGTGCGGGCGATCGGGGAAGGGAAGCATGCTCGCTTCAGCCTGCACAGCGGATCGCACAAGGCGCTCGGGGTCGCTTTTGGCCGTGCTTCGCTGGGGGTGGGGGAGGACGACCCGGTCGACGTCGCCGTGCGGCTCGAGGTGAATCAGTGGAACGGAGCGGTCGAGCCACAGGTGGTGCTGCGCGAGGTCTACCCCCGGGCCGCCGATGGAGACGCGCCCGAGGCGACGGAGTGGTGGGCACGCTTCGAGGCGGAGCTGGCGCGGGACCCTGCCGAATGGAGCGCGCCGGAGGCGTCGATCGCGGGCGAGTTCGAACGCCAGTCCTGCTCCAGCGCCAACGCCCCGGCCGCCGTCGTCAGCGAGCTCGCCTCCTGTGGTGGCGAGGTTCTCGCCCTGACTGCCGATGCGGCGCTGCGGGTGGGGATGGCAGGCGAGGGAGTGCGGCTCGCCGACTACGCTGAGCTCGAGCGCACCCCCGGGCTCCCCGCCCGTTACCGGCACGTCGTGCTCGTCGATCCGCCGCCCTCGGCAGACTTCCTGCGGCTGCTCTCGCGCGCCGAGGAGGACGGCGGCTACCTGCACCGGGTCTGGGGCGAGGCGGAGTGGCGCTTCGCGCTCAGCTCCCTCGCCGTGCACCTGGTGCAGCGCCCGATCCTGATCGCCGCCTTCCGGGACCTGCGCGAAGCCGGCGAGGCAGGCGCCGACGAGCTTCGCGAGGCACTGATCGGCAGCGGCCCGCAGCCGCGCTCCGCCGAGACCGCGGCGCGCTGCTTTCGCGTCCTCGCCGAGCTCGAACTGGTGCGGGGAGAGCCCGCGGCCGGCGGCGGCCCGGTCGGGGTCGTATCCTCAGAAGGGACAGATCTGGAGCGCTCGGCGTCGTTTCGCGCTTACAGCGCCCGCCATGAGGAGATGCGCCGATACCTCGAAGCACACCGACAGCACTAGACAGCAATGAGCTCCTAGCGGATCTTTTCGCCGTGGTCGAGGAGTTCGACTCCTCGCACGAGGCGGAGGGGGCGGTTGACGGCGCCAATGGCGACGTCGCCGTCTCGGTGGCGACGATCGACCGCGCCGCGGTCAAGCAGGCCTTCGAGTTCGCCTGCGATCGCCACGCCGATCAGCTGCGTCACTCCGGCGACGAGTTCATCACGCATCCGGTTGGAGTCGCCCAGATCTGCGCCGGCATGCGGCTCGACACCGAGACGCTCTGCGCGGCGCTGCTCCACGACACGGTCGAGGACACCAGTGCCAGCCTCGAGGAGATCCAGGCCGAGTTCGGCGACGAGATCGCCCAGCTGGTCGACGGCGTCACCAAGCTGACCGGAATCGCCTTCGAGAGCCGCGACGAGAGGCAGGCGGAGAACTACCGCAAGATGATGGTGGCTATGGCCACCGACGTCAGGGTCATCCTGATCAAGCTGGCCGATCGCCTGCACAACATGCGCACGCTGGGCGCCCTGCCCAAGCAGAAGCAGATGGCGAAGTCACGCGAGACGCTGGAGATCTATGCGCCGCTCGCCCACCGGCTGGGGATCCACGCGATCAAGTGGGAGCTGGAGGACCTCGCCTTCGCGACCCTGCACCCGCGCAAGTACGCCGAGATCAAGCAGCTCGTCTCCCAGCAGCGCAACGAGCGCGAGGTCTACGTCGCCGAGGCGGGCAAGTTCCTCTCCGGCGAGCTGCTCCAGGTCGGCATCGAGGCCGAGATCTCCGGCCGCGCCAAGCACTTCTACTCGATCTACACCAAGATGACCAAGAAGGGCCGGGAGTTCAACGAGATCTTCGACCTGACCGCGATGCGGGTGATCGTCGGCTCGGTCAAGGACTGCTACGGCGCGATCGGCGTCATCCACTCGCTCTGGAAGCCGCTGCCAGGGCGCTTCAAGGATTTCGTCGCGATGCCGAAGGCGAACATGTACCAGGCGCTGCACACGACCGTGATCGGTCCCGAGGGCAAGCCGTTGGAGATCCAGATCCGCACCGAGGAGATGCACAGCCTCGCCGAGTACGGCATCGCCGCCCACGTCGCCTACAAGGAGGGTGCCGCCGCCGACCCGCGCAAGGAGAAGATGACCTGGCTGCGCCAGCTGGTCGAGGCCGAGGGCGAGCAGGACCCGGCCGAGTTCCTCGAGTCGCTCAAGGTCGACCTCTTCGAGGACGAAGTCTTCGTCTTCACGCCGAAGGGCGAAGTGAAGAACCTCTCTGCCGGCTCGACCCCGCTCGACTTCGCCTACGCCGTCCACACCGACGTCGGCCACGCCTGCGTCGGCGCCAAGGTCAACGGCTCGATCGTGCCGCTCCACTACCAGCTGCGCTCCGGCGACATCGTCGAGGTGCTGACCGCGAAGCAGAAGCGCGGCCCCTCGCGCGACTGGCTGAAGCTGGTGCGGACGAGTCGCGCCCGCAACAAGATCCGCGCCTTCTTCAAGGAGGAGAGCCGCGAGGACGCCGAGCGCAAGGGCCGCGAAGGGCTCGAGGAAGCGCTGCGCACGCGCGGCCTGCCGATGCAGAAAGTCGCCTCCTCGCCGTTGCTCGTCGACGTCATCCGCGAGATGGGCTTCCGCAAGGCGACCGAGTTCTACATCGCCCTCGGCCAGGGCAAGGTCTCGACCAAGGCGGTCGCCAACAAGCTGATGCAGCGGCTCAAGGCGGGGGAGGCGGTCGAGGAGACCGACCCGCTCGGAATCGACGGCGGCCACCGCGAGGACAAGGCACGGCGGACCAAGGACGCCTCCAACTACGGGATCAGCGTCAAGGGTGCCGCCAACATCGCCGTGCGCCTGGCCAAGTGCTGCCGGCCGGTCCCCGGCGACGATATAGCGGGTTATGTGTCCCTGGGGCGTGGTATCACCATTCACCGCACCGACTGCAAGAACATGCGGGCGCTGAAGCGGGCGCCGGAAAGGTTCGTCGACGTCAGCTGGGACGGTGAGAACGAGTCCTCCTACAGGGTCGAGCTGCAGATCGACGCCTACGATCGCACTCGCCTGCTCGAGGACCTCTCCCGCACCTTCTCGGAGGCCGGGATCAACATCATCGGCGCCAGCTGCACGACCAACCACCCGATGGTGAAAAACACCTTCGTGATCGAGGTCGGCGACACCGAGCAGCTGAAGCAGTGCATCGCCCGTCTGCGCAACGTCGAGTCGGTCTTCGACGCTTACCGGATCACCCCCGCGGCTTAGCGTCTCTGAGCGGAGCCGGCCGGCGGAAGGATCGTCGCTTCTCTCCTGCCCCTCAGGAGACGATCGTCAGCGCGCCCGGATCGACCCGCAGCTCGAGCTCGGTGCGCTCGCCGATGTAGTCGCCGTCGACCTGGACCGGGAAGGGACGAGCGACTCCGTCCTTGGTCTCCGAGGTCGAGGCGATGCTGGCCTCGGCGATGGCGGCGAAGTGCTCGATCTGGCGGTGGCGGGCGGCGGGCCGTTTGTCGCTGAAAATGCGCGGGATCAGCGTCGGCATGTCGCGCTGCGCGGCGCGCTTGAGCACGCCGAGCGCCAGTGTGCCGTCGTCGAAGGCAACGTCCTCGCAGACCCGCACCGGACGGCTGGCGAAGAAGGTGAATGGGTCGGAGTTCTGGGCGAGCGCGGTCACCCCCTCGATCGTCTGACCTTGCGTCCGCACCCGTAGGCGCACGGGGTTGTAGAGGTAGGAGCGGTAGAAGGCGGACACGGCCGCCCAGGTGAAGTAATAGGGACCGGCCGCCGACTTCATTCGCGGGTGCGCGTCGACTCGCTTGACCACCGTGGCGTCGATTCCGGCGCCGCAGGAGAAGACGAAGTGGCGCCGATCGGCCAAGCCGAGGTCGATCTTGCGCGGCTGCCACTCGTCGACCATCGCCAGGAGGTGCTCGGTGGCGTCGACCACGTCGTTCGGTATCCCCAGTGTCCGGCAGACCACGTTGGTCGAGCCGCCGGGCAGCACCGAGACCGGCACGTCCGTACCCGCCAGCCCGTTGGCAACCTCGTTGAGCGTCCCGTCCCCGCCGAAGGCGACTACTACGTCGTAGCCGTGGTCCCGCACCTCCCGCCCGATCTCGGTCGCATGGTTCTGTGCCTCCGTCTCGATCGTTTCCACCTCGAAGCGCCCCTGCAGGGCGTAGACCACCAGGTTCTTCAGCCGGTCCGAGACCGTCGTCGCATAGGGATTGACGATGATCAGCATCCGCTTCTTGGCGGAACGCCGGCTACCGGGTCGCCTCATAGCGGATCACCGCCCCGTCCTCTGCTTCGCGGACCCGTCCCTCGTTGACCAGCAGGTCGGCGTGGCCGATCACCTCGGAGAGGGTGAGGAAGGCCTGGGTGACGGCGACGTTGCCCCAGATCGCCTGGGCGATGTCGAAGCCGCTGCGCGGCTGCTCGGCGATCAGCTTGTAGATCTTCTCCTTGCGGCGCTCGTGCTTGGCGATGCGGTCGTCGATCAGGGCGACGTGGTCGACGATCGGATCGCCGTGACCGGAGAGGACGATCTCGGCCGGCATCTCGCGCGTCTTGCGCATCGACTCGATGTAGGTGACGAGCGCCTGCGGGCGCCCGACCGAGCCGTCGAGCGGGCGGCTGATCAGCGGGTTGGAGGAGATGTGGGCGATCAGGTGGTCGGCGGCGATCAGGATCTTGCGCTGCTCGTCCCAGAAGACCGTGTCGGAGGGGCTGTGGCCGGGGCGGTGGATGGCCTGCAGGGTGCGGTCTCGGAACGCCAGCGCCTCGCCGTCGGCGAGCGGCCGGGTCACCTCGACGTGCGAGCCCCAGCCGCGGAAGCTGCGCGAGACGCTGCGCAGCGCCACCGTCACCTCCTCGGGAATGCCGTTGCGCAGCATCAGCTCGACCGCGAAGCGGTCCTCGGCCTCGGCGTCCTCGTCGAAGTTGGCCAGTCGCTCCTGCGCCGCCCCGAGTGCGGCGACTTCGGCGCCGGAGCGCTGGACGACGATCTCGGCCAGGCCGAGATGGTCGATGTGCTGGTGGGTGATGACGAGCAGCTCGAGGTCGTCGATCGCGTGACCGCGCACGGCCAGCTGCGACTGCAGCTCGTCCAGCGCCTTGCCCGAGTTGGGCCCGGTGTCGACGAGGGTGAGCGGCTCGTCCTCGATCAGGTAGCAGTTGACCCGCCCGACGGCAAAGGGGGTTGGGATGCGCAGGCAGTGGACCCCGGCCAGCGCCGCCTGCTCGACCGCCTGCTCTGGCGAGAGGGTCACGCGCGGATCAGCCCGAGGACCTCGTCGCGCTTGGCCTCCATGTCCTCGCGCGAGACCAGCGACTCGAGGTTGAGGCGCAGCAGTGGCTCGGTGTTGGAGGGCCTCACGTTGAAGTGCCACTCGGGATAGTCGACCGAGATCCCGTCGAGGGTGGCCTGCTCGCCGTCGGCGTAGCGCTCGGTGATCTCGGCGATCTTTGCCGCGGGGTCGGCGACCTCGGAGTTGATCTCGCCGGAGATGAAGTAGCGGGAGCGGAACTCGGCCATCAGCTCGGCCAGCGAGCGGCCGTCGACGGAGAGCAGCTCCAGCACCAGCAGGGCCGGGATCGTGCCCGAGTCGGCGTTCCAGAAGTCGCGGAAGTAGTAGTGGCCGGAGACCTCGCCGCCGAAGGCGGCGTTCTCCTCGCGCATCCGTGCCTTGAAGAAGGCGTGGCCGACGCGAGAGAGGTCCGAGCGTCCCCCTTCGGCGGCAACCAGATCGGGAACGGCTCGGCTCGAGCGCGGGTCATAGAGGATCGTCGCGCCGGGGTTCTTCGCGAGCGCAGCACGGGCCAGCAGGGCGCAGATGAAGTCGCCGTCGCAGAACTCGCCGTTGCCGTCGATGAAGAAGCAGCGGTCGGCGTCGCCGTCCCAGGCGATGCCGAGCTCGGCGCCTGAGGCGCGCACGCGATCGATGATCATCCGCCGGTTCTCCTCCAGCAGCGGGTTGGGCTCGTGGTCGGGGAACTCGCCATCGGGCTCGAAGTACATCTCTTCCAGCTCGAGGCCGAGCCCGTGCAGGGTCGGACCGATCATCGGTCCCGCCATGCCGTTGCCGCCGTCGACGACCACCTTCATCGGCCTCACCTTGCCGGGATCGATGAAGGAAAGCGCCTGGGCGCGGAACTCATCCCAGATGTCGACCTCCTGCAGCGAGCCGCCGCCGGGCGCGTGGCCGAGCCCGGCCTCGATCTCCGCCCTGACGTCGCCGATGCCGGCGTCGCCGGAGAGCGGCAGGGCGCCCTCGCGCACCAGCTTGACCCCGGTGTAGGCCTTGGGGTTGTGCGAGGCGGTCACCATCGCGCCGCCGTCGAGCTGGCGCGAGCCGACCAGGTGGTAGAGCATCTCGGTCGCGACCATGCCCGCGTCGAGCACCGTGGCGCCCTCGAAGATCATCCCGTCGCGCAGCTCCGCCGCCATCGCCGGGGCGGTGAGGCGCATGTCGCGTCCGAGGCCGACGCGCAGCTCGCTCGTCGGCTTGCCGCGCAGCTTGCCCAGCACCCGGGCAAAGGCGCGGCCGATCGCATGCGCGGTCGTCTCGTCCATCTCGCTGCCGTGCAGGCCGCGGATGTCGTATGCCTTGAAGATGCCCGGCGGGGCAAGGACCGGCTGCTCGCTCAAAACGCTCCCTTCAGCGCCTCGTAGCTCTGCTCGAGCGTCTGCGGCATCACCTTGGTGTCGGCGATCACCGGCATGAAGTTGGTGTCGCCGCCCCAGCGCGGGACGACGTGCATGTGGATGTGGTGCTCGACGCCGGCGCCGGCGACGCGGCCCTGGTTGAAGCCGACGTTGTAGCCGTGCGGGTCGTAGACCTCTTCCAGCCGGTTCATCGCCCGCTGCGACAGCGCCATCATCTCGGCGACGGTCTCGGCCGGCAGGTCCTGGATCCGCGCCGTGTGCTCGTAGGGCGCCACCATCAGGTGCCCGTTGGTGTACGGGTAGAGGTTGAGAATGACGAAGGAACGCTCGCCACGGTGGACGATCAGGTTCTCTTCATCGGCCTCCGCCGCCGGCTTGGCGCAGAAGATGCACTCCTCCTCGATGTCCTTGGCTGCGTCCTTCACGTAGGCGAGGCGCCAGGGCGCCCAGATGCGGAAATTTGCCACGGGCGTCTCATCCTATTCAGCCTTCCGCTGTTCCTTTCCCCCGATATGCCAGGAAAAGGAACAGCGGAAGGCTCAGAGCCAGCCGCGCTTGCGGAAGTAGGCGATCATCGCCCCGAACATCGCCAGCATCGCGCCGACGATCAGGTAGAAGTCGGTCGGGTCGCCCTCGCCAGGCACGCCGACGTTCATTCCCCAGATGCTCGCGATAAGCGTCAGCGGCAGGACGATGACGCTGATCGAGGTGAGCACGCGGAGGATGTCGTTGACGCGGTGGGAGATGACCGACTCGTTGGTCTCGGCCAGCGCCTCGACCACCTCCTTGTAGTTCTCGAGCATGTCCCAGATCCGCTCGTGGGCATCGACGATGTCGTCGAAGTAGATCTCCAGGTCGAGGTCGGTGGCGAGGTAGCGCTGCTTGACCTTCTCCAGGTCGCGCAGGACCGGGCGCTGCGGGCGGATCACCTTGCGGAAGTTGATGATCTCCTGCTTGACGTTGGAGATGTCGCGCACGACCTCCTCGGAGCGCCCCTCGAAGATGTCGTCCTCGAGCGCATCGAGCTTGTTGCCGATCTTGCGCAGCATCGGGAAGCAGTAGTCGAAGCTGTCGTCGACGAGGCGGTAGAGCAGGTAACCCGAGCCGCGCGAGAAGAGCTGCTCGCGCAGCTCCTCCTTGGCCCGGCAGCGCTCGAAGAGGTACTCGACCGGCTGCAGCGGCTGGTTGGGGATCGTCACCAGGTAGCCGGGGCCGACGAAGAGGTCGAGCTCGCCGGTGCCGAGCCGGCCGGCGGCGGGATCGAAGACGGGGAAATGGAGGACGATGAAGAGGTAGTCGTCGTAGACGTCGATCTTCGGCCGCTGGTTGCGCGAGAGCACGTCCTCGAGGTCGAGGGCGTGGAAGTCGAAGCTCTGCTCGAGCCAGGTGCGCTCGAGAGCGCCGGGTCGCTCGATGTTGACCCAGCGCAGACCGGCGGCGTCGATCTGCTCGACGTTGGGGGTCTGCGGCTCAGCCTGCGGCGCCGCGGAGATGAGCTCGTCGCGCCGGCCGACGCGTCGCAGCCTCGGCTTCGGAAGGTTCGGCATCGTTCACGCTCATCGTCTCGTCGGGCATGGGCGGACAAGGTTAGCCGCCGCATCGCGGCGGAGCTCAGAGCCGTCGCCCTGAACGAAACTTCCCTTTGGCACGCGTAGCGGTCAAAGATTCCATTGACTGCTGCTGTTAGTCTTTGTCCCACATAAGCGCCACATCTAGAGGGGTGGAGGGACTGGCCCGTAGAAACCCCGGCAACCGCCCCGGACCGTCAGGTTCGGGGGAGGTGCCAACTCCAGCAGGTCACGCGACCTGAAAGATGTGGGGAAAGTCCGATCGGACCTCTGCCCCACAAAAGGCGGAGGTTTTTTTGTTGGCGGTAACGCAACGAGAGGGATGGATCGGATGGCAATCGAAAATCTGAAGTGCAAGGAGTGCGGGGCGACGTATGACCTCGGCGCGCACTTCGCCTGTGAGAACTGCTTCGGGCCGTTGGAAGTCGCCTATGACCACTCGGCGCTCGATCCGGCAGAGACCAAGCGCAAGATTCAGGCCGGCTCGCAGGGCATCTGGCGCTACGCCGACTTCCTGCCCTTCGAGGGCCGTCCCGGCGATCCGCTCGAGCCGGGCTTGACGCCGCTGCTGCGCGCCGACCGCCTCGCCGAGCGCCTCGGGGTCGACGCCGAGATCTGGATCAAGAACGACGCCGCCAACCCGACCCACTCCTTCAAGGACCGCGTCGTCGCCGTCGCCGTCGCCAAGGCGCAGGAGCTCGGCTTCGAGACCGTCGCCTGCGCCTCGACCGGCAACCTCGCCAACGCCGTCGCCGCCCACGCCGCCGCCGCCGGCCTCGCTTCCTACGTCTTCGTCCCCGCCAACCTGGAGGAGCAGAAGCTGCTCGCCACCGGCATCTACGGCACCAACCTGGTCGGCGTACGGGGCAACTACGACGACGTCAACCGCCTCTGCACCCAGCTCGCCGAAACGCGCCCCTGGGCATTCGTCAACGTCAATCTGCGCCCCTACTACGCCGAGGGCTCGAAGACCCTTGCCTACGAGACCGCCGAGCAGCTCGGTTGGAAGCTGCCCGATCGCGTGGTCTGCCCGATCGCCTCGGGATCGCTCTTCACCAAGGTCGGTCGCGGCTTCCAGGAGTGGCTGGACATCGGCCTGGTCGAGGGTGAGCAGCCGGTCTTCAACGGCGCCCAGGCGGAGGGCTGCAGCCCCGTCGCCACCGCTTTCGCGGAAGGCTGGGACGTCTGCAAGCCGCAGCGTCCCGAGACGATCGCCAAGAGCCTGGCGATCGGCGATCCGGCCGACGGCCCCTACGCGGTCGAGCAGGCCCGCCGCACCGGCGGCGCGATCGACGCCGTCACCGACGCTGAGATTCGCGACGGGATCAGCCTCCTGGCCGAGACCACGGGGATCTTCACCGAGACCGCCGGCGGCGTCACCGTAGGCGTGCTGAAGAAGCTGGCCGATCGCGGTGCGATCGGGACCGGCGAGCGCGTCGTCGTCTACATCACCGGCGAGGGCCTGAAGACGCTCGACGCGACCCGCGATAGGTTCCGCATGCACGAGATCGATCCCGATCTCGACAGCTTCGAGACCGAGTTCGCCCAGGAGGTAAGCGTCTGATGTCAGTCACCGTGAAGATCCCGACCCAGCTGCGTGCGGCGACCGGGGGAGAAGCCGAGCTCGAGGTGGCCGGGTCCACCGTCGGCGAGGTGCTCGACGCCGTCTTCGAGGCCCATGGCACCCTGCGCGAGCGGATCACCCAGGACGGCGACCTGCGCCGCTTCGTCAACGTCTACGTCAGCGGCGAGGACATTCGCTTCCAGCAGGGACTCGAGACGCAGATCGACGACGGGGCCGAGGTCACGATTTTGCCTGCGGTTGCTGGTGGTTGAGCGGTCATCTCGGCAGGTGTTCCGCTTAGCTTTTTGGATGGAGACGTACTTGCTGACGCCTCGGGGGTGGACGCCCAAAAAGTACAAGACGCTCCACCCCTGCCGGGATGACCGCTAAGCCTCCGGTCGTCGTTCTCTGCGGGGGCCGGGGGACCCGCCTTCGGGAGAAGACCGAGACGGTCCCTAAGGCGCTCGTGGAGATTGGGGGGCGCCCGATTCTTTGGCACGTGATCGGGATCTACGCGGCGCAGGGGTTCGAGCGGTTTCTGCTTGCGACTGGCTACCTGGGCGAGATGGTGGAGGAGTTCGTGGCGGCTGAGGGATGGCCGGACGGGGTGGAGGTTGCGTGCGTCGATACCGGGGTCGACACGCCCACCGGCGGTCGGATCGCGCGACTCGGGGAGCAGCTCGCCGGCGAGGTGTTTTGCGCCACCTACGCCGACGGCGTCGCCGACATCGACCTGGAGGCTCTGCTCGCGCGCCACGTCGGGGGCGGCGCGCTGGCGACCGTGACCGTGGTGCAGCCGAGGCTCCAGTGGGGCGTCGCGGAGATCGGCGTGGACGGCAGGGTGGCGGGCTTCGTCGAGAAGCCGCGCAGCGAGCACTGGATCAACGGCGGCTTCTTCTGCTTCGAGCCCGATGCCCTCGACTACATCGGCGCCGACAGCGTCCTCGAGCGCGAGCCGCTGGAGCGCCTGGCAGCTGACGGCCAGCTCTCCGCCTACCGCCACGAGGGCTTCTGGGACTGCATGGACACCTACAAGGATGCGGTCGAGCTCAACGACCTCTGGGCTTCGGGCGACGCCCTCTGGCCAGTGCTTCCTGACGCTCGATCGATTGACCACCGGATGCGTGGGTCAATCGATCGCTCGGCATTGTCGGCGGGGCGAGGATGACCATCCTCGTCACTGGCGCGCATGGCTTCGTCGCCTCGCATCTGGTCGGCGCCTTGTTGGCGCGCGGTGACGCGGTGCGGGTGCTCGACCGGCCCGATCCGCGCATCGCCGACGTCGGCGGCCCGCGCCTCTCCGGTCTCGACCTGCTTGGCTTGCGCGATCAGGTCGAGCTGGCCGAGGGCGACCTGCGTGACGCCGAGGCGGTTGCGGCAGCGGTAGCCGGCTGCGACTCGGTCTTTCACCTGGCGGCGCAGACGATCGTCGGCGTCGCCCGCGAGTCGCCGCTGGAGACGCTCGAAGTCAACGTGCGCGGCGCCTGGAACGTCTTCGAAGCCTGCCGCGAGCATGCCGTTGCCCGGGTCGTCTTCGCCTCCTCCGACAAGGCCTACGGATCCAGCCCCGCGCTGCCCTACCGCGAGGACTTCCCGCTGCGTGCCGCCTATCCCTACGACGCCGGCAAGGCGGCCGCCGACATCATCGCCCGCAGCTACGCCAACGCCTATGACGTGCCGCTGGCCGTCACCCGCTTCGCCAACATCTACGGCGGCGGCGACCTCAACTTCTCGCGCCTGGTCCCGGAGACGACTATCGCGGTGCTCGACGGCCGGCCGCCGTTGATTCGCTCCGACGGCAGCCCGGAGCGCGACTTCCTCCACGTCGACGACGCGGTCTCGGCCTACCTGGCAATCGCCGCAGCCCTCGATGGCGAGGGCGCGAGAGGGGAGGCCTTCAACGCCGGCGGCGAGCGGCCGCACTCGGTGCGCGAGGTGGTCGACCTGATCGCGACCGCCGCCGGAACCGGCATCGAGCCCGAATACCTCGGCAGCGGCACTCCCGACGGCGAGATCGACCGCCAGTACGTCGACTCGACCAAGCTGCGCCGGCTGAGCGGCTGGAGCCCGCGGGTCGAGCTGGCCGATGGCCTGCGGGGGACGCTGGAGTGGTATCGCGCACACCCCCGGGCCCGCCCTGCCAAGCTGAGCGTTTGATCATGTGCGGACGCTTCACGGTCACCGCTAAAGACACGAAGAAGATCGCCGATCGCTTCCAGGTCGAGCTGGAGAAGGCGCTGGAGCGAAACCGCGAAGGCGAGGCCCCGCCGGCGAGCGCCGAGCGGGCCGAGAAAGCCGAGAGAGGCCTGGGACGCTTCAACGTCGCGCCGAGCCAGGAGGTGCTCACGGTTCGCTCCTCTCCCGATCCCGAGGAGGCGGCCGGCGGCGAGCGCGAGGCGCGGCTGATGCGCTGGGGCCTGGTGCCGCGCTGGGCCAAGGACCTCAAAGTCGGCTACCGGATGATCAACGCCAAGGCCGAGAACCTCGAGTCGAGTCGCGCCTACTCACCGTTGGTCGGCAAGTTCCGCCACCGCTGCCTGATCGTCGCCGACGGCTTCTATGAGTGGATGAAGGCGGAGGACCCCAAGCAGCCGCGCCAGCCCTGGCGCTTCACCGTCGACGGCGGCGAGCCCTTTGCCTTTGCCGGCCTCTGCACGCGCAAGGAGTGGGAGGACGAGGAGGACCGCGGCTTCGACGACGGTTGGCTCTACAGCTGCACGATCATCACCACCACCCCGAACGAGCTGGTCGCCAAGGTGCACGACCGGATGCCGACGATCCTGCCGAACGCCGAGGCCGAGGCCGCCTGGCTGAGGCCCGATCTCGAGCTCGAGGACGCGATCGCGATGTGCGCGCCGCTGGATGCGGCGCGGATGGAAAGCGCCCCGGCCAACCCGAAGCTGAACAAGGTCGGCAAAGGCAGCGAGGGCCCCGAGCTGCTGGTCGCGCCCTGAGGAGAGCCGGACCGCGCCTAGCCTTAGAGGGCGCCGGCGGTGGCCACCGTCGCCGTCCCCGCCGAGTTTTCGAGCGCGCAGGAGACTTTCGCCGCCGGTTTGGTGGTGGTGCGCCAGATCGACACCATCGGCAACCTCAGGTCTTCCTTGGAGCCTCCGGGGGGCAGCCCGTACTGCCAGACCTGTCGGCCGATGCGGTACGGAGCCCACTCGACGACGATTCCTTTGCGCCGCGTGTAACGGTCCCCGAGCACGTCGCCGATTTCAACGAGGGCGAAGTCGGTGCCGTGAGAGCTGAACTCGACCGCGGAGTTTTCGGTCGTCCCCTGTTCGGAGAGATCTTCGCTCGAGCGCGGGTAGGAGGCGCGACTCTTGTACGTCTTGGTGCTGATCGTCCGCTTCGGCACGTGAGTCGCACAGCGCAGGCGCGCCCGGCCGATCGCCGAGTCGGCCGAGATGTTGAGCACCGCCGCGGTGCGAAATAGCGTGTATTCGCCGACGTTGGCTTCAGTCGCCTCGATGTCGGCATCGGTCAGCTGCATCTCGCCGCCGCCGGGGATCGCCGCTTTCTTCGAATCCGGCAGCGGCGCCTGCTCCACCCATTCCAGCGTTGCCGCGGCCCCGGTCAGCTTGTCGTTGCTGAGCAGCGCCGCCGCGACGGTCGCCAGCAGCCCGACCGCGATCACGATCAGGGCACCGCGAGGCGGGCGGATCTTGCGTTCGTCGGCCACGGCTGGGCCGCAAGCTACCGTTTAGGCGTGACCAAGCGCGCAACGCCGCCTCGTTCCGTCGAGGTCGCTCTCAAAACGGCGACGCTGCACGGTCGCGAGACCGTCTATCTCGGCGGCGGCTCGGGCCCGGTGCTGCTGCTGATCCACGGCATGGCCGGCACCTGCGAGAACTGGCATGGCGTGATCGAGCCACTGGCCCGGCGCCACACGGTGATCGCCCCCGATCTGCCCGGGCACGGCACCTCGGCCGCGGGATCGGGCGACTACTCGCTGGGCAACCTCGCCTCCGGCCTGCGCGATCTCCTGCTCGCCCTCGGCCACGAGAAGGCGACCGTCGTCGGCCACTCGCTCGGCGGCGGCATCGCGATTCAGTTCGCCTACCAGTTCCCCGAGATGGTCGAGCGCCTCGTCCTCGTCTCCAGCGGCGGTCTCGGATTCGAGGTCAGCCCGGTCCTGCGCGCCGCGGCGCTGCCCGGCGCCGAGCTCTTCATCGCCGCCACCGCCGGCGGCGGACAGAAGATCGGCGCGGCCATCTCTCGCGGGCTCTCCCGGGCGGGCATGAGGCCCGCCGCCGACGTGGCCGAGGTTGCCCGCGGCTACGGCTCGCTCGCCGAGCCCGCGCGCCGCAAGGCCTTCCTCGCGACCCTGCGCTCGGTGGTCGGCACCAAGGGCCAGCGCGTCTCCGCCGCCGACCGCTTCTATCTCGCCGAGGAGGTTCCGATGCTGATCGTCTGGGGCGCCCGCGACCCGATCATCCCCGTCAGCCACGGCGAAGACGCCCATCGTGCCCTCCCCGGCAGCAGGCTGGAGATCTTCGACGGGGTGGGGCACATGCCCCAGGTCGAGCAGCCCGCTCGCTTCATCGCCGTTCTCGAGGACTTCTTGGCGGAAACGGAGCCCGCCCGCTTCGACCGCGACGAGTGGCGCGCCCGCTTCAAGATCGCCTGAGGGCAACCGGCAGGGCAAAACGCGCCCGACAGGATTCGAACCTGTGGCCTCCGCCTCCGGAGGGCGGCGCTCTATCCAGCTGAGCTACGGGCGCTCAGTGCCCAGTCTAGCTTCGGGTAATCGACTCGCTCGGTCGCGTAGGCTCGCAGGCTCGCATGGATCTCTCGGCGATCTTCCTCGGCACCGGTGGCTCGGTGCCCTCGGCGCGGCGCTCGACCGCGAGCGTGATGCTGATCCGGGGCGGGCAGCGGATGATGTTCGACTGCGGCGAAGGGACCCAGCGCCAGCTGCAGCGCTCCCTCGGCCTGAGCCAGGTCGACGAGATCTACCTCACCCACTTCCACGCCGACCACATCCTCGGCCTGCCGGGCCTGCTCAAGACCTATGACCTGACCGCGCGCGAGGAGCCGCTGACGATCTTCGGCCCGCGCGGCCTGCGCGACCTCTTCAAGATGCTCGGCCGCCTGATCGGCCGCACCGACTACGGCATCGACCTGGTTGAAATCGACCCCGGCGAAGCGGTGCGACACGAGGGTGCCGAGGTGCGGGCCTTCGCGGTCGAGCACAGCGTGCGGGCCAACGGCTACGTGCTGATCGAGGAGGAGCGGCCGGGACGCTTCGACCCGGAGGCGGCCAAGCGCCTCGGCGTCGCCGAAGGCCCGGCCTTCGCCAGCCTGCAACGCGGGGAGGAGGTCCCCGGCAGCGCTGGGCCGGTACGCCCGGAGGACGTGATGGGCAAGCCGCGACCCGGCCGCACGATCGCGCTCACCGGCGACACCGCTCCCTGCCACTCGACCGTCGCAGCCGCCGCGGACGCCGATTTGCTGATCCACGACGCCAGCTTCTCCGAGGAGGAGGTCCAGCGCGCCGCCGACACCGGCCACGCCACGGTCGGCCAGGCGGCTGCGGTGGCCCGCGAGGCCCATGTCAAGATGCTGGCCCTGGTCCACATCTCCTCGCGCTACCACGTCGGCACCGTCCTCGACGAGGCTCGCGACGTCTTCGAGCCCACCGTTGCCCCCCGCGACTTCGACCTGATCGAGATCCCTTTCCCCGAGAAGGCTCCACCCAAGCTGATCCCCAATGGAGCCCGGGAGAACGGCGAGTCCGGGTAGGCCCTCAACCGAGCCTCCCCATCTGTTGCGAGGGCGAGGGCCTATTCGGACTCGCCGCCCCTGCTGCTACATTGGCCGCGTCCTTTAACCCTGGTCCCGAGAGGCCAGTAAGGAGAAAAAGAGCAGTGAGTGAGACGGTCGTGCTCGAGCACGATGACCTGCGGCGGACGCTGAAGCGGATCGCCCACGAGATCGCCGAGAAGAACCCCGATCCGGATTCCCTGGCGATCGTCGGCATTCACACACGCGGCGCCCTGATCGCCCGCAGGCTCCGCGCCCTGCTCGGCGAGCTGACCGGCTCTGAGCTGCCGATCGGCGACATCGACATCTCCTTCTACCGCGATGACCTCGGCGCCAAGGCTCCGGCCGCGCAGCCGGTCGTCCACGCCTCCCACATCGACTTCGACCTCGCCGGCCGCACCGTCGTCCTCGTCGACGACGTCCTCTTCACCGGCCGCACCGTGCGCGCCGCGATCGACGCGCTCTTCGACTACGGGCGCCCGCAGCGCGTCCAGCTCGCCGTGCTCTGCGACCGCGGCCACCGCGAGCTGCCGATCCGGCCCGACTACGTCGGCAAGAACCTGCCGACCTCACACGAGCAGCGGGTCAACGTCCACCTCGAGGAGCTAGACGGCAGCGACGCTGTCGCGATCGCCGATCCCGCAGCCGCCGAGGTGGGCGCATGAAGCACCTGCTCTCGATCGAGCAGCTCTCCAAAGCCGAGATCGAGGCGATCCTCGACCGGGCCGAGAGCTTTGCCGAGGTCGGCCGCCGCGACATCAAGAAGGTGCCGACCCTGCGCGGCCGCACCGTCGTCACCCTCTTCTACGAGGCGAGCACCCGCACCAGCTCCTCCTTCGAGCTTGCCGCCAAGCGCCTCTCCGCTGACCTCGTCTCGGTCAAGGCCGCCGGCTCCTCGGTCGACAAGGGCGAGTCGCTGAAGGACACCGTCGCCACCCTCTCCGCCTATGACCCGGCGGCGATCGTGCTGCGCCATCCCTATGCCGGGGCGGCGCAGATGGTCGCGGGATGGGCCGATGCCGCCGTCGTCAACGCCGGTGACGGCAAGCACGAGCACCCCAGCCAGGCGTTGCTCGACGTCTACACGCTGCGCCGCCGGCTCGGCTCGCTGGAGGGGAAACGGATCTGGATCGTCGGCGACGTCCTGCACAGCCGCGTCGCCCGCTCCAACTTGATCGCCTTCGCGGCGATGGGCGCCGAGCTGACCGTCTGCGGCCCGCCGGCCCTGATCCCGCGCGGGCTGGAGCAGCTCGGCTGCACGGTCGAGCACTCGCTCGAGGGAGTCGAGGGGGCCGACGTCATCTACGCCCTGCGCCTGCAGCGCGAGCGCATGTCGGAGAGCTTCGTGCCCTCGATCCGCGAGTACGCGGCGCACTTCCAGATCGATTCGCGGCGGCTCGGCCCACGCCAGCTGCTCATGCATCCCGGCCCGGTCAACCGCGGCGTCGAGCTTTCCGGCGAGGTGATCGACTCGCCGCAGTCGCTGATCAACGAGCAGGTGGCCTCGGGCCTGGTCGTTCGGATGGCGATCCTCTACGAGCTGCTCGCCGTCGGCGACGAAGAGCCCGCGCCCCTCGCCGGCAACGGCCGCGCCACCCCGATCGGACATCCCGCGTGAGCGCCCCCCAGCTCGAGATGCGCGCCGGGGAGCGCGCGAACCTGGTCCTGCGCGGCGCCACCGTGCTCGACCCGGTCGCCGGAATCGATGCCGCCCACGACGTCGTCGTCCGCGACGGCAGAATCGCCGAGCTGGCCGCCCCGGGAGAGGGCGGCGGCGATGGCCTCGAGGAGATCGACGCCGGCGGCCTGCACGCCTTCCCTGCCTTCTTCGACCCTCACGTGCACCTGCGCGCCCCCGGCCAGGAGCACAAGGAGGACATCGAGACCGGCTCGCGCTCGGCAGCGGCGGGCGGCTACTGCGGCGTGATCGCGATGGCCAACACCGAGCCGCCGGTTTCCACGCCGGCCGACGTCGAGGCGCTGCTCGCGGCCGCCCGCGCCGCCGCTTCGGTGCGCGTCGGCTTCCTCGCCACGGTGACCCGCGGCATGGAGGGCGAGGAGCTGACCGAGATGGCGTCGCTGAGTGCGGCAGGCGCGGCCGGCTTCAGCGACGACGGCCTGCCGATCCGCAGCGCCCGCCTGCTGCGGCGTGCGCTCCAGTACCAGCGCCTCTGCGGCGGCACGATCGCCCTGCACGAGGAGGACCCCGAGCTCTCCGGTGCCGGTGTCATGCACGAGGGGCCTGTCTCGGCGACGCTGGGGCTCGAGGGGGTCCCCTCGATCTCAGAGTCGACGATGATCGCCCGCGATGCGGCGATCGCGGGCTACGAGCAAGGGCGGATCCACGTCCAGCACCTCTCCGCGGCCGAGTCGGTCGAAGCGGTGCGGGTCGCCAAGGCCGCCGGGGTGCAGATCAGCTGCGAGGCTTCTCCGCACCACCTCTGCCTCACCGACGAGGCGGTCCGCAGTCTCGATCCCCACCGTTTCAAGATGAACCCGCCGCTGCGCGGCGAGGCCGACCGCCAGGCGCTGATCGACGGCCTGCGCGACGGCACGATCGAGTGCATCGCCACCGACCACGCCCCCCACGCGGCAGAGGAAAAGGAGGTGCCGTTCGAGCAGGCGGCGATGGGCGTCACCGGCCTCGAGACCGCCTTTGCCGCCTTGCACACACACCTCGTCCTGTCGGGCGCGATCGACCTTGCCCTGCTCGTCGAGCGGATGGCCGGCGGGGCGGCGCCCTTCGGCGTGGAGCGGCCGACGTTGGCGCCTGGGAGAGAGGCGAACATCGCCCTCTGCGACCTCTCGGCGCGCTGGAAGGTCGGCGAGGACGGCTACGAGAGCCGCTCTTCCAACTCCTGGTGCGCCGGCGAGGAGCTGACCGGTCGCGTGCAGATGACGCTCGCCGCCGGCAAGGTCGCCTATCGCCTGCGCAGCTTCTCCCTGGGGGTCGCGGCGTGAGCGAGGGGTTCCTGCTGCTCGAGGACGGGGTGCGCTTCGATGGCGTTCCCTGCGGGGCCGCTGGTCCTGTCACCGGAGAGGTCGTCTTCAACACGGCGATGACCGGCTATCAGGAGTCGGTCACCGATCCCTCCTACGCCGGACAGATCATCGTCTTCACCTATCCCCTGATCGGCAACTACGGCGTCTCCGCGGCGGCGATGGAGTCCGATCGCGCCCACGCCCGCGGCGTCGTCATGCGCGACCCCAAGAACGGCGAGGACGTCGCCACCGCCGAGGGCGGCTGGCTCGACTGGCTCGTCGATTGCGGCGTGCCGGCGATCGGCGGCGTCGATACCCGCGCCGTCGTCCGCCACATCCGCGAGGGCGGCGCGATGCGCGGCGGCATCTTCCCCGCCGGCATGGCCGAGAGCGAGGCGCGCGAACGCGTCGCCGCCGAGCCCTCGATGGACGGCGCCGACTTCGCCCGCACCGTCAGCCCGGCCGAGCCGGTCCGCTTCGAGGGCGAGGGCGGGCCGCACGTGGTCGGCATCGACACCGGGATCAAGCTCAACATCGTCCGCCAGCTGCGCGAGCGCGGCTGCCGGCTCACCCTGCTGCCCTGCGCCTCCTCGCCAGGGGAAGTCCTCGCCGAGGAACCCGACGTCGTCTTCCTCGCCAACGGGCCGGGTGACCCCGCTGCCCTCGGCTACGTGGTCGAGACCGTGCGCGAGCTGGTCGGCAAGAAGCCCCTCTTCGGCATCTGTCTCGGCCACCAGCTGCTCTGCCGCGCGGTCGGGCTGGAGACCTTCAAGCTGCCCTTCGGCCACCGCGGCGCCAATCACCCGGTCAAGGAGCTGGCCACGGGGCGGATCGACATCACCTCGCAGAACCACGGCTTCGCCGTGCAGGGGCCCGGCGGCGAGCCTCGGATCGAGGCCGACGAGCCGGTGCGCTGGGAGACCGATTTCGGCGCCGCCGAGCTCTCCCACCTCAACCTCTACGATCGCACGGTCGAGGGCCTGATGCTGAAGGACGTGGCTGCCGCTACGGTCCAGTACCACCCCGAGGCCGGGCCCGGCCCGCACGATGCCCGCCACCTCTTCGACTCCTTTCTGGAGCTGGCCGATGCCTAAGCGCACCGACATCGAGAAGATCCTGCTGATCGGCTCGGGGCCGATCGTGATCGGCCAGGCGGCCGAGTTCGACTACTCGGGCGTGCAGGCCTGCAAGGTCCTGCTCGAGGAGGGTTACGAAGTCGTCCTCGTCAACTCCAACCCGGCGACGATCATGACCGACCCGGAGTTCGCCACCGCGACCTACATCGAGCCGCTGCTGCCCGGCCCGGTGACCCGGATCATCGAGAAGGAGCGTCCCGACGCGCTGCTGCCGACCCTGGGTGGCCAGACCGCCCTCAACCTGGCGATGACCCTCTACGAGGACGGCACGCTGGAGAAGCACGGGGTCGAGCTGATCGGCGCCGACCACGGCGCGATCCGCCGCGCCGAGGACCGCGAGGAGTTCCGCCGCACGATGAACGAGGCCGGCCTGCGTATTCCCTGGTCGATGACCGTGGAGAGCCTCGGCGAGGTCGAGGCGGCGCTCGCCGACGGCCGCATCACCCTGCCGGCGATCGTCCGCCCGGCCTTCACCATGGGCGGTCAGGGCGGTGGCGTGGGGGAGACCGAGACCGAGCTGCGCCAGGTCGTCTCCGAGGGCCTCGCCGCCAGCCCGATCAACCAGGTCCTGGTCGAGGAGTCGGTGATCGGCTGGGGCGAGTTCGAGCTCGAGGTGATGCGCGATCACAACGACAACGTGGTGATCATCTGCTCGATCGAGAACGTCGACCCGATGGGCGTGCACACCGGCGACTCGGTCACCGTCGCCCCGGCCCAGACCCTCACCGACGCCCTCTACCAAGACCTGCGCGACCAGGCGATCGAGGTGATCCGCGCCGTCGGGGTCGAGACCGGCGGCTCCAACGTGCAGTTCGCGGTCAATCCGGAGAACGGCGAGATCGCCGTGATCGAGATGAACCCGCGCGTCTCGCGCTCCTCGGCCCTGGCCTCGAAGGCGACCGGCTTCCCGATCGCCAAGATGGCGGCGAAGCTCGCCGTCGGCTATGCCCTGGAGGAGATCCCCAACGACATCACCCAGGCCACCCCCGCCTCCTTCGAGCCGACGATCGACTACGTGGTGACGAAGATCCCCCGCTTCGCCTTCGAGAAGTTCCCCGGCACGGAGGGCAAGCTCTCGACCTACATGCAGAGCGTCGGCGAGGCGATGGCGATCGGCCGCACCTTCCGCGAGTCCTTCGCCAAGGCGATGCGCTCGCGCGAGCTCGACGCCGAGGTCGAGGTGCCGGAGGACGACGAAGAGCTGCTCGCCCTGCTGGAGAAGCCCTGCGCCGAGCGCTTCGACATGGTCCTCGCCGCGTTCAAGCGCGGTCTCAGCGTCGAAGCGGTCCACGAGCGCTGCCTGGTCGATCCTTGGTTCCTCCGCGAGCTGCAGGCCCTGGCGGTCGAAGGCGACGGCACCGAGGGCCTCTCCCGCGTCTACAAGGCGGTCGACACCTGCGCCGCCGAGTTCGAGGCGGCGACGCCCTACTACTACTCGGGCCACGAGCGTTCCTCGGCGGGGGCCGCCGCCTCCGAGGTGCGCCGCGGGGACCGCGACTCGATCGTCATCCTCGGCGCCGGCCCGAACCGAATCGGCCAGGGGATCGAGTTCGACTATTGCTGCGTGCATGCAGCAATGACCGCGCGTGAGCTCGACCGCGATGCGGTGATGATCAACTGCAACCCGGAGACGGTCTCGACCGACTACGACACCTCCGATCGCCTCTACTTCGAGCCGCTCACCGCCGAGGACGTGCTCGCCGTCTGCGAGCAGGAGCGCCCCGAGGGCGTGATCGTCCAGTTCGGCGGCCAGACGCCGCTGAAGCTCGCCCGCGCTCTGGAGGAGGCGGGCGTGCCGCTGCTCGGCACTCCCGTCGACGCGATCGACCTGGCCGAGGATCGTGGCCGCTTCGGCGCCCTGCTGCGCCGGCTCGGCGTCAAGCATCCGCCCTACGGCACGGCCCACTCGGCCGAGGAAGCGGCAGAGGTGGCGGAGGACGTCGGCTACCCGTTGCTCGTCCGCCCCTCCTACGTGCTCGGTGGCCGGGCGATGGAGATCTGCTACTCGACCGCCGATCTCAACGCCTATCTGAAGGCGCACGTCAAGGCCGACCAGGAGCATCCGCTGCTGCTCGACCGCTTCCTCGAGAACGCGATCGAGGTCGACGTCGATGCGCTCGCCGACGGCACCGACGTCCACCTCGCCGGGATCATGCAGCACGTCGAGGAGGCCGGGGTCCATTCCGGCGACTCCGCCTGCGTGATCCCGCCGATGAGCCTCGGCGTCGAGATGTTGGAGGAGATTCGCGCGACGACGAGGCAGATCGCGCTGGAGCTGGGCGTGATCGGCCTGATCAACATCCAGTACGCGGTCGCCGGCGGCGAGCTCTACGTGATCGAGGCCAACCCGCGCGCCTCGCGGACCGTGCCCTTCGTCTCCAAGGCCACCGGCGTTGCGGTCGCCAAGCTGGCGGCGCGCCTGATGCTGGGCGAGAAGCTGGCGGACCAGGAGCTGCGGGAGCCGCCCGCCGGCATGGTCAGCGTCAAGGAGGCGGTGCTGCCGTTCGCCCGCTTCTCCGGCGCCGACTCGGTGCTCGGGCCGGAGATGAAGAGCACCGGCGAGGTGATGGGCATCGCCGCTGACTTCCCCGCCGCCTTCGGCAAGGCGCAGGCCGCGGCCGGCGTCTCGCTGCCGACCGAGGGCTCCGTCTTCATCACCGTCACCGATACCGACAAGCCGGCGGCGACCCAGATCGCCGCTCGCTTCCACGACCTCGGCTTCGAGCTGATCGCCACGGGCGGGACCGCCCAGGCGATCTCGGCGATGGGCGTCCCCGTCACCCCGATCAACAAGATCGCGGAGGGCTCGCCGCACGTCGTCGACCTGATCCGGGAGCGGCGCTGCGACCTGGTGATCAACACGCCCACCGGCTCCGGCGCCCGCGCCGACGGCTACGAAATCCGCACCGCCGCCGTGCGCCACAACGTCCCCTGCGTGACCACGATGACCGGCGCCACCGCCGCCGTACGCGCGATCGCGGCCACGATCGAGGGTGACTCCGACGTCCGCTCCCTTCAGGAGATCCACGGCCTGGAGAGGGCCAAGCAGCCGCGATGACCGCCCCCTTCGGGCGCCGCCTCTGCGAGGTCTCCGAGAGCCGCGCCACGGGCGGCTACCGCCTCTTTTCGCTCGTCGACCCCGTGGGGCCCGAGCCCCGGCCGGGCCAGTTCTACATGCTCGCCACCGAGCGGCGCTGGGAGCAGAGCGAGGGGCGTCCCTTTCTGCCACGCGCCCTATCCGTCGCCGAGACCGGCCCCGCGGCAGGCGGCGTCCGCCTCGACTTCCTGATCGAGGGCATCGGCCCCGGCACCGACCGCCTCTGCGAGCTCGAGCCCGGCGAGAGCGTCTGGGTGAACGGCCCCCTCGGCAACTCCTTCTCGGCTCCCAGGGAGCTGTCGGGAGATGCCGCCGGCGCGATTCTCGTCGGCGGCGGGATCGGCATCGCCCCGCTGGCGCTGTTGCGGCGAGCCTTCGCCGCGAGGAACATCCCCGCCCGCGTCCTCCTCGGCTTTCGAGACGAAGCCCACTCAGGCGGCCTCGACGACCTCTTCTCCTGCTGCGAGGTCCGCCTCGCCAGCGACGACGGCCACGTCGGCCACCACGGCTACGTCACCGACCTGCTGGCGGCGATGCTCGAGGGCGACGACGCCCAGAGCGCCGCGGTTTACGCCTGCGGCCCACCGCCGATGCTCGACGCAGTCGCCGCACTCTGCACGGCTGCTAACGTTCCCTGCGAGCTCGCCATGGAGTCGCCGATGGCCTGCGGCTTTGGCGCCTGCTTCGGGTGTGCGGTGCCAAAGCCCGAGGGTGGCTACCTGCGGCTGTGCGTCGACGGGCCCGTCTTGCGCGCGGGGGCGGCGGGCCCTGTCGCGGCGGGGGGCCCACCGCCCCCTGCGGCGCCACCCCCCGGCAGCCACGGATCAGCGGGCCGATCCAGGGCCGAGGAGCCAGTCGATTTCTGTGGGCTCAAGCTCGACCACCCCGTCATCAACGCATCGGGCACGTTCGATGCCCTTGCAGCATGGCGTGTCTACGGGGATGAGCTGTTGGAGCGATTCCCGTTTTCCGCCTTCGTGTCGAAGACCATCACGCCGGAGCCGCGGACCGGCAACGAGCCGCGGCGGATCTGGGAGACCCCGGCGGGGATGATCAACTCGATCGGCCTGCCCAACAAGGGTCTCGACGGGTTTCTGGCCGAGGATCTGCCACGTCTCGCCGAGTTGCCCGTGCCGCTGATCGTCTCGGTGATGGCCACCGGACACGAGGACTTCGCACGCCTGGTCGAAGGAGTGGGGGAGCGGGACGAGGTGGCGGCGATCGAGCTCAACGTGTCCTGCCCCAACGTCCACTCCGGCCTGATCGTCGGGGAGCAGCCCGAGGAGACAGCCGCTCTGCTCGAAGCTCTGCGCCCGCTGACCGGGAAGCCGCTGATCGTGAAGCTGACGCCGAACGTCGCCAATCCCGCAGACGTCGCTGTCGCCGCCGAGGAGGGGGGAGCCGATGCGGTCTCGCTGGTCAACACGGTCAAGGGGAGCGCGATCGATCCGGCGACCGGAGAGCCTGGGATCGCAGCGGGCCATGGCGGGCTCTCGGGCCCGGCGATACGGCCGATCGCGATCGCGCAGCTACGCGCCGTCGCGGCCGCTGTGAGCATCCCGATCGTCGGCATGGGCGGGATCTCGAGCGGCGCCGACGCAGCCGAAATGCTCGCCGCGGGCGCAAGCCTGGCGGCGGTCGGGACGGAGAACTTCAGGGACCCGCGTGCTGGAGAACGGGTGGCAGGGGAGATTCCCGAAGCGCTCAAATTCACTCGGAGCAACACTCCAATCGGCGACACCGCCTAAACCTCGACTCGAGGTTCAGGTGAATTTCAGCGCAAATGGGTTGTATGGCCTTGCACGCCCGCGACCCGCGGCTATACTCGCCGCCCACATGCCCGCCCCGGTCAAGACTTCTGCTGCCGCGCCCGAGCGATCGCTGGATCAGCGGATGGACGCGCTCAAACGCGCCAACGACATTCGCACCGCTCGCGCAAAGCTGAAGAAGGACCTCAAAGCGGGCAAGGCGAACATTCACGCGCTGCTGCTCGACCCCCCCGAGTACGTGCTCACGGCGAAGGTCTTCGACATGCTGCTGGCGGTGCCCAAGTACGGTCGCGTGAAGACCAACCGGATCCTCAATCAGTGCCGGATCTCGCCTTCCAAGACCATCGGCGGCCTCTCCGAGCGGCAGCGCACAGAGCTCGTTTCGCAGCTCCGCCGATAACGGCCGCGCAAACCGGCGCATATCGCCGTCCTCGGTCGCTCGCGTGCGGAGCACGCCACGCTCCCTGCGTCCGGTCGATCTGCTTGGTTTTCGCGGCCGTCCTATGTCCAAGGTCTTCGTAATCACAGGTCCATCCGGGGTTGGCAAGGGAACGCTGATCGCGCGCCTGCTTGAGCGCATTCCCGACCTCGAGCTCTCGATCTCCGCCACCACCCGCGAGCCGCGCCAGGGTGAGACGAACGGACGCGATTACCACTTCCTCGCGCCCGAGGAGTTCGACCGGCGGATTGCCGCCGAAGACTTCCTCGAGTTCGCCACCTACAGCGGTCATCGCTACGGCACGCTGCGCTCTGAGGTGCGCAACCGACTCGATCAGGGCCACTCTGTGGTACTCGAGATCGAGGTCCAGGGAGCGCGCCAGGTGCGCGCCGCGATGCGGGAGTCGGTCCAGGTCTTCATCGCCCCGCCAGATCCCGCTTCGCTGCGCCGCCGGCTCGAGTCGCGCGGGACCGACAGCCTCGAGGCGATCGACGCCAGGCTCGAAGTCGCCGAGCAGGAGCTGGCCGCCCAGGGCGAGTTCGCCCACACCGTCACCAACGACGATCTCGACCGTGCCGCCGATGAGCTGGAGGGAATCGTGCGCGCCGAGTTGGGGATACCTCTAGACTCCCGGGCCGATGATCAAACCACGCGTTGACAAGCTCCTCGATCACACCGACTCGCACTACGCGGCAGTAGTCGTCGCCGCCAAGCGGGCTCGGCAGATCAACAGCTACTACCACAGCCTCGGCGAGGGCAGCTTTGGCGAGTACCCGCCGCCGATGGTCGATATTCCCGGCGACAGGAACTACCTCTCGGTTGCGCTCGAAGAGGTCGCCGCGGGCAAGCTCAAGTACGAGTACCGCTCCTAGTGCGCCTCCGGCGCCGCCGGATCCGATAGGAAAAGCCATGGCCAGAATCCTGCTCGGCGTAAGCGGAGGGATCGCCGCCTACAAGGCGCTCGAGTTCGCGCGCCTGGCGACCACCGCCGGCCACGGCGTGCGCGTGCTGATGACCGAGGGCGCCGCCCGTTTCGTCGGCGCCGCCTCCTTCGAGGGCATCGTCGGCGCGCCGGTGCTGCGCTCCGAGTTCGAGCGCGACCCGCTGCGCGGCGCCTTCCCAGGCGAAACAGCGCCCTCGCACGACCCGATCGGCCACCTCGAGCTCGCCACCAACTGCGACGCCTACCTGATCGCGCCGGCCTCGGCCAACACGCTCGCCAAGCTCGCCACCGGGGCGGCCGACTCGATGGTCACGACCTCCTTCCTTGCCTGTACGGCGCCCCGTCTGGTCGCGCCGGCGATGAACGACCGCATGTACATGGACGCTGCGACTCAGGTCAACCTCGCCACCCTGCGAGAGCGGGGAGTCGCGGTGATCGAGCCCGACGAGGGCGCCCTCGCCTCGCGCGGCGAGCATGGCAAGGGCCGCCTGCCGGACCCCGTCGCCCTTCTGGCGTGGGTCGAGGCCGAACTGCCCATCGGCGAGCTCCCCTGGGACGGCCTCCGCGTCCTCGTCACGGCCGGCGGCACCCGCGAGCCGATCGACCCGGTCCGCTTCCTCGGCAACCGCTCCAGCGGCCGCATGGGCATTGCCCTCGCCGCCGCCGCCGCCCGCCGCGGCGCCGACGTAACCCTGATCGCCGCCAACGTCAGCCTGCCGGAGCCTCCTGGCGTCCACCGCATCGACGTCGAGACCACCGCGCAGCTCGCCGAGGCCGCCCGCGCCGAGTTCCCCAGCGCCCAAGTCCTTCTCATGGCCGCCGCCCCCGCCGACTTCAAGGCAGGCGACCCTGCAGCCGGCAAGCTGACCCGGGACACGTCCCTGGACCTCCACCTGGAGCCCACCGAGGACATCCTCGCCGGTCTCGGCGCCACCCGCACCAAGGACCAAACCGTGGTCGCCTTCGCCGCCGAAGCCGGCGACAACGCCGACCGCGCCCGCGAGAAGCTCCACCGCAAGAACGCCGACCTGATCGTCCTCAACGACATCTCAAACCCCGAGATCGGCTTCGAGAGCCAAGAAAACGCAATAACCCTGATCGACTCCACGAGCGCCGACCCCGTCCCGCAAGCTCCCAAGGACGTCATTGCCGAGACGATCCTCCAGAGAGTCGACCAGCTAAGAAGCAAGCAAGCTCAGCCGAACCGCTAGTCCAGCGGGTGGCGCGATGGCGGGGGTCCCCCATAGCGGAGGACGCCGCAGGCGTCCGAGCACATGGGGGAGGGCCATCGCGACAGGACCCGCTGGCCCAGGGCATCACGCGAGCTATACTCGCCCCAAGCTTTTCGTCTCACCGCAGTATCGGAAGTGGGCCTGGCCCACTTTTTTTACGCCTCAACCCAAATGGAAGACCTTCAGCAAGACATCCAGCAGCAGCTTCGCGAGCTCGACGCAGAGCTCGATCTGGTCGCGCTCGAGCAGCCGAGCAAGGAGGCGCTGCGTCTCTTCATCGACCATCCCGGTGGCGTCGACCTGGCGCTCTGCGAACGGGTCACCCACCACCTCAATCACCTGCGGGCCGACTATGCGCTGGAGGTTTCCTCGCCCGGCCCCAAGTACAGCAATCACAAGGAGATCCAGTGAGCAAGGAGATCGTCGAGGCAGTCAAGGCACTGGAGCAGGAGAAGGGGATCTCCGCCGACAAGCTGATGGACGCGCTCGCCGACGCGCTCCTCTCCGCCTACAAGAAGACGCCCGGAGCGGCCAAGTACGCCCGCGTCGACCTCGATCACGAAACCGGCGACTTCCGCGTCTTCGAACTGATCCTGCCGCCTGAGCTGGAGGAGAAGCTGCTCGCCGAGGCGGCCGAGGCCCAGGAGGAGGAAGAGCGCGAAATCGATCCCGAGACGGGCGAGCTGCGCGAGCCCGAGGATCCCGAGCTCGACCCGGAGATGATCGCCCCCTACGAGGATCAAATCGAGACCCGCGACGTCACTCCCGAAGACTTCGGCCGCATCGCCGCCCAGACCGCCAAGCAGGTGATCCTGCAGCGGATTCGCGAGGCCGAACGGATGATGATGTTCGACGAGTACCAGGACCGGGTCGGCGAGCTGATCACCGGGATCATCCAGCAGTCCGACAAGCGCTACACGCTGGTCCAGCTGCGTGAGCGGGTCGAGGCGCTGCTGCCCAAGTCCGAGCAGGTCTACAACGAGCGCTACGACCACGGGATGCGGGTCAAGGCCGTGATCACCGATGTCTCCGACTCGACCAAAGGGCCGGCGATCGTCGTCTCCCGCCGCAGCTCCGAGCTGATCAAGAAGCTCTTCGAAATGGAGGTCCCCGAGATCGCCGACAAACTGGTCGAGATCGTCGGCGTCGCCCGCGAGCCGGGCTACCGCTCGAAGATCGCGGTGATCTCCCACGCCGACGGCGTCGATCCGGTCGGCGCCTGCGTCGGCCCGCGCGGCTCGCGGGTGCGGATGGTCGTCTCCGAGCTGCGCGGCGAGAAGATCGACATCATTCCCCACAACGACGAGCCCGCCCGCTTCGTCGCCAAGGCGCTCTCGCCGGCCCGCGTGCGCGAGGTGATCGTCGACGACGACGAGCGCCAGGCGACCGTGATCGTGCCCGATGACCAGCTCTCCCTGGCGATCGGCCGCGACGGCCAGAACGCCCGCCTCGCCGCCCGCCTGACCGGCTGGCGGGTCGACATCAAGTCCGAGACCGAGTTCTCCCAGGAGGATCAGGACGTCGAGTACGAAGGCGAAGAAACCTTCGACGGTCGCTGCATGGCGGTGCTCTCCAACGGGCGCCGCTGCCCCAATGCGGCGATCGAGGGCTCGACCTACTGCGGCCTGCCCCAGCACCAGGCCCTGAGCCGCTTCGAGACCAATCAGATCGCCGTGCTGGCTTCGATTCCCGAGGCCGAAGTCGAAATCCTCGCCGACCCCGATGCCGATCAGGGCCAGGTCGATGAGATCGTGGCCAAAGCTGAATCCGAATTCGTCGAGGAGGCTCCTGAGGAGGGCTCAGAGGAATCGGCTGCGGGTCCTGTCGCCGAGGATGACCCGTCGTCCTCGCAAGCTGCGGGCGACGTCCCATCCTCGACGCCACCCGCAGATGATGCCGCTGAGCCTCAGGCCGATGCTGGTGGTGAGGAATTCGCCGAGGAGCCTGCTCCTGAGCAGACTCGGGACGGAGTTGCTGGTGAGTCCGTGGGGGAGCCGGTCCCCGAGCAAGAGGCTTCGGAGCCCGAAGCCGAGCCTGTTGTCGAGGAGGCAGAGCAAGCGTAGTGGCCAAAAAACGGGTTCACGAGATCGCGAAAGCGCAGGGGCTGGAGAGCAAAGAGGTCCTTGCCGCGCTCAAAAACGCGGGGATCGAGGCGAAAGCTGCAGCCTCCAGCGTCGAGGAGGCCGATGCGCTGAAGGCAATCCAGGCCGCGAAAGGCAATGGCGGAGCGGCGGCGCCGGCCAAGCCGGCGGCGCCGAAAGAGGCCCCCGCAAAACCCGCCGCGGCACCCCAGGCCCCCGGCAAGCCGGCCGCCAAGCCTTCCGGAGCCTCCAAAGGCCCGGTGCGCCCGGCCGGCAAGCCCGCCGCCGGCGCCGGGGGGGCAGCCGCCAGTGGCAAAAAGCGCCGGGTCGTGATCGATTCTCAGGCGGCCCGCAGGGACCAGATGGGCGGACCGCCGCCGCAGCGACCGCCGCGCAGGCGCGGTGGTCGGCGGCGCCGACCGCTGCTGGAGGAGCCGCCGCCCAAAGTCGAGGCGGCCGAGCCCGAGGCGACCAAGGTCCCCTCCGGGGCGACCGTGCGCGAGGTCGCCGAGCTGCTTGGCCTGGGCAGCTCCGAGATCATCAAGAAGCTGATGACGATGGGGGAGATGGCGACCCTCACGCAGACCCTTACCGACGAGTCGATCGCCGCGGTCGCCGACGAGTACCACCGCAAGCTGGAGATCGTCACCGCCGCCGAGGAGGAGCCCGAAGCCCCCGAGTTCGAGGACAGCGAGGAGGAGCTCGCCGACCGCCCGCCCGTGGTCACGATCATGGGTCACGTCGACCACGGCAAGACATCGCTGCTCGACGCGATCCGCGAGACCGAGGTCGCCGCGGGCGAGGCCGGCGGGATCACCCAGCACATCGGCGCCTACCAGGTCCATCAAGACGAGAAGACGATCACCTTCCTCGATACGCCCGGCCACGCCGCCTTCACCGCGATGCGCGCCCGCGGTGCCAAGGTCACCGACATCGCCGTGGTCGTCGTCGCCGCCGACGACGGCGTCATGCCGCAGACCAAAGAGGCGATCGACCACGCCCGGGCCGCCGACGTGCCGATCCTGATCGCGGTCAACAAGATCGACAAGGAGGGCGCCCAGCCCGACCGGGTCCGCAACGAGCTTGCCGCCGACGGGCTCACTCCCGAGGACTGGGGCGGGGACACCGTCTACGTCGACGTCTCCGCCAAGACCCGCGAGGGCCTCGACAAACTGCTCGAGATGATCCTGCTCGTCACCGAGCTCGAGGAGCTCGGGGCCAATCCCGATGCCCCCGCCTCGGGCACGGTGGTCGAGTCCCAGCTCGATCCTGGTCGCGGCCCCGTGGTCACGATCCTGGTCCAGCGCGGCACGCTGGAGGTCGGCGACTCGCTCGTCGCCGGGCCGCAGTGGGGCCGGGTACGGGCGATGCACGACTTCACCGGCAAGCGGGTGCAGAGCGCCGGGCCGGGAATGCCGGTCGAGGTGCTCGGCTTCGACGGCGTCGCCGACGCGGGCGAGTTCGTGCACGCGGTCGAGAACGACCGCCGCGCCCGCCAGGAGGCCCAGGAGCGGGCAAACCGGCTCAAGACCGAGCAGCTGGCTCGCCGCCAAGCGCGCAAGGTCAGCCTCGAGGAGGTCTTCTCGCGGGTCCAGGAGGGCGACATCAAGGAGCTCAACATCGTCCTCAAGGCCGATGTCGCCGGCTCCCTGGAGGCGCTCCAGGACGAGATCGCAAAGGTGCCCCAGGAGCAGGTCGGGATCAACATCATCCACTCGCAGACCGGCGGCATCAACGAGTCCGATGTGATGCTCGCGGCGGCCTCCGAGGCGATCATCATCGGCTTCAACGTGCGGCCCTTGGCCGACGCCCGCCGCGCCGCCGAGCGCGAGGGCGTCGACGTCCGCACCTACTCGGTGATCTACAAAATCACCGAAGACCTGCGCAACGCGATGGAGGGGCTGCTGGAGGCGGTCGAGGTCGAGGAGACGCTCGGCGAGGCCGAGGTCAAGCAGACCTTCAAGGCCTCCAAGGTCGGCCGCATCGCCGGCTGCGTCGTCAACGAGGGCAAGGTCACCCGCACCGCCAGCGTCCGCCTCGTTCGCGAGGGCACGGTCATCTGGGACGGCAAGCTCGGCTCCCTGCGCCGTTTCAAAGACAACGTGCAGGAAGTGGAGGAGGGTCAGGAGTGCGGCATCGTCCTCGACGGCTACGCTGACGTCAAGGAGGGGGACATGCTCGAGTTCTACGAGACAAAGCAGGTCGAGCAGACGCTGGAGTAGCATGGCGACTCCTCGCATGCGCCGCATCAACGAGGTGCTTCGCGAGGTGATTGGCGCTGCCATCGCCGAGCTGAGTGACCCGCGTATCGGCTTCGTGACCGTGACCTCTGTGGAGACCAGCCCAGACCTGCGCGCCGCCAAGGTGCACATCAGCGTCCTCGGGACCGAGGAGGAGAAAGAGGCGACGATGGCCGGGCTCGCCTCCTCGCACGGCGTCCTGCAGGCGAAGATCGCCGCCGAGACGCGGATGAAGCGCACCCCGACGCTGAGCTTTCGCTACGACGAGACGGTCGAGCAGGGCATGCGGATCACCGAACTGCTCGAGGAAGAGGAGCGATGAGCGAGGGCACCAGCGTGGCGACCGAGGGAATCGGGCAGGTGGTCGGCGAGCTGCGTTCGCGCGAGCGCTTCCTGCTCACCGCCCACGAGGGGCCGGACGGAGATGCGCTGGGCTCGCTGCTCGGCATGCACCACCTGCTCGGCCAGCTGGGCAAGGACTCGGTGATGTTCATGGCGGCGAAGGAGTTCCCCCTGCCGATCGAGTACCGCTTCCTGCCGCTGGAGGAGGTCTTCCACGAGCCCCCGGCGGACATGTCGGACCGCACCGTGATCTTCCTCGACTGCGGCAACATCGACCGCATGCCGGTCGAGTTCCTCAGCGAGGGCGACAACTTCCGCATCAACATCGACCACCATCACGACAACACCCGCTTCGGCGACGTCAACCTGGTCCAAACCGGTGCTTCCTCGACCGCCGAGATCGTCTATGAGCTGGCGGTCGCCCTGGGCGCCGAGATCACGTCCGAGATCGCCTCGGCGCTCTACGTCGGCCTGATCACCGACACGGGCAAGTTCATGTACGAGAACACCAACGCCAACACCCACCGCATCGCCGCCGAGCTGATCGATGCCGGCGTCGCCGTCGACGACACCTATCGCCGCCTCTACGAGCACGTGCCGATCGAGAAGCTGCGCCTGCTCTCCCGTGCCCTGGAGGGCATCCAGCGCTATTGCGGCGAGCGGCTGATCGTCTCCTACATCACCGCCGCCGACTACGAGGCGAGCGGAGGCGGCGAGGAGATGACCGAGGGGATCATCGATCACCTGCGCTCGATCGAGGGCTGCAAGGTTGCGGCCATGATCCGCGACCGGGGCGACCGGGGGCGCGCCGCCCGCAAGGTCAGCCTGCGCTCGAGCGGCGGCGAGATCGACGTCTCGGCGATGGCGCGGGTGCACGGCGGCGGTGGCCACAAGCGCGCCGCCGGCTTCTCCACCGACCTCGAGCTCGACGATCTCGTCGCCTTTCTCTGCGGCGAAGTCAAGACGCAGCTCGGTCCCTGAGCATGGCTCCGGGTGGCGAGGGCTCGGTGCTGCTCTGCGACAAGCCGGCGGGAAAGACCTCGCATGACGTCGTTGCGGCGGTGCGCAGGGAGCGGGGGCGCGCCGCGAAGGTGGGGCACTCGGGAACCCTCGACCCTTTTGCTACCGGCCTGCTGCTGGTGCTGATCGGGCGCGCGACGCGGCTGCAGCGCTTTCTCACCGGCCTGCCGAAGACCTACGTCGCCAAGGCAAGGCTGGGCTGGCGATCGAGCACGGGCGACCCGGACGGCGAGCTGACCGAGACGGGCTCTCTGCCGGACTCGCTCGAGCTGCCGACGGGGGCCGTGCGTCAGCGGGTGCCGATGACCTCCGCCGTCCGGGTCGGCGGCGAGCGCCTCTACCGCAAGGCCCATCGCGGCGAGGTGGTCGAGACCCCCGAGCGGGAGGTCGAGATCTACCGAGCCGAGCTGCTGGACAGCGACGCCAAGAGCGCGACCTACGAGATCGAATGCTCGGCCGGCACCTACATCCGCACCCTGGTCGAGACGCTGGGGGATGCCTACTGCGCCGAGCTGCGCCGCACCGCGATCGGTCCCTTTCGCATCGAGGACGCCGGCGAGGAGGTCGACCTGGCACGCGTGGCCGAGCTCGTTCCCGCCACGGCGGAGGCCCTGCGGTGAGCCTCCGCTGTTCCCTTCCCGCGCCATCTGGTGATAGAGAACAGGGGAAGGCCCTCTCGTGAGCATCCAAGTCACCTCACTGCCCGACGCCCAGCCGCGGCCGCGCCACGTCGCGATCGGCACCTTCGACGGCGTCCATCGCGGCCACCAGGCGGTGATCGAGGGGGCCGACACGGTCCTCACCTTCGACCCGCACCCGCTCGAAGTCCTGCACCCGACGGCCCTGCCGAAGCTGATCATGCCCTTCGGGGTGAAGCGCGACGTGATCGAGGGCCTGGGGGTGCGAGAGCTCGTCGTGATCCCCTTCGACCGCGAGTTCGCCCAGCGCAGCGCCGCGGAGTTCGTCGAAGACGTGCTGATCGGCAAGCTCGGCGCCGAGCAGGTCTCGGTCGGCGAGAACTTCCGCTTCGGCGCCAAAGCCAAAGGCGATCCGGCGATGCTCGCCGAGCGCGAGGAGTTCGAGACGCGCGTCGTTCCCCTGGTCGAGGTCGACGGTGAGACCGTCTCCTCGACCCGGATCCGCGCCCTCGTCGCCGCCGGCGACATGGAGGGCGCCCGCCACTGCCTCGGCGCCCCTTTCATGGTCGAGGGCGAAGTGGTCAGCGGCGACCGGCGCGGTCGCGAGCTCGGCTTCCCGACCGCCAACATCGTCCCCGACGACCGCCTCGCGATTCCCGGGCACGGCGTCTATGCCGCCTTCGCCAACGGCGTCCCGGCAGCGGTCAACGTCGGCGTGCGGCCGACCTTCGAGAGTGGCCGCGGTGTCCTGATCGAGACCTACCTGATCGACTACGAAGGCGACCTCTACGGCACCGAGCTGCGGGTGGCGTTCGTCGAGCGCCTGCGCGGCGAGAAGCGCTTCGCCGGCGTCGAGGAGCTGATAACCCAGATGCGAATCGATGTCGAGAATGCGAAGCGCGTCTGTGCTAGCTTCCAGCGGCCGTGACCCGCTGGGGTGCACGGCTTTTTTGAGCGAAACATGGGCCTGACCACAGAGAAAAAAAGCGAGCTGATCGGCAAGTACGGTCGTGCTGACGGCGATACCGGCTCGGCCGAGGTTCAGATTGCCCTGCTCACCGAGCGGATCAACGAACTCACCGAGCATCTGCGCACGCACCCCAAGGACCATCACTCGCGCCGCGGCCTGCTGATGCTGGTCGGCAAGCGCCGCCGCATGCTGCGCTACCTCGAGCGCCACGACCTCGAGCGCTATCGCGCTCTGGTCGGCGAACTCGGCCTGCGGCGATGATCGCCGCCGGGGAGCCGGCGCCCGACTTCACCCTCCGCAACCAGGACGGCGAGAAGGTCTCGCTCTCCGATTTTCGCGGCCGGAAGGTTCTGCTGGTCTTCTACCCGCTCGACTTCAGCCAGGTCTGCAGCGACCAGCTCTCGATCTACCAGGAGGTAAAGCCGGAAATCGAGGCCAAGGGTGTGACCATGGTCGGCATCAGCGTCGACAGCGGCTTCGCCCACAAGGCCTTTCAGGAGAAGCTCGGTCTCGAGATGCCGCTGCTGGCGGACTTCGAGCCCAAGGGCGAGGTCGCCCGCGCCTACGGCGCCTACATCGAGAAGGTCGGCCACGCCAACCGCTCGCTGGTCCTCGTCGACGAGGAGGGCACGGTCGAGTGGGTGCACGAGTCGCCGACGCCGCTGGAGATACCCGGCGCCAACGTCATCTTCGACGCCCTCAGCTCTGACGCCTGAGCTGACCAGCGCCGCGGTGCCGCCGGCGGGGCCGGAGGACCATCGCCGCGGCGATGGTCCTGAGCTGATCGTCTATGCCGATCTCGGTTGCCCCCATTGCGCCTCCGCCTGGGCGGAGATCGCCGGCCGCGAGGCGACGATCGTCTTCCGCCACTTCCCGGTCGCCAGCAAGCATCCGCGCTCGCCGGCTCTGCATGCCGCCGCCGAGGCCGCGGGCCTGCAGGGGCGCTTCTTCGAGATGGTCGACTCGCTCTACGAGGACCGCGGTCACGTCGACGACCCGCACTTGTGGCAGCGCGGCGAGCGCCTCGGGCTCGACCTCGAGCGCTTCGAGGCCGACCGCCGCTCCGCCGCCGTTGCCGCCCGCGTGCGCTGCGACTTCGAGTCGGGCATCCGCGCCGGCGTCGCCGGCACGCCCGCGATCTTCGGCTGACCTCGCTCCGCTGTTCCTTTGCTCGGCCTAGCAGGGAGAACGAACGGCGCGGGGCTGTGTACTCTCCCTGGCGAAAGAGAACGAGAGTTCTGAATGCAGATGGCCACCATCCGGGTGGCCGGAGGTAGGACAACTAAATGAGCATGTTTGACGTAACCCGCGTTTCGGCGGACATCGGCGACAGCCAGATCTCCTTCGAGACCGGAAAGCTCGCGAAGCAGGCGGGTGGCGCGGTCGTGGTTCAGGCCGGCGACACGATGGTGCTCTGCACCGCAACCGTCGGCAACCTTCGCGACGTGGACTTCCTTCCCCTCACCGTCGACGTCGAGGAGCGGATGTACGCCGCGGGCAAGATCCCCGGCTCGTTCTTCCGTCGCGAGGGACGCTCGGGCGAGAAGGCGACCCTGACCGCGCGCATGATCGACCGCCCGATCCGGCCGCTCTTCCCCAAGGGCTGGCACTACGAGACCCAGCTCGTCGCGATCCCGATGTCGGTGGACCAGGTCCACCCGTACGACATCCTCGCCATGAACGGCGCCTCCGCGGCGCTGGCGATCTCCCCGGTTCCGGTCGCCGCCCACGTCGGCGCGGTGCGGATCGGCAAGCTCGAGGGCGATTTCGTCGTCAACCCTGACGAGGAGGACCTCGCCGAGCTGGACCTCGACCTGATCGTCGCCGGCACCGACGAGGCGATCCTGATGG
>JBIOVV010000088.1:0-28139 GCA_044867925.1 Solirubrobacterales bacterium | reverse complement strand
CGGCTCTGGACGATGCGCCAGTTCGCCGGCTTCGGCACGGTCGAGGAGACCAACGAGCGCTTCCACTACCTGCTCGACCACGGCCAGACCGGGCTCTCGACCGCCTTCGACATGCCGACCCTGATGGGCTACGACTCCGACCACGTCCGCAGCCTCGGCGAGGTCGGCCGCGAGGGCGTCGCCGTCGACACCCTCGACGACATGGAACAGCTCTTCGACGGCATCCCGCTCGGCGGCGTCACCACCTCGATGACGATCAACGCGCCGGCGGCGATCCTGCTCGCCTACTACGTCCTAGTCGGTGAGCGACAGGGAGTGCCGCCGGAGAAGCTCGGCGGCACGATCCAGACCGACATCCTCAAGGAGTACATCGCCCAGAAGGAGTGGTGCTTCCCGATCGAGCCGGCGATGCGCCTGGTCACCGACATGATCGAGTGGTGCAGCGAGAACATGCCGCGCTGGCACCCGGTCTCGATCTCCGGCTACCACATCCGCGAGGCCGGCTCGACCGCCCAGCAGGAGCTCGCCTTCACGCTCAAGGACGGCTTCACCTACGTCGAGCGGGCGCTGGAGCGGGGGCTCGACGTCGACGACTTCGCCCCCCGGCTCTCCTTCTTCTTCAACGCCCACATCGACTTCTTCGAGGAGATCGCCAAGTACCGGGCGGCGCGCCGGATCTGGGCCCGCGAGATGAAGGAGACCTACGGCGCCAAGAAGGAGGAGTCGATGCGGCTGCGCTTCCACGCTCAGACCGCCGGTGTCTCGCTGACCGCGCAGCAGCCGCTCAACAACGTCGTCCGCACCTCGCTGGAGGCACTGGCGGCGGTGCTCGGCGGCACCCAGTCGCTGCACACCAACTCCTTCGACGAGGCGCTGGCGCTGCCGACCGAGGAGGCGGTGCGGGTGGCGCTGCGCACCCAGCAGGTGATCGCCTTCGAGTCGGGTGCGCCGAACACCCCGGACCCGCTCGGCGGCTCCTGGTTCGTCGAGAAGCTGACCGACGAGATGGAGGAGGCGGCCTACGGCTACTTCGCCCGTATCGACGAGCTGGGGGGGATGGTCGAGGCGATCCGCCGCAACTTCCCCCAGCGCGAGATCGCCGACGCCGCCTTCACCTATCAGCGCGAGCTCGACGAGCGCAAGCGGATCGTCGTCGGCGTCAACGATTTCACCCAAGAGGACGAAGAGCCGACGCCGATCCTGCGCATCGACCCGGCGCTGGAGAAAAAGCAGGTCGATCGTCTCGCCGCGACCAAGGTCAAGCGCGACTCCGCCGAGGTCGAGCGAGCCCTGGCCGAGCTCAAGCGCGCCGCCGCCACAGAGGAGAACCTGATGCCGCCGATCATCGCCGCGGCCCGCGCCCGCGCCAGCGAGGGCGAGATGATCGCGGCGATGCAAGAGGTCTTCGGGACCTACACGGAGTCCCCGGTCTTCTAAGCTCCCGGGCCGTTATGGAGGCAGCCACCGCCCGCAAGATCCGCGTCGTCGTCGCCAAGCCCGGCTTGGACGGGCACGACCGCGGCGCCAAGATCATCGCTCGCGCTCTGCGCGACGCCGGCATGGAGGTGATCTACACCGGGCTGCACCAGACGCCGGAGCAGATCGCCGAGACTGTGATCCAGGAGGACGCCGACGCGGTCGGCCTCTCGATCCTCTCCGGCGCGCACATGACCCTCGTGCCGAAGGTGGTCGAGCTCCTCGCCGCGCAGGGGGTCGATGACGTCTTGGTCACGGTCGGCGGCACGATCCCGGCCGAGGACATTCCCGAGCTCAAGAAGCTCGGCGTCTCCGAGGTCTTCACTCCCGGTGCCGGGACCGACGACATCGTCGAGTTCATCCGCGAGAACGCCGCCGAGCGCGACGACGTCTGACTCGCTTCCGCTGTTCGTTTGCCTGGCTACTGGGGGCAGAGGCACAGCGGAGCGGATCTGGCGCTAATGTCCCGCCGCGCCGCGTATAGATAGACTGATTGACTGGTCAGTCAACCAACTTGAGAACACAGCAGAACACAGCCAAGGAGGCTTGAACTTGAAGATCTGCGTCCTGGTCAAGGAGGTTCCGGACGCCGCCGTTCAGAAGCGCATCGACTCCAACACGATGCGCCTGGACCGTAGCGGCGAGAAGAACCTGAACCCCTTCGACACACACGCCATCGAGGCCGCCATGCAGATCAAGGAGGGCGGCGCGATCCCGGTCGAGGAGGTCATCGCGGTGACGATGGGCCCCGACTCCGCCGTCCGCGCCCTGCACAAGGCGGTCGCGCTCGGAGCCGACCGCTCCGTGCACCTCTCCGACGCCGCACTCGCCGGCTCCGACGTCTGCGCCACCGGCTACTCGCTGGCCAAGGTGCTCGAGGCCGAGAGCCCGGACCTGGTCCTGCTCGGCCAGCAGTCGGACGACGGCGAGTGCTACACGATCGGCGCCGTCGTCGCCGATCACCTGAAGATGCCCTCGCTGACCCAGGTGATCAAGATCGACGTCAGCGACGGCAAGCTGCGCTGCGAGCGTCAGGCCGAGTACGGCTACGACACGGTCGAGATCGAGCTGCCCGCCGTGATCAGCGTCGGCGACGCGATCAACGAGCCCCGCTACCCCAGCCTGAAGGCGATCATGGGCGCCAAGAAGAAGCCCCTCGACGCCAAGGCGACCGGCGACGTCGGCATCGAAGCCGGCATGGTCGGCGAGGGCGGCTCCAAGACATCGGTCCTGGCTCTCAACCCACCGCCCGCCAAGCAGGCCGGCGAGATCATCGAGGACGAGGACACCAACGAGACGGTCGAAAAGATCGTCGCCTGGCTCGACGAGAGGAAGCTGATCTAGATGGCAGGCATCCTGACCTACGCCCTCCACGACGACGAGGGCAACTTCAACAAGAACTCGCTCGGGGCGATCTCCGAGGCGGCGAAGCTGGCCGGCCAGATCGGCGGCGACGCCGGCGTGATGGTCGTCGGCGACATCGCCGACGACGCCTGCGCGGCGCTCGGCAACTGGGGCGCGACCAAGGTCTACCGGGCCAAGGACGTTCCCGAGGGCCTGGCCCAGCCGATCGTCGACGCGATGGCCAAGGTGATCGGCGACGAGGGCTTCAGCTACGCCCTCTTCGGCGGCGGCCTGCTCGGCTTCGAGATCGGCGCCGGTCTCACCGCGCGCCTCAACGCCGGTGTGACGATGGAGGTCACCGAGGTCAAGGTGCAGGACGGCAAGCTCGTCGCCGAGCGCCCGATCCTGCAGGACTCCCAGATCGCCGACGTCGGCTACGTCTCGGAGCCCGGCATCATCATCGGCCGCCTCAACGCGTTCGACGCCAATGAGAGCGGCGGCACGGCCGAGGTGATCGACGTCCAGGTCGAGCTCTCGCCCTGGTCGACCAAGGCGAAGATGGTCCAGCGCGGCGAGCAGCGCGGCGCCGACGTCAACATCGAGGACGCAGAGATCCTCGTCGGCGGCGGTCGCGGTCTCGGCGCGGCCGAGGGCTTCAAGCAGTGCGAGGAGCTGGCCGAGGCGATGGGCGGGGCGGTCGCCGCCACCCGCGCCGTTGTCGACGCCGGCTGGTACCCCTACGCGGCCCAGATCGGCCAGACCGGCAAGACGGTCGCGCCGAAGCTCTACCTGGCCGCCGGCATCTCCGGCGCGATCCAGCACAAGGTCGGGATGCAGAGCTCGGAGAACATCCTCGCGATCAACAAGGACCAGAACGCGCCGATCTTCGAGTTCTCGGATCTCGGCGTGGTGGGCGACCTGCACAAGATCGTCCCCAAGCTGACCGAGGCGATCAAGGCCAAGAAGGGCGGCTGACGTTTCCCCGGGGAGCTTCGGCTCCCCGGGTGCCGTTCACCTGACGACGATTGGAGCATGCGATGCCGGCTGTAGCACCGAGTGAGTTCCCGCCGCCGTTCGACTCGGCCGACGTGATCGGCCCGCCGACCGATGCCGAGGACGAGCGCATCGAGGTCGGCATCGCGATCGTCGGGGGCGGGCCCGCCGGGCTCGCCTGCGCCAACAAGATCATGCAGCTGCTCGAGGACGAGCCGGAGCTGACCGAGAAGCTCGGCGAAGTCCCGGTCGCCGTGATCGAGAAGGGCAAGGTCTCCGGCGCTCACCTGCTCTCGGGGGCGAACATGAAGCCCTCGGCGATGGAAGAGCTCTTCCCCGACCTGCCCAAGGAGGAGTGGCCGGTCTTCCAGGAGGTGACCAAGGACGCGGTCTACCTGCTGACCTCGAAGGCGGCGCTGCCGCTGAAGCCGATGCCGCCGAACTTCCGCAACCACGGCAACTACGTCACCTCGGTCTCCAAGCTCGGCCGCTTCCTGGCGGACAAAGCAGAGGAAGCGGGCGTCTACATCCTCTCCGAGACCGCTGCGACCAAGCTCCTGGTCGAGGACCGGGTCGTCAAGGGCATCCGCTCCGGCGATCGCGGCCGCGGCCGGGAGGGCGAGGAGCTGGGCAACTTCGAGCCGGGCTCCGACGTCGTCGCCAAGGCGACCGTCCTCGCCGAGGGCACGGTCGGCCACCTCACCTATGCCGCCTACGACTACTTCGATATGCACGGCGCCGACCCGATGCGCTGGGAGCTCGGGGTGAAGGAGGTCTGGGAGGTCCCCAAGCCGCTCGACCGGGTGATCCACACGATGGGCTGGCCGCTGCGCAAGTCCCCCCGCTACAACGAGTTCGGCGGCACCTTCATCTACCCGATGGGCGAGGACAAGCTCTGCATCGGGCTGGTCGCCGGCCTCGACTACACCGACGCGACCTTCAGCGTTCACGACGCCCTGCAGCTGATCAAGACCCATCCCTTCATCAAGAACCTGCTCGAGGGCGGCAAGCGCGTCGCCTGGGGCGCCAAGACGATCCCCTCGGGCGGCTACTTCGCGATGCCCAAGCGCCTCGCCGTGCCCGGCATGGTGGTCGCCGGCGACGCCGCCAGCATGGTCAACGTGCCGACGCTGAAGGGCGTCCACTACGCGATGCACGCGGGGATGTACGCGGCGGAGACGATCGTCGAGTCGCTCAAGCAGGACTCGGTCAACTTCGAGGCCTACGACGAGAAGGTCCACAACTCGCTGATCGAGAAGGACCTCTACGAATCGCGCAACATGCGCCAGCCTTTCTCCAAGGGCTTCTTCCTCGGTGGCGCCATGGCCTCGGCGATGACGATCACCAAAGGCAACTTCCCCGGCGGCCACTGGAAGCAGGAGCACGATTCCGAGGTCGAGATGGAGCTGGGCAAGGCGAGCGAGATGTACGTCAAGCCCGACAACGAGCTCACTTTCGCCAAGCTCGACTCCGTCTTCCTCTCCGGCAACGCGACCCGCGACGACGCGCCCAACCACGTGCGGATCCAGTCCAAGGTGCCGCGCGAGATCGCCCAGACCTGGGTCTCGATGTGCCCGGCCCAGGTCTACGAGATCCCCGACGAGCAGCTCGAGAACGGCGCCGCTGAGGTCGACGTCCACGTCACCGCCTCCAACTGCGTCCAGTGCGGCGCGATCACCGCCAAGGGCGGTCGCCTGACCCTGCCCGAGGGGGGAGACGGGCCGCTCTACCAGGAGACCTGAGGCCTACTCGTCCTCGTCGCAGAGGGCTTTGACCCGCGAGGCGACGATGCCGTAGAACCTCGAGAAGCTCTCGAAGGCGTCCGGTGACGTCGAGCCGCGGAACATGAAGCTGGTGCCGCATTCCTCGAAGAAGTAGGCGATTCGATCTTCGCCGGCGGCGTGGTAGACCCAGCGGACTGCCGAGCGTTTCCCGAGCTTGACCCTCTTCAGACTGCGCTCTCGGTATTGCGGCAGCCAGTTTGCCTGGACCCGCGCCAGTTCGGCGGCGGCCATCGGCGGGGACGCGCCCTCGGCCGGGCGTGAGTCGATGATCAGCTTTGCCGTCGGCACTGCCGGGTCGATCCAGACGGTCTCGAGATAGCTGCCGACCTTGCGGTCGCTCACCTCCAGTTCCCACCCGGTTTCGGCGTCGTATTCCGTCTGGTGGTAGAGCGGGGGCTTCGACTCGGGCCGGCCCTCCGCGGTCGCGTCGGATGTTCCCCCGTCGCCGCAGCCGGCGATCAGCAGCAGGATGCAGAGGAGAGAGGCGATCCAAATCGGGCCCAGTTTGCTCATCGAGTTTTGAATGGTTACATGAGATCGCTGTATCGGGGCAGGTGGAGGGTCGGGGTCGCCCGGCGCGTCGATAACGAGCAGTAGCGTCTCGGCCGTGCTGGCGCTCGGGATAGCCGCGGCGATTGCGGCTTCGCTGCTCTACAACGCCTCGATCGCGCTGCAGGCGCTGCAGGCGCGGGAGGTGCCGGGAGAGCATTCGCTGCGGCCCTCGTTGCTCGGCAGGCTGGTGCGAAACCGGCGCTGGCTCGGGGCCACGGCGCTGGGCCTCGCCGGCTGGCCGCTGGAGATCGTGGCGCTGCTGCTGGCGCCGATCACCGTCGTCCAGCCCTGCCTGGCGAGCGGCTTGGTCTTCCTGCTTTGGCTTGGCGCAACGCGGCTGGGGGAGAGGCCCGGGAGGCGCGAGGCGGTCGCGGTCGCGGCGGTCCTCGCCGGTGTGCTTGGTGTTGCCCTGGCTGCGCCGGAACGGACCACCGATCACGCGGGCGGGGGCGGGATCGCGTTGGCGGCGATCCTCGTCGCGATCCCCATGCTCGCCCCTTACGCGCTGCGCGGCCGGGCAGCCGCAGTGGGCACGCTCGCGGTTGTGAGCGCCGGCTGCGGCTACGCCTGGACGGCGATCGCCAGCAAGCTGCTGACCGACGAGCTGGCGGGGGGAGCGCCGCTGATCGCGGTCGCCTGGCTGGCTACCGCCGCGCTTTCGGAGGCCCTGGCGCTGCTCAGCGAGATGAGTGCGCTGCAGCATCGCGCCGCCACCCACGTGGCGCCGACCATGTTCGCCGTCCAGGTTCTCCTGCCGGTAGGGCTGGCGCCGCTGATCTTCGGCGAGTCGTGGGGCTCGACTCCGCTCGGCGGCGCCGTGCTGGTCGCCTCGATGGCGGTGGCAGTTGGCGGCACCGTTCTGCTCGCGGGCTCAAGCGCGGTGGGCGCCGTGATCGAAAATGCCCGAGAGCGGGGCTGACCGAGCAGATCGAGGATGCAGGAAGCGTCGCGCACGCCTCGCACGCGCGAGCGGCGGAGGACGCCGAGATGCGAGGCCTCAGGTCTGCGCTCGCTGCTAGCCTGACGCCGCCTTTGCCCACCAGTGACTCCCCAGCTGCGGTCGCCGACCGGTTTGCGATCGGCTTCGACCATCGGGACCGCACCAGGCTCTTCGAGCTCTGGACGGAGGTCCTCGATTCCGAGCAGTGGTCGGAGGGCCGGATGCTGGAGGCGTTCGAGCAGCGCTGGGCGGAGTGGAACGGCCTGCCGAGTCTCGGCCTCTCGAGCTGGGCCGGCGGCGCTCTGGCGGCTCTGGAGTTCGCCGGCGTGCGCGGCGAGACGGTGCTCTGCCCGTCGAACACCTTCATGGCGACGCCGCTGGCCGCGATCAAGGCGGGCGCCGCGGTGGAGTTCGTCGACTGCAACCGCGCCGATCTCTGCATGTCCTTCGAGGACTTCGAGGCAAAGGCCGAGCGGCACGAGCCGAAGGCGGCGATCCTCGTCCACATCGGCGGCCACATCGGCTTCGATTCGAAGCGCATCGCCGAGTACTGCCGCGCCAACGGGATCTTCCTGCTCGAGGACTGCGCCCACGCGCACGGCGCCGAGTGGGACGGCCGCAAGCCCGGCGGCTTCGGCGACGCCGGCGTCTACTCGCTCTACGCGACCAAGACGGTCTCGACCGGCGAGGGCGGCGTGCTCGTCTCCGCCGGCGAGGAGCTGATCGAGTTCGCCCGCAAGTTCCGCAACTACGGCAAGTTCGAGCACGAGGTCGACGGGCTCAACTTCCGCATGAGCGAGTTCACCGCCGCGCTCGGCCTCGTCCAGGCGGACCGCATGGAGGAGATCGTCGCCTGGAAGAACCGGTACGCGCGCGAGCACCTCGATCCGCTGCACCCCGGCAGGCTGGAGCTGCCCGAGGGGATGACCTCGGGCCTCTACAAGTACCTCGTCTTCGATCCGATCGAGAAGTCGACGGGCCGCGTCTACGAGCAGCCCTGCCACCGCATCATGGGTCGCTCCGAGGAGCTGCCCAACACCGACTGGGTGGCCGAGAACCACTGGTGCGTGCCGCTCTACTATCGGCCGGAGAGTCGTGCTGCGGCGCTTACGGGGGAGGGAGCATGAGGGTCCTGGTAACCGGCGGCGGCGGCTTCATCGGCTCCCACGTGGTCGACCGCCTGATCGAGCGCGGCATCACGCCCCGGATCTTCGACCTCAGCGCCTCCCCCTACCACTCGCCGCTCGAAGTCGAGACCTTCACCGGCAGCATCACCGACCCCGCCAATCTCGACCTGGCGATGCGCGACTGCGACGCGGTGATTCACCTCGCCGCCGTCGCCGACGTCGGCCACGTCCTCGCCGATCCGGTTCTGGCGGAGGAGGTCAACACCCGCGGCACGCTCAACGTGCTCGAGGCGGCCTGCCGGGCGAAGGTCGGCCGCGTCGTCTACGGCTCGACCACCTGGGTCTACAGCGACTGCGTCGAGCAGGAGGTGGACGAGGAAACGCCGATCCCGGCGCCGCGCCACCTCTATACCGCGACCAAGCTGGCGGGCGAGACCTACTGCGCGGGCTACGCCGAGCTCTACGAGCTCGAGAGCACGATTCTGCGCTTCGGCATCCCCTACGGCCCGCGCGCTCGCGCGGCCGGTGTCGTCGCCAAGTTCACCGATCTCGCTTTCGAAGGCAAGGCGCTGACGATCGCCGGCGACGGCAGCACGACCCGCAGCTTCATCTACGTCGAGGATCTCGCCGACGGAATCGTCGCCGCCCTCGCCCCCGAGGCCGCGGGGCGCACGTACAACCTCTCCGGCGAGGAGATCGTGACGATCCTCGAAATCGCCGAGCGGGTGCAGGAAAACACCGACAACTGCGAGATCGTCCACACGCCGCCGCGCCCTGGAGACTTCCCGGGCAAGACGATCTCCAACGAGCGGGCGCTCTCCGAGCTCGGCTGGAAAGCCGCGACGAGCTTCAAGGAAGGTGTTCGCAAGTACGTCGAATGGGTTCGCGGCACCACCCGACCGCCCGATCCGATCCCCGGCAAGCAGCCCTCGCTGAACGGCAACGAACACGCGGCGGGTGCGCTGCTTGCAGGCACCTCGCGTTTCCAGGAGCGCGACCCCCGCGTCCTCATCCTCACCGCCGACATCGGCGAGGGTCATGACCTGCCGGCGCGGATCATCAAGGCCGACCTCGAAGCCGAGGTGCCGGGCGCCGAGGTCGAGGTCGCCAATGGCCTGGAGGCGATGGGCAGAATCTCCTCCGCCGTCGCGCGCGACGGCTCCCGCTTCACCTTCCGCTGGATGCCCTGGCTCTTCGACGTCCAGTACTGGTTGATCGCCAAATTCGCCCCCACTCGCTGGCTCATGCATCACGTCAGCTACGCGCTCGGCAGCCGCGGCCTGCTGCGCTTGATCGAGAAGCACCAGCCCGATGTCATCGTCTCCACCTATCCGGGGGTCACCGCGGTGCTGGGCATGCTGCGCGAGAACCGCCGCCTGCTCGTCCCGGTGCAGTCGGCGATCACCGATCTGGCCGGCTTGCGCTACTGGGTGCACCCGGGGGTCGACCTGCACTTCGTAACCCATCCGGAGTCGATCGAGGAAGTCGAGCGACTCGCCGGTCCCGGCAGCGTCGAGTGGACCCGCCCACCGATCTCACCGGACTTCCTGATGCCGCGCACGCGTGTCGATGCGCGCAAGGCGCTCGGCGTGCCCACCCACGACCGGATCGTTCTCGTCTCCGGCGGCGGCTGGGGCATCGGTGACCTCGAGGGGGCGATCGAGTCGGCGCTGTCCGGCGACGACACCACGGTCGTCTGCATCGCCGGTCGCAACGAGGTCGCCCGCGAGAAGCTGGAGCAGCGCTTCGCCGGCAACGAGCGCGTGCGCATCCTCGGCTTCACCGAGCAGATGAGCGACTGGATGGCGGCGGCGGACGTGATGGTCCACTCGACCGCCGGCCTGACCGTGTTGGAGGCTCACATCCGCGGCTGCCCGGTGGTCTCCTTCGGCTTCTCGGCCGGTCACCTGCGGGCCAACAACGCCGCCTTCGAGCGCTTCGGCTTGGCCGAGGTGGCGCGATCCGAGCACGAGCTGGGATCGGCGCTGCGCCATCTCACTCGCGAGCGGCGCCCGCCGGATTCCTCCTTTGCCTCCTTGCCCTCGATCGCCTCGCGGGTCTTGACCGTGCGGCCGCGGGTCAAGCCGCAACCGGTCTGGCGCCTGCGCATGGAGCGGGTTGTGACCGCGGTCAGTCTGGCCCTGCTCGCGGTCGTGCTGTTCTTCACCGTGATCGACCGGGAAGCGCCGTACAAGGTAATCGCCAAGCCGCTGCAGGGACGGATCCATCTCGGCAAGGAAAACGAGACGTCCCAGCCTGCCGTTTCCGAAGCAAAGCTCTCGCCTCAGGCCGAGCCGGCCGGCGAGCCCGCCGCCCAAGCAGCTCCTTGACCGCAGCGTTGTTGGGTGCCGCCGCTTCGACCGCGGCCGTGCTTCACGCCGGCCCGGCTCTGGCGCCGCTCGTGCCCGGCCTGGGGGCGGCGCTCGGGATCGAGATGAGGCAGGAGGGGGAGGGGGTGGCCCTGACCTTCGACGACGGACCGCATCCGCAGGGAACCCCGGCCATCCTCGATGTCCTACGGGAGCGCGGCGCGACGGCAACCTTCTTCCTCGTCGGCGAGCAGGTGGCGCTGCGGCCGGCGCTCGTCGCCGAGATCGTCGCCGAGGGGCACCGGGTCGAGCTGCACTGCTACCACCACCGCAACCTCCTGCGACTCAGCCCGCGTGCCTTCCTCGAAGACGCCGAAAGAGCTCGTGCGGCAATCGAGGAGGCCGGCGGCCAAGCCGTCGCCGACTACCGCCCTCCCTACGGGATCTTCAGCGCCGCCACGCTGCGCACTGTGCGCGGCCGCTGGCGACCGGTGCTGTGGTCGCGTTGGGGGCGCGACTGGGACCGCGATGCAACCGCAGAGTCAATCGCGCGTCGCGCCGGCGCCGGCATCGTCGCCGGCGACGTCGTTCTCTTGCATGACGCCGACTACTACAGCGCGCCGGGCTCCTGGGTGCGCACGGCGGCGGCGCTGCCGGCGATCCTCGACGAGATCGAGGGGCGGGGACTGAAGACGAGCTCGCTGCGCCGCTGAGAGGGGGGCGCGAGGGTCCACTGGTCGCAGCCGGCGAATGCTTCGTCAAGGCGTCTGGCCATCGTGCTGCGCGGTCGATCCTGGTCGAAGATTTCCTTGGACATGGCTCTCCGTCCTGTAGGGAACGTTGCGGCAGCTTCACCCCTCGATCGGACGAAAAACATGCAAGTAGCGAAAAAGAACGCGCAGCTTGCGCGTTTTGCCTCAATTCGCCTCGACGAACGTCGCAATCTCGTCGGCGAGGCGCTGGGGCTGGTCGAGCGGGACGAAGGTATTGGCGTCGGGGATCTCGACGATGCGCGCGTTCGGGGTCTCGCTGGCGAGTCGTTCCGCGTAGGAGATCGGGAAGAGCTTGTCCCCCGGCGCCCAGGTGAGCAGGATCGGCAGATCCGAGCTGCGCAGCTTCTCGGCGGCCTCCAGCGTGTAGCGCTTGTTCATTCCCCCGGTGACCTTCTTGGCGTCGTGCTTGACGCCGGGATCGTGCAGCCCCGGCTGCATCCAGGAGGCGACGAGCTCGTCGGGGATCTCGGTGCGGGCGAAGGGCTTGAAGGCGGCACGGGCGAGAGCCGGGATCCTGAACGGGGCGGCGATCAGGGCCATGCCGCCGGGGAGCTTGGCGATCGGCGGCATCGTCTTGAAGATTCCCGGCGGGAAGTTCTCATGGGTGTCGCAGTTGGTCAGGACGAGGCGGCCGATCCGCTGCGGGTGGCGGGTGACGAGCACCTGCGACATCGCGCCGCCGGAGTCGTTGCCGACGATGGTCACGTCCTCCAGGTCCAGCTCCGCGAGGAAGCTGTCGATGATCGCGGCGATTCCATACGGAGTCAGGTCCGCCTCCGGCTTCATCGCGATCTGCTGGGCGCCGATCGGCCAGTCGGGGGCGATGCAGCGGCAGCGGTCGGAGAGGCGATCGACGACGCCGTCCCAGAGCCGCCCGTCGACGAGGAAGCCGTGGACGAAGACGACCGGCTTGCCCGTGCCGGCCTCGCGGTAGCGGATCCGTCCCGCCGGCAGTTCAATCTCATGACGCTGGTCTGGCTGGGTCATTGCAATCTCCTTGGGGCAGTTGTCCGCGACCGGTGCGGTCGGTAAATTACATACAGACAGTATGAATGTCAAACGAACGCAAGCGGAGCGCTCGGGCGCCACCCGGGGCGCCCTGATCGAGGCTGCGCGGCCGCTCTTCGCCGAGCGCGGCTACGCAAGCGTGGGTACCGAGGAGATCGTGCGCGCCGCCGGGGTGACGCGCGGTGCGCTCTATCACCATTTCGACGGCAAGCAGGCGCTCTTCGAAGCGGTCTACGAACAGATCGAGGTGGAGCTTGCCGAGCGGATCGCCGCCGGGGCCTTGGAGGCCAACGCCTCCTCGCCTCTGGATGCGATGCGGGCGGGGGCAGAGATGTTTCTCCTCGTCAGCACCGAGCCCGAGGCGCAGCGGATCGTCTTGCTCGACGGGCCTTCGGTGCTGGGCTGGGATCGCTGGCGCGAGATCGCCACCGAGCACGGGCTTGGCTTGATCGAAGCGACCTTGCAGGCGGCGATCGAAGCGGGGGCGATCGACCCCCAACCGGTGCGCCCGCTTGCCCATGTCCTGATGGGCGCCCTCGACGAGGCGGCGATGCTGGTCGCCCGGGCCGAGGACCCCGAGCAGATGCGCCTGGAAGTCGCCGGGACCCTGGGGGCACTGCTCGACGGGCTCAGCCGCGAGTCGCCTTGATCGGTCCCTCGACCGGCTCGGGATCGGTGACGGCGATCTCGGCGGGGGCGCCGCGCCGCGACTCCTTCTGGGCATACATCCGCACATCGGCGAGCTGCAGAACGGCGGCGGGAGTTTTGGCCTCGGCGGGGACTACGGCCGCTCCCCGCGAGGCGCCGATCGAGTAGCCGCGACCCCTCTCGGTCAGGGCTTCCCCGGCGCGCCTGGTCACCTCGTCGAAGCGATCCTCCGCGCAGGTGAGCAGGACGCAGAACTCGTCGCCGCCGATCCGGTACGCGGTTCCGTCGCCGGCGACGGCCTCCCGCAGCCGCTGTCCCAGGCGGGCCAGCATCTCGTCGCCGGCGGGATGGCCAAGCGTGTCGTTGAGGTGCTTGAAGCCGTTGAGGTCGAGGAAGACAAGCGCCGCCGGGCTGCTCTCCGTCGCGATCTCACAGATCCGTTCGAGTTCGAGCTGCATCCGGCCGCGGTTGCCAAGACCGGTGAGGGGGTCGGTCTGCACCTGCTCCAGCAGCCTTTTGTTCTCCCGGTCGCTGATCGCCAGGCGGACGATCACGGCGGTCATCGTCGCTGCCCAGAGGATGGTCGAGAGGCCCCCGGTGGCACTGTTGTATTGCATCGCGAAGAGCCCGATCATCACCGCGGCGAAGACCGCGGGGACGAGGATCTCGCGGCGGCCGTCGCTGTGGGGCGAGGTGATCGCGGCAGCTTGCTTCGGCTGCCAGACCGCGCCGCCCAGGCAGACGGCCGCGATCAGGTAGATCGGGTTCACCCATTCGCCGCCGGGCAGCGCACCTTCGGTCGCCTGCAGGGTGTAGGCGATGTCGGCGATGACCAGCGCCGCCAGCCCCGCCAGCAGCAACGACCAGGTGCGGCCGGGGCGCCAACCGGTCAGGGCGACGACCCCGACCACCAGCGCCAGCATGCCGATGTCGCCGAGCGGGTAGGAGAGCGTCGTCAGCACTTCCAGCCTGGTGCCGGAGGTCTGATCGGCGACGAAGTCGAAGACGAACGCCGCGCCGAGCGCGGCCGTGCCGAGAGCCGCGATCAGGCCGTCCATCCAGAGTCGCCAGTTGATCTCGTGGGCCCGGGCCCGAACCAGCATGACCAGGCCGGCGTAGGCAAGGGGATAGAAGACCAGATAGCCGACGTCCGCCGGCGATGGGTAAGGAGCCGACGCGTTGTCTTCGATGGCAGCGGTCCAGTAGACCTCCGCTGCGCCCCAGCAAAGGATCGCCAGACCGATGAGAAGCCAGGCCGCCCGCTCGCGGCGATAGTCGGTGGCCCTGATCAGGCAGGCCACGCCGGCGCCCAGCACGATCGCCGCGTAGAGCGGCCCTCCGATTGCGAAATCGAGGCTCTCGCCGACCCCCAGCCAGTAGTGCGCCGTGACGATCGCGGTGCCGCCGAGCAGCAGAGCCGCGAGCGCGCGGCGGAGCAGGCGCGCGGCGCTCATCTGGGCGATCGTCGACTCGGTGGTTTTCACTGAGGGAGCTATCGGCACCAGGCCCCGAATCCCCAAGTCACGATTGAAGGTCGCGAGCGCGCCGAGGTCGCTTGTGCGAGTCATCTAGACTGAAAGGCGTGAAAAGCGGAATTCATCCTGAGTACACGCTGGCAAACGTGCACTGCTCCTGTGGAAACCAGTTCTACACGCGCTCGACGCAGGCGGACCTGCATGTCGAGCTCTGCTCCGAGTGCCACCCCTTCTACACCGGAAAGCAGAAGCTGGTCGATACCGGCGGCCGCGTCGAGCGCTTCCAGCGCCGCGCCGCCAAGCACGCCAAGGCCGGGAGGTAGGCCGTGAGCCCAGAGCTGGGCTCACCGCGACCCGAGACTGCTGCTCCGTCCAAGAACGGGGCGGACCCGCTGCGCATGCCCGACGGTGCCCTCGTCGCCAAGCGCGACGCCCCGGTCGGCGGCCAGGCGGTGCTGGAGGGCGTGATGATGCGAGGGGTCTCGGTCTGGGCCGTCGCCGTGCGCCGTCCCGACGGCGAGATCGAGATCAGCTCCGAGTCGATCAAGCCGTGGGCGCGTCGTCACCGCCTCTGGCGGCTGCCGGTGTTGCGTGGAGTCGTCGCCCTGGGCGAGTCGCTGAAGATCGGCTTCAAAGCCCTGGCAATCTCGGCCAATGCCCAGCTGGAGGAGGACGAGCAGGGCGAGCGGGAAGAAATCGGCGGCTGGATGTGGGGCCTGACCATCGCCTTCTCGATGCTGCTGGCCGTCGGCCTCTTCTTCGTCGTGCCGGTGGGGCTGACCAGCCTGATCAAGGATCAGCTCGGCTCGTCGTTGCTTTTCTGGCTGGTCGAGGGAGTGCTGCGTACGGCGATCTTCATCGGCTACATCGTCGCGATCAGCCGCCTGCGCGACCTGCGACGGGTCTTCGAGTACCACGGCGCCGAGCACAAGACGATCTCCTGTTACGAGGCCGAAGACGAGCTGACGCCGGCCCGCGCCAAGCTCTACTCGCGGCTGCACCCGCGCTGCGGCACCAGCTTCCTGCTGATCGTGATGGTGCTGGCGATCTTCGTCTTCGCCCCGATCGGGCTGCCGGCCTGGTACTGGCTGCTGGCCTCGCGGATCCTCGGCATCCCGCTGATCGCCGGACTCTCCTACGAGGTGATCAAGTGGGCGGGCAAAAACCGGCGCAAGCGCTGGGTGCGGGCGCTGATGTGGCCCGGTCTGATGCTGCAGAACCTGACCACGCGCGAGCCCGACGAAGAGGAGCTCGCGGTGGCGATCGCCTCGCTCGAGGCCGTCCTGGCGCGTGAGTCGCCCGAGCAGGCGGCCGGCGAACAGCCGATCGAGATCGTCGCCTGACGGTCCGTTCGCCGGCTCACCTGGCGCCGGGCCAGCCCCAGAGCGCCGCGATCGAGATCTTCCAGCTGCCTTCGAGCTCCCGCAAGACGAGCGTCGGGTCGCATGTCTGTTCGAAGCGCGCTCCGGCCGCCCCGCTCGCGCTGAGCAGCCAGCGCTCCCGGGCGAAGGCGACTCCGCCGGCGACGATCACGTTGCTCTGCTCGACCTCGATCCGGGTGTTGCGCGCGACCAGCTGCCGAAGCACGGGCCGGATCCGATCGCGATCGTGGATTGCGGTGGCGTCGGGCGTGAGCAGGCAGGCATCGCGGGTGAAGCACCCGGCCGCGCCGTCGAGATTGCCCGTGCTGAGCAGCTTCGGCAGCGCCAGGCAGGCCATTCGGGTGGGAGGAGGAGGGACGAGAGTGGCTGTTTTCATGCTGAGGCTCCTCCTTTTCGCTTGAGCTAGCTTAGTGGCACAGTAGCTTCCTTCACTGTGTTAGTCAACTGGCACAGTGTCGGGAGGAGGGGTATGCGCCGGTCCCTCTATGTTGTGAGGCGTGATCGATTCCCTGGTTGAGCAGATCGAGGCGCGCTTCGCCGAGCTCGAGGTGCAGATGTCGGACCCCGAGGTGATCGGGGACAGGGAGCGCTACGCCGACGTCGGTCGCGAGTACCGCGAGCTGCAACCGGCACGCGGCTTGGCGGTCGAGTACCGCAAGCTGAAGGACGATCTGGACGGCGCGCGGGAGTTGCTGGACGAGGACGGGGAGGATCCCGAGCTGCTGAAGCTGGTCGCGGAGACGCCGGGCCAGCTCGAGACGCTCGAAGAGGAGATCCGCCTGGCGATGGTCGAGCGCGATCCCAACGACGCCAAGAACGTCCTGGTCGAGATCCGGGCTGGGACCGGCGGCGACGAGGCGGCCCTCTTCGCCGGCGACCTCTACAAAATGCTCAGCCGCTACGCGGAGGAGCGTGGCTTCGCCACCGAGCCGCTCTCCCAGTCGAGTGCCGAGGTCGGTGGCTTCAAGGAGGTGACCTTCGCGATCAAGGGCGAGGGCGCCTACTCGATCTTCAAGTTCGAGGGGGGCACCCACCGCGTGCAGAGGGTGCCGGAGACCGAGTCCCAGGGTCGTATCCACACCTCGACCGCGACCGTCGCCGTCCTGCCCGAGGCCGAGGAGGTCGAGGTCCAGATCGACCTCAACGACCTGCAGATCGACGTCTACCGCTCCTCCGGGCCCGGCGGCCAGTCGGTCAACACCACCGACTCGGCGGTGCGGATCACCCACAAACCGAGCGGGATCGTGGTCTCGATGCAGGACGAGAAGTCCCAGCTGCAGAACAAGGAGCGGGCGATGCGCGTGCTGCGCGCCCGCCTCTACGAGCGCGAGCTCGCCGAGCAGCACGCCAAGATCGCCTCCGAGCGCAAGGCGCAGGTCGGCAGTGGCGAGCGCTCGGAGAAGGTCCGCACCTACAACTTTCCGCAGGGGAGGGTCACCGATCACAGGATCAAGCACACCTCCCACAACCTCGACGGCGTGCTTGCCGGCGAGTTGACCGAGTTCACCGAGGCACTCGCGGCGGAGGAGAAGCGGCAGAGGTTGGAGACTGCCACCGTAGGCTGACGTGTGTGGCCGGCGCATATCGGGCGTCCTCGGTCGCTCGCGTGCAGAGCACGCCACGCTCCCTGCGTCCTTGATCTGCTTGACCACACACGCCAGTTCCACGAGACAGGCATTGGATGCCGCTGCGGACGCTCTGCGGGCGGCTGGAATCGGCGATCCACGTTTCGACGCCGAACTGCTTCTGGCTGAGGCGATTGGACAGGACCGGGCGCAGCTCGCGACCAACCCGCGGGCGGAGATTCCGCCCGCGGCCGCCCGTCGCTTCGCTGAGACGGTGCGCCGTCGCCTGCGACGAGAGCCGGTCGCCTACATCCTCGGCCGGCGCGGCTTTCGGCATCTCGAGCTCGGGGTCGACCCGCGGGTCCTGATCCCGCGAGCGGAGACCGAGCTGCTGGTGGAGCTGGCGCTCGAGCTGCGGCCGCGCAGCGTGCTGGACGTCGGCACCGGCTCAGGTGCGATCGCGCTGGCGATCGCCGCCGAGCTGCCGGGCTGCGAGGTGACGGCCACCGACACCTCCCCCGCCGCCCTCGAGGTTGCTGGCGCCAACGCCGAGCGCCTCGGCCTGGCCTCACGCGTCGAGCTCGTTGCGGGAACATTGCCTGCGAAGGGCGGATTTGACCTCGCGGTTGCGAATCTTCCCTATGTGAGCGCGGCGGAATGGGGGGAGCTCGAGCCGGAGGTGACCAGATGGGAGCCGCGCGAGGCGTTGCTCGCCGGTCCCGACGGCCTTGACGCGCTGCGAGCGACGATCCCGGCGCTGGCGGGCGTCACCGACGTCGCCGCCCTGGAGGTCGGTGCGGGCCAGGCGGCGGAGGTCGGCGGGCTGCTGATCGATGCCGGGCTCGGGAGGATCGAGACCCGTGCCGACCTGGCTCGGATAGACCGCGTCGTGATCGGCCGCCGGGGCGCGGGCAATTGACCGTGATCATCTCGATCGCGCGCGACGGCGCCGATCGCGCCCGCACCGGGCTCGAACTCTGCATCGCGGCGGGGGGAGTCGCACTCTTCCCCGCCGACGGCCTCTACGGGCTCGCCTGCGACCCGCTCAACGCAAAGGCGATCGATCGCATCCACCGAATCAAGGGACGGGACGACGGCAAGCCTTCGGCTGTCCTCTACTTCTCGCCGCAGGCGATGCGCGAGCTCGTCGACGACTTCGGCGAGCGCACCAAGTCGGCAGTCGGCTCCCTGCTGCCGGGCCCGGTCGCCCTCGTGGTCGCAAACCCGGGCCGTCGCTACCCGCTTGCCTGCCGGGAAGACCCCGAGCGGCTTGGGGTGCGACTGATCGCCGGACCGCTCGCGGGCGCGATGTGCCCGATCTTCCAGACGTCGGCCAACCGCAGCGGCGACCCCGCGCCGGCGATCTTCGGCGACGTTCCACGCAAGATCCTCGCCGAGGTGGACGTCGCGATCGACGCCGGGCCTCTGACGGGGTTGCCATCGACGGTCGTCGACCTCACGGGCTTTGACGACGGCGGCGAGTGGAGCGTCCTGCGCGACGGTGGCATGCCGATCGACGACGTGGCCGAGCGCCTGCGCGTCCTCTGAGCGTCTAGCTGTTCTAGTTGACCCGAACAGTTGCGATCAGTACTGTGTGCTCTGATGGCACAGCGGGTCACCAATCGCGAGGCCACCCCATTTTCGACCGATCCCACGGCCGAGCTGCCGGTCGGCGTCCAGCTCTCCTGGCGGCTGCGAGCGTTGATCGCAACCGGCCGGCTTGCAGGCGGCGAGCGTCTGCCCAGCTTTCGCCAGCTGGCCGAGTGGGGCGGTGTCAACGTCAACACCGTGCGGGCCGTCTATGCCGGGCTGGAGGACGCCGGGCTGGTCATCAGCCGCCAGGGCCAGGGCACGTTCGTCGACGAGCGGATCAGGGCCGCGCCCGAGCTCGAGGAGATCGCCGGCGACGCCCTGCGACGCGTGCTCGATGCCGGGCTCGACCCGCGTGATCTCGTTTCGGTCACCGCTGCCTGCGTGAGCATGAGCGAAGAGCAGGGACGCATGGAGGTGGGCGCCGCGGAAGCCGACGAGGAGCTTCCCGATCCCGATGGGGAGAGCGAGGCGATCGAGGTCCGGCATGAGCTGCGCCGCCAGATCGCTCGCCTCGAGATCGAGCTCGCTGCCTACACGCGCGACCTGCCGGACGACATGCCGACCGCCGCGCACCACTCGAAAGCACACGTCGCCGGCGTCGAGGAGCTGGAGCAGACGCGCGACACGCTGATCGCCCAGCTCTCGAATGCGCAGCGGGCGGCAGAGGTGCGGGCGAGGCAGATCGGCGAGGAACGGGCACGGCGCGAAGCGCTGCTGGCCGAGAAGGGCGAGGTGTCCTCGCGATCGGGCGGGGGCCCTCTTGGCAGGGCGATGAGTTGGTGGCAGGCCAAGTCCTAAGCCGAGCATCCGTTCCGGCCAAGGCCGCCTTCGAGCAGGTGGGGGAGATGATGATCCTCACCGCGAAGACGGTCGTCTCGGCGGTGCGACCTCCCTTTCCCTACGGCGAGGAGCTGGTCTGGCAGTTCCTCTTCGTGCTCAAGCTTTCCTGGTTCCCACTGCTGATCTCGACTTTCGCCCTCTGCCTGGGTGCCCCGGGGCTGCAGGCCGCCGGCGTGCTTTCGCTGTTCGGAGCGCTCGACCGGCTTGGCGGCTTCTTCGTCTTGACCGCGATTCGCTGGATCGGGCCGCTGGTGACCGCCGTCGTCGTCGCCGGCGTCGCCGGCACGGCGATCACCGCCGACCTCGGCGCCCGCAAGATCCGCGAGGAGCTCGACGCCCTGCAGGTGCTCGGCGTCGACCCGGTCAAGAACCTGGTCGTGCCGCGCTTTCTGGCGCTGATCGTGATCACCGGCCTGCTCGACATCTTCGCCATCGTCTTCGGGCTCTCCGCGGGCATCGCCGCCGAGCTGCTCTACAAGCAGTCGCTCGGCGGCTTCTTCGCGACGCTCTTCACCAACGCGACGGTCACCGATCTCTGGGCTTCGGTGCTGATGTGCACGATGTTCGGCGCGATCATCGCGGTCGTCTGCTCCTACAAGGGCATGTCGGCGTCGGGAGGCGCAGCGGGGGTCGGGCGCGCCGTCAACCAGGCTGTGGTGATCGCCCTCGTCGCGGTCTTCTTCTTCCAGTTCGTCGTCACCTCGATCCTGCTCGCCACCAACCCCGAACTGCAGAGCATCCGGTGATCGCGGAGCGACCAAGCGTGCACCCCTTGTCCTTCGCGCCGGGAGCGGAGCGGAGGTGATGTGTTGATCGGCTGGCTCGAGGTCCCGCGCGGCTGGCTCGACTCCTTCGGCGAGATCGCCCGCTTCGGCTCGCGCGTCGCCGGGCTCGTCCTCAGCGGTCGCGTCCTGCGCTTCTTCGGCGAGAGCCTGCGCCAGGGAGGGATCCTGATCCTCGGCTCGGCGGTGATCATCTGGGCCTTCGTCTTCATCCTCGGCCTCCAGTGCGGGCTGCAAGGCGCATACTTCAACCGCTCGATCGGGGCGCCGTCTCTCGCCGGTCTCTTCTCGGCCTACTGCGACCTGCGCGAGGGACTGCCATACGCCTTCGGCTACATCCTCTCGGCCAAGGTCGGCACCGGCATCGTCGCCGAGCTCGGCGCGATGCGGATCTCCGACGAGATCGACGCGCTCGAGGTGATGGGGATCCCGCCGGTGACGTTCCTCGCCGCGACCCGCCTGCTCGGCGCCTGGATCGCGATCCCGTTCCTCTACCTGGTCGGAATCGGCGTCGCCTACTTTGCCAGTTACATCGCCGTGGTCCAGCAGGTCGGCGACGTCTCCTCGGGCGGCTACCTGCTGATCTTCTGGATGTTCCAGAGCCCGCCCGACTTGATCTTCAGCCTGATCAAGGGGATGACCATGGCTACGGCGATCATCCTCGTCGGCTGCTACTACGGGTATACGGCCTCCGGCGGGCCGGTCGGAGTGGGCACCGCGACGGCGCAGTCGATGGTGGTCAACATCATCCTCGTCCACATCATCGGCATGCTGGGCACGGTCGTCTTCTGGGGCTCGAACCCGCGCGCGCCGATCGGCGGTTAGCTGCAGCCGCTGTCGCCGCGGAAAGGCAGGCGGACCAGGCGGCGCGAGCTGTTGTCCTCCTCGTCGGACTCGAAAAGCAGGCCTTCGGGGTCGACCGTCATCGCGAAGGCGAAGCAGCCGCGCAGGCCGGCGACGTCGATCCACTGCTTGTCGTAGCCGGCGGGGTAGATGTCCGACCAGCCGACCGAGGTGCCCAGGGTGACGCGATCGTTGTAGGGATTTTGGTCGCAGCCCGGGTAGTGGCGGTTGTCGGGCGCGCGCCGGCCGGGCCGGGTCAGCTCGAGATCGCGCAGGCAGTAGTTGAGCTTCGGACCGACCCGCACCCGATGCAGCGGGCGATGCTGGGCGTCGACCGACCAGAGCTCGAAGCGGGCGAGCTGGTGGACCTTCCAGTAGGCGCCGCCGAAGTAGGCGCCGACGTTGGTGAAGCGCAGCGTCGCCTGGCTCGGCACGTCGATGTGGCCGCCCCCGGCGCGGTAGATCCGCTGCCGCGTGCGCATCGTGCGCCAGCCGTCGCGGCTGCCGCGCAGCTCCATCGGGCCGCGGCCGCGGCTGCGCACGTCGCTCGTCGCCCGCAGACGCAGGCGCCCGCCGATCCGCTCTGTGTATAGGTCCATCGGCGGCCCGATCCGCAGGTTGGGGCAGAGCAGGACCCCGGCGTCCGGGCCCAGGCAGGGGTTCTCGCCGACCGGCGCGACGGCATGCGCCGGCGAGGCGGCCACGAGGGCGGGCAGTAGGCAGGCGAGGAGGGCAAGGCGCGTCGACTTCAGCTTCACGTCGGCACATCTATACCCGCTCCGCTATCCCGGCGCGTTGCTATCGTCGCTGATCCGATGACGGACATGCCCGAGAGCTTCCAAACCGCCCCGCTGGCCGAGGTCGATCCCGAGATCGCCGCGGTGCTGGAGGGGGAGCTGCGGCGCCAGCAGGGGACGCTGGAGATGATCGCCTCGGAGAACTTCGTGCCGCAGGCGGTGCTCGACGCGGTCGGCTCGGTGCTGACCAACAAGTACGCCGAGGGCTATCCCGGGCGCCGCTACTACGGCGGCTGCGAGGAGGTAGACGTCGCCGAGCAGCTGGCGATCGACCGCGCCAGGGCGCTCTTCGACGCCGACCACGCCAACGTCCAGCCCCACTCTGGAGCGCAGGCCAACAACGCCGTCTACATGGCGCTGCTCGAACCAGGGGACACCTTCCTCGGCCTCGCTCTCGACCATGGTGGCCACCTCAGTCACGGGATGAAGATCAACGTCTCCGGCACGCTCTACAACCCGATCCCGTACCACGTCCGCAAAGACGATCTGCTGGTCGACATGGACGAGGTCGCCGCGCTTGCCGAGGAGCACAAGCCGAAGCTGATCGTCGCCGGCTGGTCGGCCTACCCGCGCCAGCTCGACTTCGCCGCCTTCCGCCGGGTCGCCGACTCGGTCGGGGCCAAGCTGATGGTCGACATGGCGCACTTCGCCGGCCTCGTCGCCGCCGGCGAACATCCCAACCCGGTGCCCCACGCCGACGTCGTCACGACGACGATCCACAAGACCCTCTGCGGCCCGCGCAGCGGCCTGGTCCTCTGCAAAGAGGAGCACGCGAAGGCGATCGACAAAGCGGTCTTCCCCGGCCAGCAGGGAGGGCCGCTGATGCACACGATCGCCGCCAAGGCGGTCGCGCTGCGAATCGCCGCGAGCGAGCCGTTCCGCGCCCGCCAGCGCCAGACGATCGCCAACGCCCAGGCGTTCGCGGCGGGGCTGGAAGCAAACGGCGTGCCCGTCCTCACCGGCGGCACCGACGTCCATCTCGTCCTCGTCGACCTCACGCCCAGCGGCCTCGACGGTCAGACCGCCGAGGACCGGCTCGATGAGGTCGGCATCACCGTCAACCGCAACGCGATCCCCTTCGACCTGCGGCCGCCGATGAACCCCTCGGGGCTGCGCATCGGCACCCCGGCGCTGACCACCCGCGGCCTGGTCGAGGATGACATGACCGAGATCGCCAGCGTCATCGCCACCGCGCTCTCCGACGACTTCGAGGCCCAGAAGGACGCTCTTGGCGAGCGCACCCGCGCCCTGATGGAGCGCTACCCGCTGTACCCGCAGCTCTCGCCGGCCTCGGTCTGAGCAATAGGGTCGCCGCATGCTGGTCTGGGTCGATTGCACGGCTGCCGCGCACCCGCTTGTCCTGCGCCCGCTGGTCGAGCGGTTCGAAGCGCGGGGCGACGAGGTCTTCGTCACCGCCCGCGAGTACGGGCAGACGCTGGGGATCCTCGAGCGGCTCGGCATTCCGTACACCGCGGTCGGCAGCCATGGCGGTGCATCGGCATTCGGCAAGGGAAGAGCGCTTGCCGGGCGCTCGGCGCGGTTGGCGCGGCTGGTCTGGGACCGCCGCCCCGACCTTGCCCTTGCCCATGGCTCTGTCGATCTCGCCATCGTCTCCTCGCTGTACCTGGTCCCCTCGGTGCAGATGCAGGACTACGAGTTCGCCGGCTGGCAGCGCCAGATCGCCTTCCGGGCGGCGCGCCGGGTGCTGATGCCGGACTCGATCCCGGTCGAGCGGCTGCGGAAGATCGGCGCCAAGGAGCGCAAGCTGGTCCGCTATCCCGGCCTCAAGGAGGAGTACTACCTGGCCGACTTCGGCCCGGACAGCGGGGTGCTCGACGAGCTCGGGCTCGACCTCGAGAAGGTGCTGGTCGTCGTGCGACCGCCGCCGGAGACCTCCGAGTACCACGCCCGCAACGACGTCTACGGCGAGGCGATTCGACACCTCGCCGCGGCTGACTCGGTGCAGGCCGTGGTCATCCCGCGGACCGAGAGTCAGGCCGAGGCGGTGCGGGCGATGGCGGCGACCAACCTGATCGTGCCCGAACGGGCGATCGACGCCCAGAGCCTGATCGCCTACGCCGACCTGGTCGTCAGCGCGGGGGGGACGATGAATCGCGAGGCGGTGGCGCTGGGAACGCCGGTCTTCACCACCTTCGCCGGTCGCATGGGCGGGGTGGACGAGGCGCTTATCTCCGAAGGACGCTTGCGGGTCCTCAACGACGTGGCGGAGCTCCCGCTGCGCAAGCGTCAGACGCCGGTCGGCGTCCTCAACCCACGCGACCCCGGGCTTCTGGTCGAGGGCGTGCTCGACTCCGCCGGATAGGCGACCGTAACGCGTTACGGCTCGCGAGGATCCACAGCGCGTTGCACTTCTGATCTGTTGAGTAGCCTGGACGGCGCCCGCCTGGCCGGGGGCACCGCGATATGGCAGCGACAACTGACGCCGTTCTCGCCTTTCTCGTAGCGGCCGCGATCGCCTGGCTGCTGGTTCCCTACGCCGAGCGCCTGGCCTACCGCATCGGCGCGATCGACGAGCCGAAGGAACGCGGTCTGCACGACCGGCCGATGCCGCGGCTCTCCGGCCTGGCGATCTTCGCCGGGATCGAGGTGGCGGGGTGGATCTGGCTACCGGCTGACGGCGAAAGCCATGCGATCCTGCTCGGTGCCGCCGCGATCGCCGCGGTCGGCGTCGTCGACGACGTCTGGGAAGCGCCGGCCCTGCCGAAGCTGCTCGGCCAGGTCGGTGCGGCGCTGATCCCGGTCCTCGCCGGGGTCCGGGTCGAAACCCTGACCCTGCCTTTCGTCGGCGGCTTCGAGCTCGGCTGGCTTGCATATCCCCTGACCGTGCTCGGCATCGTCGCCGTGGTCAACGTGATCAACTTCATCGACGGCGTCGACGGCCTCGCCGCCGGTGTCTGCACGATCTCGGCGATCGCCTTGGCGGTGATCGCGCTCTCGCTGGACCGCAATGCGGCGGGCGTGCTGGCGGCGCTCACCGCGGGCGGCGCGCTCGGCTTCCTTCGGCATGGCTTCCCGCCCGCCTCCAGCTTCATGGGCGACACCGGCTCCAACCTGCTCGGCTACCTGCTCGCCGTCGCCTCGGTGCAGGGAGCGCTGAAGACCAACGCCGTCGTCGCCCTCGTCTTCCCCCTCGTCGTGCTTGCCGTGCCGATCCTCGACACCGGCTTCGTCGTCGCCAAGCGGCTCAAGTACCGCCAGCCGATCTACCAGGCCGACACCTGGCACTTCCACCACCGCATGGCCAACATCGGCTTCTCGCAGCGGCGCACCCTGGCCTATCTCTACGGCTGGACCCTTGCCCTGGCGGCGCTTGCGCTGGCCCTGCGCTTCGTCCCCTACAGCGATGACCACGGCCATTTCGACGTGCTCTGGACCACCGTGATCGTCGCCTTCGGCTTGCTCGCCCTCGCCACCAGCGTCTATCTCGTCTACGTGCTCGAGATCCTCAAGCTGCGGCGCGGGCGGCTCAATCCCGAAACCGGCGAGATCGAAGCGATAACGCTGGAGCAGGCCGAGTCAGCGCGGGGAAAGACTTAGTAACAGGTTGTAACAAGGCTCACGAACTGGCTCTAGAAAGCGGATCGTCGGCCTTTTCGGATATAGTCGCTGGTCCGCCCGCCCTTTCCAGAGACGGGCGAATTTTATGTCTCCTCCCAAGTACGTCGACCTTTTGGTCCTTGCCGCCGCTCTCGCCGTTTTTTTGCTCGGCGGCCTGCCCATGCTCGGATTCGCCGCCGGGGCGGGGGTTTGGCTCCTTCAGCGCGGAATCCAGGTGCTCGCCGAGCGGCTTGCGAATCGGGAACTGGCGGCCGGTAACCGGCAGCGGGCGATGGCCACGGTCGGCGTCTCCACGCTCGGCCGCGTCGGTTTGATGGCTGCCGCGGTGCTGGCTGCGGGGATCGTCGAACGCGAGGCCGGCCTCACCTCCGCGATCCTGGTCCTGGTCCTCTTCACCGTCTCCTTCGCCGCTCAAGGCATTGCCCATCTCTTCGACGAAGGGCCGGAAGTGGGCAAGGCATGAGCACCAAGGCCAAGGTCTTCACCGGGTTGGGCGTCTACTTCGCGATCGCGATCCTGATGCTGCTGATCTTCGGCAGCAGCGGTAAGAACGAAGCCTTCCAACCTCAGAACGAGTTCAAGCTGGAACCGTGGATCACGCTCGAACTGGGCGGCATCGATCTCAGCATCAACAAGGCGGTGCTCTACCTGGTGCTGGCCAGCGCCCTGACGATCTTCACCATGGTCTGGATCAGCCGCCGCATGGCGCAGAAACCGAACCGGGTGCAGACCGCGATCGAGGTCGCCTACGACCTGACCAAGAACAACATCACCGGTGGCAACCTCGACACCAAGACGGCAACACGCTGGTTCCCCTTCCTCGCCGCGCTCTTCTTCTGGATCTGGTTCTCGAACATGATCGGCTTCCTGCCGCTGCCGACCAACACCGAGCACGCGGTCGACGTCTTCGGCCTCGAGATCCCCTCCTTCGCGATCTACGCCGCCACCGCCAACCTCTCGATCCCGCTGGTCCTGACCCTCGTCGTCTGGATCGCCTACCACGTCGAAGGCGTGCGCGACAAGGGCCTCTTCAAGTACCTGGCCAGCTGGCTGCCGCCCGGCCTCGAGGACATGAACCCGCTGGCCAAGGGCTTCATCTTCGTGATCGAGGCGATCTCGCACTTCGCCCGCCTGATCTCGCTTTCCGTACGACTCTTCGCCAACATCCTCGCCGGCCACCTGCTGCTGCTCTTCATGGGCGGCGGGCTCGCCGTGCTGCTCGGCATCGCCGCGCTCGGCGCGCTGACCTTCCCCCTGGCCTTCTTCTTCTTCATCCTCGAGGTCGGCCTTATCGCCACCCTGCAGGCCTTCATCTTCTCGACTCTCACCGCTATCTACCTCGGCGGAGCCACCTCCGCCAGCCATTAGAAAAGGAGCGCTACCTCAATGGATCTGTCCCCAGTTGCCGCCGCGATTTCCGACGAAGGGATCGAATCGGCCGGTAAGGCGATCGCCCTCGGCGTCGGTGCCGGCCTCGGCTCGATCGGCGCCGGCATCGGCATCGGCATCATCTTCGGCAAGGAGATCGAGTCGGTCGCCCGCCAGCCCGAGATGAAAGACGAGCTGCAGAGCATCCGCTGGCTCGGCTTCGCGCTTACCGAGGCCGTGGCCTTCTACACCTTCATCTTCGGCCTGATCGCCTTCTTCCTCTAGGTCGATCGCGTGGAGCTATTCGGTGACATAGCGGGTCTGATTCCGCTCGCGGCGGAGGCCGCCCACGGCTCCGAAGAGGGCGGCAGCTTCCTGGTCTCGCCGGGCCTCGGCCTGATGATCTGGACGCTGGTGCTCTTCCTCTTCACGATGTGGGTGCTGAGCAAGGTCGCCTTCCCGAAGATCCAGGAGGCGCTCGACAAGCGCGCCAGGACGATCAGCGAGTCGATCGAGGCGGCGGAACGCCAGCGCAAGGAGTCCGACGAGCTGCTCGCCGAGTACCGCGGGCGCCTCGAGGAGGCTCGCGAGCAGGCGGACGACATCATGGCCCGTGCCCGCAAAGCGGCGGAAACGGCAGAGACCGAGGCGAAGACGGCCGGCAGGGAGAGGGGCGAGGAGCTCGTCGCGGCCGCGCAGCGCGAGATCGACGCGGCGACCCGGCGCTCGCTCGACCAGATCCGCAAGGAGGTCGCCGACCTCACCGTGCTGGCGACCGAGAAGGTCACCCGCAAGTCGCTCAGCGAGGAGGACCAGCGCCGTCTCGTCGAGGAGGCGCTCAGCGAGGTCGACTTCACCGCGCTCTCGGGGTCGGACAACTAGTCATGCAGGAAGCAGCTCGCGTATACGCCGAGGCCCTTTTCGATGTGGCCAAGGAGAAGGGCAAGCTCGACGCGGTTCG
>JBIOVV010000087.1:0-9878 GCA_044867925.1 Solirubrobacterales bacterium | reverse complement strand
TTGTGCTGCATTCTCGGTGTCTCCTTGATCGGTGCGGTTGAGGGACGCTGGCTCTTTGCGACTCGTCCTCTCATCGGCCCGCCCTCCGCTTGTCGGCGGCTCTCTTCTTCTTGTGGGAGCGCTTCTTGTGGTGCTTCTTGGCGACGCAGCGCGGGTGGCCGTTTCGCATCACCCTGCGCTTGCTCTTGGGGCAGCGCTCCGAGGCGACGTTGCCGGCGCCGCGGAAGCTGGCGCTGGCGGGTGTTGGGTCATTCGGTGGGTTGGGCGGCGGCTGGCAGGCTTCGCCGAGGCATTCGTTGATCGCCGGCAGGGTCGCCGGCACGCCATCCACACGGGAGACGTAGACGTCCAGCTCGAAGTCTTCGTCGGTGACCGAGAGCCGTGCCGGGGTGATGAAGAAGACGCTGTCGCCGTCCTCGCTGGCGTCCACGAAGCTGGCTTCTTCTTCGGCGGTGCCCGACGAGATCAGTGAGACGCAGCCGCCCGCCGACCTTGCGATCGCCGCGCCTTCTGAGCTGGAGGTGCAGTCCCCCACTCCCGTCGGCTCCCACTGGTAGACGTCCCACTCGCCGTTTGAGTCGGCGGGGACCAATGAGTCGATCGCGTTGAAGAAGACGCGGCCGTTGTCGTGGACCACGCGGGGGTGGTAGAAGGTGATCCCGACCGTCGGTTCGCTTTCCTGAGAAGCGGGCAGCACCGCCGCCACCCAGCGCTGGGACCAGTTGGACTGCGTGTCGGCCCGGCTCGGGTTGTCAGCAGTCGGATCAGAGACGATCCCTTCGGGGCTGGCGCCTGAGGGGTTGCAGGAGATGCAGTCCAGGCGGTCCTCCTCCGCGTCGTAGCGGAAGACCTCCTCAACCGACTCATCGCTCTTGACGTCACGGTTGTCATAGCCGGTGAGGCTGCTCTCTGACATGAAGGCGAGGTAGCGACCGTCAGGTGAGGTCGAGGTGCTCAGCTTCGAGTCGAATCCTTCCCGGTCATCCGATGTCCTGGTAGCGCCCCAGTCGGCCCTGTCCCGCGTGGAGAGGGTCGCGATGAAGCGCCTGCCACTTCCCTCTTCCCAGAGGTAGAGGTTGGGCTGGCCGGCGACGGCGTTGTCGCCAGCTTCATTCGGCGTCCTGTCCAGCACGCCCCTCGCGATGAAGTAGACCCGTGCGCCGTCTTCGCCGAACGCGGGCACCGTCCCGATGACCTCCGCTCTTTCCCCGGAGCCTTCGATCGGAGCGCTGACGTCGATCAGGCTGGTGCAGCCGAGCACGCCACCTTCAACCGAGCCCACCTCGCAGCGGTAGAGATCGAAGGTCTGTTTGGGGCTAGCATCCGGGGGGCTGGCATCGGCGGTCAGCCGCTGGGAATCGAGGAAGTAGACGGCCCCCCCGTCCGCGCTGGCACCGCCGAAGGCAGGGCTGTTTACTCCTTCGCCGCTGGCACCGGGCTGGGGAACGTCGAGACGACTCGTCTTCCGGTTGACTGTGTCGCGGACGTAGAGGCCAGTGAAGGCTCTACCACCCGGAACATACTGGCCGGCACTCCAGAACACCCGCGAGCCGTCCTCGGATACGGCGTTACGTATGGAGCCCATGCCAGATCCGGCATCGGCGTATACAATCGCGCCACCTTCACTTTCAGGAAGTTCACTGACGGGCTCCAATTGGCCTTCCGACCATTGGTAGAGGCTGTTTTGGGCCGCCCCTGGGACGAGGGGGGTCTGGGACATAATCACAGGATGGGTAAGAGTCGGATCCGTCGCTCTAATCGCCACTGGGCTGCCGCCGCCACGGGTACTGGGAACGCCGCCGAACACGGTTCCCGGCGACACGTTGGCATAGCCTTCCTTGGAGGTGACCAGTGGCCTATATGTGGCGGGTTCGGTGTTCTCGCGCAGGTAGGGTGTTTCTTCGGAGGCTTCTGGTGAGAGCGGCGTGTCGCCCTGCTGCTCGAGCAGGGCGCGCCCCAGGTCGGGGCTGAAGGTTTTGAATTCGCCGCCGAAGCGCAGCTGCGCCGCTTCGGCGTACGGTGAAGTTATGTCCTTGGAGCTCCAACTGTCGGCGCCGCGACGGGCGAGCACGGTGGAGGAGTCGATCGCCCGGTTGCCGTCGGGATTGGCTTCGATCGAGGTGACCGACTCATAGGCAAGGCCGTTGCCGTCTGCCGCAGCCTGCATCACGCCCTGGTTGAACTGGAAGATCTTGCCGCCGAACTTTTCCGGCGGGGAGACCATCTCCCAGGCGCGGGAATCGGCTAGGGAGAAGCCCTGGCCGCTGCGCGGCGTAGTGAAGGTCTTGTCCGGTCCCTCGGTGGTGCCTTCGGCGTTCTCAGCGACTACGCGGTAGTGGTAGGTGGTACCGGGTTGCAGTCCTTCGATTTCCTCGGAGACCGCTACGGGCTTGTGGCCCGCGGCGATCGTCCCGCCGGAGGTTTCCGTGCAAACGCTCACCGAACAGTCTTCGAGCCCGTACTCGAAGCGGTAGGTGCTCTCCAGGGTGTTGGGGTTGATACCGGCGCGCAGCGTCGCCGTGAAGAGGTTGAGGTCGATCACCGAGGTCGCCGTGATGGTCGGGGCGATCACCGGGAAGGTGAAGGTCTCGAAGACTTTGACCTGGCCCGACTTGTCTTCTATGGACCCTCGTCGGTCCACTGCGTAAACCCGTTCGCCTCCTCCGTTGACCGCCACGCCCACTGGAAAGTCGGTAAATTCGCCGGCTTCGCCTGGACCGCCGAGGGCTCCCACCGGTTTGTCGTCTTCGTCAAATACGGCGACCTGATGGCCGCTCGATCCACCGTGGAGGCGTTCCCCCACGTACACGTAGCTGGTCGTCGGATCGACCGCGACTGAGAAGGTGAACCCTTCATTGAGTTGTTTGCCCAACGAGTAGGTGGTGGAAGCGGTGACCGGAAACTGCGAGGGCTCCAACCTGTATGCGCGATCGAGGGCTCCGACCACATAGAGGCTGCCATCGGGCGCAACCGCCAGCGAAGATGGCTGGATGTCTGACAGCAGTTCCTGCTTGGGTTTGAATTCGATCAGCAATTCACCCGCGGGCGAGTAGATCCGGATCCTTGGGTTTGGTTCAAGGAATTGCGTATCCGCCGCATAGATGACTCCGTTGGCGTCGACGGCGACCCCCCCGAGCGTGCTCGCGCCGGGGATTTCGCTCGTTCCTTCCCCGGGACCGGCGCTGAAGAGATGCGGTTCCCCGTTCGCCTCGAACGCGCGCACCTTGTTGGCGCTGGTGACGTAGACGACGTGGGTTTCGGGGTCGACGGCGACCTGGTTACGTTCAGTAAAGGAAAGTCCGCCGATCTCGTTCCCCGAGATGTAGCCGGCCGAGCCGCCCCAGTTGAGCGGGTTGCCTTCAGAGTCGAACTTGTAGAGGATCTGTTTTTTGTTGTCGCCGACGTAGACGACTCCAGTTGCTTCGTCGACGGCGACGATGGTAGGACCTTCGAAGGAGGTCGCTTCCGTCCCGTCGGGACCGAAGGCACCGAGGTATTCGGGATCCACGGCGGCCGCGGCAAACGCGGGTGCCAGCGCGAGGAGGGCGAGGGCGCCCAATGCGACGGCGAGAGCTCGAAGGCGGCCGAGGCCCTTGACTCGGCCCATGGTCGATCCCGCAGACGATGCCTTCGCGTGGCGTCTCACGTAGCTCTCTCCTTGTCCCGTGAGCCCCTCTGCCCGCCGCTTCCCTTTGCGGCTTCCTCGAGGCTCGGTATTTGTCCCTGTGGGTCCGAGAAATGCAGATATCTGCGTTTCTGGATCTAGGCGAGATTAAGACACACGGTTGTCTGATTGTCAAGACAGGCGTGTCTTGCCTGCAAATAGCAGGTATTTATCGCGAAAGGGAGTGGCTCAGCGCCGCCGGCGGTGCTTCTTGATGCGCACGCACTTCCGCTTGCCGCGTACCCGCTTCTTCTTGAAGCCCTTGCGACATTTGAGCCGCTTGGGAGTCGGAGGGGCAGCCACGGGCGGCGCGAAGGCGACTGGGGTCGACGGCTGCGATGGCACTTCGGGGGGCGGGCACATCGCCGGGTTTTCGTTGCAGGTTTCCGCCACCGTCGCGAAGGCTTTGTCGACGGCCGTACCGGTGCCGGAGTTGTTGGTCGCGACGACGCGGACTCGATAGGCGGTGCCCGCCACGAGGCCGCTCACTTTTGCCGAGACGGGGGTGGCGACGTTGCCGCTCGGCGTCAACCCACAGGTTTTGGAGATGGCGCCGGTGAAGCCCGTTCCGGTGAAGCCGGCCTCCGTGACGTACTCGAAGTGGCAGTTGGACACCGTGCCGCCCTTCGCGTTCACCGATCCCGTCAGCGTGGCCGTCGTGGTGGCAACCGCCGAGGGGGAGCCGGTGGTCACTTCCGGTGGCAGCGGCGGCATGGTCTCGAAGGCCTGCGGCCCGCTTTCGGCGGAACCGCCGAAGCTGGCGATCTGGATCCGGTAGTCGTAGTCGGTGCCGGGCGTGAGGCCGGCCACCGCGGTGGAGATGGTCGAGCTTTCCTTGTCTCCAAGCAACGGTGGACAGCCGGCGCTGTCGGCGTTGGCGTAGCCGTTGGCGAGGAAATCGGCGTGGTCGGTGTATTCGAAACGGCAGGTGGTGAGGACGTGGCCCTTGGGATTGACCGTGGCGCGCAGGGTGGCTGTGGTCTGACCGGGAGAGAGGGGAGCGAGGATGCTTGCGGTCGGTGTCGGGATCGTGGCGATGCGATCGAAGACCCAGAGGTTGTTTCCTCCCGGGCTGCTGAGATAGAGCTTGTGCGTCGTCGCGTTGACGGCGAGCTGGCCGGTTGCGGCTTGAACCAGCGACGTCGTGACCAGGCCCGTGCCGAAATCGTCGAAGACGGCGCCGGAGGCGTCGTAGGCGATCACGTGGTACCGCCCGCCGACGCGATTGCCGACGAAGACGTCGTCGCTGGAGGTGTCGATCGCTACCGCAACCGGGCTGCCGCCACTCTGCACGGTCGCGTCATAGGCGTAGCTCCCCCCCGACGGGGCGAGCCGGATCACGCGCCCGCTGCCGGCCTTGTCGACCACGTAGAGCCTGCCGCTCGAATCGAACGCGAGGGCGCTCGGGGACCCGAAGCTGCCCCCAGGACAACCCGAGCAGGCGAGCGTGCCTTCGAGAATCCCGGCGGAGCTGAAGATCTGAACGCTTCCAGCGCTGCTGTTGGGGAAGAAGACGCGTCCGGCGGAGTCGGCCACCAGTGTCCCGGCTTCGGAGGCGGCGGGGAAGAAAGAGGTCCCCAGGACGCCCGACGAAGAGAAGCTGCTCATCATCGATTTGCCTTTTTGGCCCATCGGAGTCGACCCTTCGCTCTGATAGGCGTAAACGCCGTGGGTGACCGGGTTCACCGCCACCGAGGTGAAGAGATCTTCGGTGCCGGCGCCGAACGGGGATGCCGCGGTGGGAACGCCGGAAGAGCTGAGCTGCTCGATCTGGCCCGGCTGAACGGTGCTCAGGTCATTGCTCAACTCGGCGACGTAGAGCTGTTGGCTGCTCTGGTCGACGGCGACGCCGACCGGGACTTCGGCGCCGAGGGCGATCGAAGACGGCGAGGCGAGTTGATAGCCGGGGCCGGCACTTGCAGCCGGGGCCGCCGAAAGAAGCGCCGCAAAGACGAAAAGCAGCGCCGCGCCGCGCCGAAAGCGAGCGCATGACATCGGTGGTCTGGACATCGACCTTCCTACCTCCCTGCTTGCGAACCAGGTCGTTTACGTCCGGGACCAGCGACCAAGGTAGCGCATCGCGCCTCTCGGTCAAGGCAACGGCTTTAAGGCTTTGTGAGGCTCAGTCGTCCAGCTCGGCGCGCAGCGCCGCGAGCTCGGCGCGCAGCTCGGCGACCTCGCGCTCGAGGCGAGTGAGCCGATCCTCCGCAGGGGTGAGCTCCTCTGCCGGCGGAGGCGCCTCTGCCCCCTCCCCCTCGCCGGCCTCGGGCCGTTCTCCCTCAGCCCCACCGAGCAGCTGCTCGTAGCGGTCCTCCTTCTGCCCCGGCCGCCGCTCGTGACGAGCCACCTGGCCCCGCTCGACCAGGCGCCCCAGCGCCTCGTGCACCGCGCCGAGATCGGCGAAGTCGTGCAGGCGCTGACCGCGCTGCTTCAGCTCTCCCGGCGTCTGCGGGCTGCGCAGCATCAGCACGGCGAGGAGCGAGATCTCGGCGTCGTCGAGGCCGAAGGCGTCGTCGAGCATCTGCCGGTACTTGCGAGCGCGGCTGCCGGCGCCGCTGGCGAGGCGGGTCCAGCCGCGTAAGGCGAGTCGGCGCAGCGCCTCGACCACGGCCTGCTCGTCGTAGTCGACCACCGGCTCGCGGTTGGTCGACTGGTTGCAGGCGAGGCGCAGGGCGTTGAGCGAGAGCGGATAGGCGTCCGGCGTCGTGCGCTGCTTCTCGATCAGGCAGCCGAGCACGCGGATCTCTACGGCGTCGGGCTCCACCTCAGTCGCGGTCGGGACGGTCGGGGTAGATCTCGTCGATCGTGATCAGGGCGCGATAGGGAGCGCCTGCCGCGGCCTCGATAGTCGCCGCTCCGCCGGCGAGGCGATCGACGACGGCGACGACGCCGGCCACCTCGAGCCCCTGTTCGGCGATCCGCTCGATCGCCTTCGCCGTCGAGCCGCCCGTGGTCACCGTGTCCTCGACGACGAGGCAGCGCGCGCCCGGCTCGACCGGGCCCTCGACCCAGCGCTGCAGGCCGTGCTGCTTGCGCTCGCCGCGCACGAAGAAGCCGGCGAGGTCGCGGCCGGCGGGAACGGCGAGGGCCGCGCAGGAGGGTGGGATCGCGGCGGTCGCCGGACCGCCTACCGCCGTCGCCCCCAGCTCGATCGCCGCGGCGGCGATCAGCTCGCCGGCGGCGAGGAAGCCCGGCGGCCGCAGCAGGGCCCGGCGGGCGTCCACGTAGTACTGCGCGGTCGCGCCGCTCGCCAGCGTCACCTCGCCGACGATCAGCGAGTGCTCGCGCAGCTCGGCGAGCAGGGTTCCCTTCGCGGCGCCCGAATCGGTCATGCCGGCGCATCCTATGAGGCAGACGCGCCCTTCGAGGCGATCGCCGCTAGCCGCGAGCCGCCGGGTCGGCGAAGCCCTGCCGCCAGCTCGGGTAGCCCGGCTGCCAGCCGAGCTCGCGCTTGGCCTTGGCGTTGGAGGCGCCGCGCATCCCCGTCGCCGAGCCGACCGCCGCCGAGCCGGCGACGAGACGGGCGAGCCAGACCGGCACCCGGCGCGGCTTCTTCGCCCCCACCGCCGCGCAGAAGGCCGGAACCCACTCGCGCATCGGCGCCGGCTCGTCGTCGACGACGTTGTAGGTGCCCGGGGCGCCGCGCTCGACCGCGGCGAGCGTCGCCGCCGCCGCGTCCTCGACCTGAACGAAGGAGAAGACGCCATCGCCCTTGCCGACGATCGGCAGACGCCGCTTCAGCACGTCCTCGGTCTGCGAGCCCTCGCGATCGAAGTAGGTTCCCGGCCCGTAGAGCCAGCCGTAGCGGAGGATCACGCCGTCGATCCCCTCGGCCGTGGCCACCTGGCGCTCGAGGTCGGTCAGCGCCGCGACGGCTCCGCCGAAGAAGCCTGGCGCGTCGAGAAAGAGCGGCGCCTCCTCATCCTTCACCCACTCTCCTTGCGGCGCATAGAGGAAGGCGACGCTCTCCGCGACGATGCGCCGCGCCCCCGCCGCCCTGGCGGCGGCGATCAGGTTGCGGGTGCCCTCGCCACGCACCCGGTTGGTCGCCGCCAGCGGGTCCTGCTTGGCTTTGTAATCGAGCCGCGGCGGGAGGGCGGTCAGCAGGTGGACGACGATTTCCGGCGCCGCCTCGCGAACGGCCGCCTCCAGCGCGGCCGCATCGAAGACGTCGCAGACGACCGCCGTCGCGCCGGCGTCGCGGATCTCAGCCACGCGCTCCTCGCGCCGCGTCATCCCGGTCACCTCGTGCCCGGCGGCGACGAGCCGGCGCACCGCCGGCCGGCCGATCGCACCGCTCGCGCCCGCAACGAAGACCTTCATCTCGCACCTCCTGCTCGTCGGGTTGCCGCGCCCATCCGTTCCGATACCCGTGCCAGCCACGCAGACGCCACAGCGCCGAAGGCGATCGCCAGCGTGTCGCCCCAGCCGCGCCCCTCGCTCTTCGCCTCGCCCGTGTCGAAGGCGTGGTTGATCGCGTGAAAGCCGTACCAGAGCGCCCCCAGCCAAAGGATCGGCGCCCGCCAGGAGGGACGCACGACGGCGATCCCCACCGCGACGCCGAAGGCCAGCATGAACGCCCCCACGTCGCCGACGTAATGAGAGTTCTCGATCCCGTAGTGCCCGATCTGCTCGAAGAAGGTGTCCGGCGCAACCAGCGCCAGCATCCCGGTGACGACGTGGTAGGCGGCGATCACGACGAGGATCGCTTGAAGTGCCCGCTCTGTCAGGGGGGACCGCGATCGGCTCACAGCTCGGTCCCCTCGTTGAGGATGTCCATGTACTCGCCGTAGGCGTAGCTCTTCCCGTGCGTTTTTCCGGTCACCTCTCGCAGGACCCCGAGCTCCTCCAGTCTCGCGATGGCACCGTAGACAGGAGGATCCGAGAGATCCAGTTGCCTGGCAGCCGTGGGCGCTTTGATGACGACCCGGCGAATCGCGAGGTCGTGCACACGGTGCGCCGTGGCGGCGCCACGGCCCAACCCGTGGATGCGCTGTCTGTCACGCTCGATCAGCTCGACGATGCCACGCGTCGTCTCGGCGGTGGAGGCCGCCACCTCGACCACGCCCTCGAGAAAGAAGCGCAGCCAATCCTCCCAGGCACCGTGTGTTCGAACCCGCTGCAGATGCTCGTAGTACGCGTCGCGATTTCGCTTCAGGTAGAGACTCAGGTAGAGCAGCGGGCGTCGCAGCACGCCCTGCTCTACCAGCAGCAGTGTCATCAACAGACGCCCCACCCTGCCGTTGCCATCGAGGAACGGGTGGATCGTCTCGAACTGCACGTGGGCCAGGGCCGCCTTGATCAAGACCGGCGAGGGGGCCGGGTCGTCGTGGAGGAAACGCTCCAAGGAGGACATCGCCGGTTCGACCTCCTCCCAGGGCGGGGGCACGTAGCCAGCGTTGCCAGGCCCGGTGCCACCGAGCCAGTTTTGCGAGCGGCGAAACTCCCCCGGAGTCTTGTCGGATCCCCGGCCCGAACGCAACAGGCGTCCGTGGATCTCTCTGAGCAGGCGATTGCAGAGCGGCAATCGGCCCGCTTCGATCGATTCGATTCCATGATTCATCGCGGCGATGTAGCTGACCGCTTCTTCGACGTCCTCCACGGGGGCTCCAGGCGCGACCTCGTTCTCGAAAAGCAGAAGGTCGGAGAGCGAGGACATCGTCCCCTCGATCTGCGAGGAGAGGACGGCCTCCTTGCGAACGAAGGCGTAGAGAAACTGCGTGGGGTCCGGCAGCAACAGGGTTATCCCGTCCAGTCTGCCGAGCGCCTGGTTTGCCAAATCGAGCAACCGATGAAGATCGGCGTCCAAGCTGAGAGGAGGGTCGGGAGGAAGGGGCTCCGGGAAGAACGCGACGTATTCGGCGGAACCCTCCTGTGCCCGTTGGAACCTCCCAGCACGCTGCGATGCCTGGGCTGTGACGTTCACGCTGCGTGTTCAAAGCGTTGGCTTAGGATGCGGAAAGACTACTAAACGATAAATGGATATCGCTTAGAAGTCCTTTGCGGACCCGAGCGATCGCTTAGAAGACGAAGATGTCCTCGCCGAAATTGATCCGCTCGTAGATCTCGGGCTGATCGGCGATGAAAGTGCGGATGCAGCCGTGGCTGGCCGGGTAGTCGGGCACCGATTCGTAGCCGTGCACCGCGTAGCCGCCGTAGAAGTAGAACGAGTAGTACATGCCGTGCGAGTTGTAGCCCGGTTCCTGGCGGATGA
>JBIOVV010000086.1:0-19433 GCA_044867925.1 Solirubrobacterales bacterium | reverse complement strand
CTCTGCCAACGGTGGAAGTGCATCTGTCGAACATTCATCAGCGGGAGGAGTTTCGCCATCACTCGTTCATCGCGGGCGTCGCCCTGGGACAGATTTCAGGGTTCGGCCCGAGAGGCTACCTGCTGGCTCTGGAAGCATTGGCCGCGCATCTGAATATCGATCGACCCACATCGCACCCTCGCGCGGCCTCGAAGAATAAACCCACGGCTTCGCGCCGTTGAACTTGTTGTACCAAGGAGAGTTGTTGTGATTTCGACCGCAGAGTTCCGGAACGGTAGCCCGTTAATGGTAGAAGGCCAACCCTTTTATATCGTGGAGTTTCAGCACGTCAAGCCCGGCAAGGGCGGGGCGTTCGTGCGCACCAAGCTGCGCAAGATCGAGGATGGCTCGGTCCAGGACAAGACGTTCCGGGCGGGCGAGAAGTTCCGCCCGGTCCACACCGAGTCGCGCAAGATGCAGTACCTCTACGACTCCGGCGAGGCGGCGGTCTTCATGGACACGCGCGACTACGAGCAGATCGAGATCGGGCGCGATCTGGTCGGCGAGTCGATGCAGTGGCTGCTGCCCAACGCCGAGGTCGACGTCCTCTTCGTCGACGAGCGACCCAGCGACGTGCAGATCGCCAGCGCGATCGAGATGAAGGTGACGCAGACGGAGCCGGGCGTGAAGGGCGACACCGCCTCCGGCGGCGGCAGCAAGGCGGCGACCCTCGAGTCCGGCGTCGTCGTCCAGGTCCCCCTCTTCATCGAAGAGGGAGAGACGATCCGGGTCGACACCCGCAGCGCCGAGTACGTCTCGCGCGCTTAGTCGGTTTTGGTGCTGGTCGTGAGCGCTCCCGCCGCGCCGCCGGAGAGGACGCGGCGGACCAGGCGCGGCGTCAGGGTCCGGGAGACCGCCGCAAGGGCGTAGCCGCGCGGCACGTAGCGCTCGGCCTTGCCGCCCGGGCCCGCCTCGAGGATCGCCTCGGCGACCTTCTCCGGCCGGGAGACGATCCAGCGGATGAGGGCTTTCTCGCGCAGCTCGGTCGCCGGAAAGCCCTCGGTGGCGATGAAGCCCGGCAGGACCATGCCGACGTGGACGCCGTGCGGCAGCTCCTCGGCATAGAGCGAGTCGGTCCAGCCGATCAGGGCGAACTTGCTGGCGGAGTAGGCGCCGGTGCGTGCGCGGGCGACCCGGCCGGCGGTGCTGGCGACGTTGACGATCGCGCTCGGCGCAGACGCCCGCAGGACCGGCAGCAGCGCCTCGGTGAGACGGACCACGGCGTCGAAGTTGAGCTCCATGTGGCGCTTGACGTTGGCGTAGCCGCTCTCCGCAAAGCCGCCGCGCCAGGAGGCGCCGGCGTTGTTGACCAGCAGCGTGAGGCGACCGCCACGCTCGGCGACGTGGGCGCGCAGGCGCTCCGGCGCATCGGCCTCGGTGAGGTCGGCGGCGACGTAGCTCGCCTCGCAGGGCAGCGACTCCGCCAGCGCGCGCAGGCGGTCCTCGCGGCGGGCGACGAGGATCAGCTCGGCGCCGGGCTCGCGGGCCAGGCGGCGCGCGGCCGCCTCGCCGATCCCGCTCGAAGCGCCGGTGATCAGAGCAGCGATGGGAGCGGAAGTCACGAGGGGGACGCTATTCGAATTGTCGTAATACGGACGCCTCTCCGAATCGACATACTGCCGCGACCGTGAGCAAAACCCCTGGACTACTCGACAAGCTCCTTCGCGTTCCCGGACCCTCGGGCTACGAGGCGGCGGCGGCGGCGCTATGGCGAGAGGAAGCGTCCTTTGCCGAGCTCTCGGCCGACGGCATCGGCTCCTCCGTGGCGCGGATCGGCAACGCCGCGCCGCTGCTCTCGGTCGTCGGCCACATCGACGAGATCGGCCTGGTGGTCCGGCACATCGACGAGAAGGGCTTCCTCTGGTTCGCCCCGATCGGAGGCTGGGACCCCCAGATCCTGGTCGGCCAGCGGGTCGAGGTGCAGGGCGCCGACGGACCGGTGCCGGGCGTGGTCGGGCGCAAGCCGCTCCATCTGCTCGATGCCGAACAACGCAAGAAGGTCGTCGAGATGAAATCGCTTCACATCGACGTCGGCGCCGCCGACCGCGAGGAGGCGGAACAGCTGGTCAGGGTCGGTGATCCGGTGGTCATCGCAACCGAGCCGCTCGGCCTGGCCGGCGAGCGCGTCGTCTCGCGCTCGATGGACAACCGCCTCGGCGCCTACGTCGCGCTGGAGTCGCTGCGGCGCTGCCACGAGGGTGGCTCGCTCAAGAGCAGCTTCGCCGCGATCGCCGCCGTGCAGGAGGAGATCGGCCTCTTCGGCGCGCGCACGTCTGCCTTTGCGGTACGGCCCGACCTCGCCATCGTCGTCGACGTCACCCACGCGACCGACGCGCCCGGCCTCGACGAGAAGGAGCTGGGCAGCCACGTGCTCGGCTCGGGCCCGGTGATCTTCCGCGGCGCGACGCTCTCACCCAAGGTCTTCGACCTGCTGGTGGGAGTGGCCGAAGAGGCCGGGATCGAGCACACGATCGGCGCCACCGGCAACACCACCAGCACCGACGCCGACGGCATCCAGTTCTCCCGCTCGGGAATCCCCACCGGCCTCGTCTCGATCCCCCTCCGCTACATGCACTCGCCGGTCGAGATGGTCGACCTCGCCGACGTCGAGGCGACCGTCGCCCTGATCGCCGCCTTCGCCGAGAGCCTCGACGGCAGCGTCGACCTCAGTCGCTGAGCGCTAGTTCGCGACGAAAACGGCATCGCGGCCATTTGCCTTCGCCGAGTACAGCGCGGCGTCGGCGCGGGCGACGAGATCGTCGGTGTTGACGACGCTCGGCTTGGTCACGGCGGCACCGATGCTGATCGTCACCTCCACCCCGACCGGCCGGCTCTTGCGCACCGCCTGGCGCAGGCGCTCGGCGATCGCCACGGCGTCCTGCTCGCCGGCACCCGGCAGGACGACGAGGATCTCCTCGCCGCCGATGCGGTAGATCGAGTCGCCCGCGCGCAGGACGGAGCGCATCGTGCAGGCGACGTCCTGCAGCACCGCGTCTCCGGCGGCGTGGCCGAGCCGGTCGTTGACCCGCTTGAAGTGGTCGAGGTCGCAGAGCAGCAGGGCGTGGGACTGCTTGCCGGGGGCGTCGCAGGGGGCGCCGTCGAGCTCGGCCAGCCGTTGCTCCAGCGCGTTGCGGTTGAAGAGGCCGGTGAGCGGATCCAGGGTCGAGCGGCGGCGGTGGGCGCGATCCGATTCGACCAGGGCGCCGGAGAGGATCACCGTGCTGAGGATCAAGGCCACGGCGGCGACGAGGGTCTGGCTGTGAGCGGCGGCAGCGGCGGGGTCGAGCGCCACCGTGCCGGCGAGGAAGACGGCGACGAGGTAGACCGTGCCGACGACCATGCCCCAGGGATCGAAGCGCGCGCCCAGGGTCACGGCCGGCAGCGCGAACCACATCAGGACGGGACTGGTCGGTCCGCCGGTGGCGGCCACGGCGCCGGCGAGCAACAGCGGCAGGGCGCCCCAGGCGCCCGCCACCCAGAGCCAAGGCCGCTCGCTCGTCCGCATGAAGCGATCGGCGATGGCGAAGCCGGCGAAACCGGCCGCCAGCGGGGCCAGCCAGAGCCAGCCGACCGAGGGCCCCGCCGAGGCCAGGGCAAGCGCGAGGATCGCGAAGCAGGCGGCGCGGTAGCGGCGCACCCGCTGCTCCATGTCGAGCAGGCGCTCACGCCGGGCGTCCTTGCGGGCGCCCGCCAGAGACTCGGACGGATGCATGGCCATCGCGTTCACACCGGGCTGATCGACCGGCGAGCCCGACGCAATGAGAGTTGCAGCAGACCTGGCGGGTCCGGCTAATCGACCAGCTGCATCTGCTTGGGCAGTCCGCTGAGGTTGCGGCAGCCGTTCTCGGCGACGACGACGAGGTCCTCTATCCGCACGCCGAACTCGCCCGGCAGGTAGATCCCGGGCTCGATCGTCACCACTTCGCCGGCCGCGAGCACGTCCTCGGAGCGCTGCGAGACACGGGGCTCCTCGTGGACCTCGAGTCCGACGCCGTGCCCGAGTCCGTGGCCGAAGCGCTCGCCGTGCCCCGCCGCCGCGATCAGCTCGCGGGCGACGCCGTCGAGGTCCTCGGCTTTGATCCCGGCGGCGACCTTCTCCAGGGCGGCCTCCTGAGCCTCGCGCACGGCCTCATAGACGGCGCGGGCCGCCCCACCGGGCTCGCCGGTGGCAAAGGTGCGGGTGCCGTCGGAGCAGTAGCCGTCGAGCTTCGCTCCCATGTCGAAGACGACCAGCTCGCCGCGACCGATCTCGCGCTCGCCCGGCTCGGCGTGCGGCAGCGCCCCGTTGGGGCCGGCGGCGACGATCGTCGGGAAGGAAGGCTCGGCGCCCTGCTCGCGCATGCGGGCCTCGGCCGCGCGGGCGACGTCGAGCTCGCTGCGACCGGCGAGGCCGCGCTCCAGCGACCAGCGCCAGATCTCGTCGGCCAGCTCGGCGGCGGCGGCGATCGCGGTCAGCTCGTCCTCGTCCTTGACCCGGCGCAGCCGCTCGACCGTCCCCCCCGCGCCCTTCAGCTCGATGCCGTCGGCGAGCTTCTCCTGCAGTCGCTTCAGCGTGCGGACCGCCATCTGGTGGTCTTCGAAGCCGGTCTTGCCCGACAGCCGCGCGGCGATCCCGCCCAGCCAATCGTCCTTGACCGTGACCACGTCCCAGCCTTCGATCTCCGCTTCGGCGCGCTCGGTGTAGCGGAAGTCGGTGAGGAAGACGCGCTGCTCGGCACCGCAGACGCAGGCACCGTTGGTGCCGCCGAAGCCGGTCAGATAGCCGACGTTGGTGAGGTCGGTGACGAGGAAGCAGTCCAGCTCGGCCTCGGCCAGCTGGGCCGCGAGGCGGTCTCCGCGCGCCGGGGACACTTCTCTGCCGCTCATCGGCCGGCGCCGAGCTCGCCGGCCAGCAGCTCGAGCGCCTCGCGGTAGCCGTCGGGGCCCTTGCCGGAGATCTTGGCCAGCACCAGGCCGTCGAAGACCGACAGCTTGCGCCACTCGTCGCGCGCCTCGACGTCGGAGAGATGGACCTCGACCGAGGGCACCCCGGCGACGTCGAGCGCGTCGGCGATCGCCCGGCTGTAGTGGCTCCAGGCGCCGGCGTTGACGATCGCCGCGTCGGCAAGCTCGGGCACCCGGTGCAGGTACTCGCAGAACTCGCCCTCGGCATTGGTCTGGAAGAAGATCGCTTCCAGGCCCAGCCCGTGAGCCCAGCGTTCGATCTTGGTCTCCAGTTCGCGCAGCGAGAGCCCGCCGTAGACCGCCGGATCGCGACGGTCGAGGACGTCGAAGTTGACCCCGTGCAGGACGGCGACCCGGTTGTGGGACGTGGTCATGGGTGGAGCTCCGACACGGCGGCCTCGACCTTAGCCGGATCGACCAGCTGATCCGTGCGAGGCTCACCCGGCTTGGAGAGCAGGACGAAGCCGACCCCGGCCGCGGTGCGCTTCTTGTCGCGCTGCAGAGCGTCGACCACCGCGTCGACCGGGATCGCGGAGTCGAGCGCGACCGGCAACTCGTGCCGGTGCAGGATCGCCTCGACCTCGTCGCGCAGCTCTGGCGCCGAGGACAGCCGCAGTGCCGCGAGCAGGCCGAGCCCGATCGCCTCGCCGTGGCGATAGCGCTCGTAGCTGGTCGCCGCCTCGATCGCGTGGCCGACCGTGTGCCCGAGGTTGAGCACGGCGCGCACGCCGCCGTCGCGCTCGTCGGCGGCGACGATCTCGCACTTGTAGCGAGCGCAGGCGAAGACGACGTCATCGAGCCGGGCGGGGTCGAGTGACTCGATCGCCCGTACGCGCTCCCAAAGGGCGCCGCCCGCGAGCAGTCCCGTCTTCAGCGCCTCGACGAAACCGGCGGCGAGCTCGTCTGCCGGCAAGCTGGCAAGCGTGCCGGTGTCGGCGATGACCGCGGCCGGCAGGTGGTAGGCGCCGGCGTAGTTCTTGCCCTCGGGCAGATCGACGCCGGTCTTGCCTCCGTAGGCGGAGTCGACTTGGGCGACCAGGGTGGTCGGGATTTGCACGACCGGCACGCCCCGCTGATAGAGGTGGGCACACAAGCCCGCGAGGTCGCCCACTACGCCACCGCCCAGCGCGACGATGTGATCTTCACGCGTCATCCCCGAGCGGGCCAGCTCGCGCAGGACATGCTCGGCCTCGGTCATCGACTTCGAAGCCTCGCCTGGCTCGACCTCGATGCGAGCCGCCAGGGGCCCGAGCCGATCAGCGTAGAGAGACGCGATCGCGGGGTGGGTCACGCAAAAGCGCCCTCCGGACAGCGGCCAGGGGCCGGCGCCGAGAAGTCCCGGCCCGACGAAGATGGGGTACTCGCCGGAGACGCTCGACGCCCAGAGCATCTTGGTTCCCTCGGGCTGCTCGGTCAGGGCCACGAGCGAGGGCATCGCCCGCGCGATCAAGCCGCGGTCACCGGGGGGCACGATCGCATCGGCGAGCGACTCGTAGAAGGGCAGACGCTCCGCCAGCAGCCGTTCGACGTCTTCGGCGTTTTTGGCCAGGGGCCGGTCGCTGCGGGCGATGCGACTCCACGCCTCGCGGGCGCCGACCTGCAGCCAGACGACGAAGTGACGGCCGAGCGCCTCGCGCACGCGCTCGGAGAGGACGCTGCCGCCGCCGAGCGCGATCGCACCGCCGTCGGCCTGCTCGAGCAGGGAGCCGACGACCTCGGCCTCGCGGCTGCGGAAGGCCTCCTCCCCGTCCTCTTCGAAGGCCTGCCGGATCGGCTTGCCGAACGCCTCTTCCATCAGCGCGTCGATCTCGGTCGTCCGCAGGCCGGCGTCGCGAGCGGCCGCGAGCGCCGTCGACTTCCCAGCGCCCATGAACCCGATGAAGACGAGCGCCGGCTTCATCGGCGAAGGAAAGGAACTTTTTCCATGTAGGGCATGGAAAACGTCGACCTCATCCGCGAAAGTCGATGCGGCTCTTGTAGGCCTCGACCGCGGCCAGCACGTCGTCGATGTGGTCGCCGCCGAACTTCTCGCGGTAGGTGCGGGCGAGGACGAGGCAGACCATCGCCTCGGCGACGACGGCGGCAGCGGGAACCACGGTCGAGTCGGTGCGCTCGCGCAGCGCCTGGGCCGGCTCCTTGGTCTCGGTGTCGACCGAGCGCAGCGGCTTGGTCAGAGTCGAGATCGGCTTGATCGCGGCGCGGACCGAGAGCGGCAGGCCGTTGGTCATGCCCCCCTCCAGCCCGCCGGCGTGGTTGGTCTCACGGAAGTAGCCGCGCTCCTGCGACCAGAAGATCTCGTCGTGCGCCTCCGAGCCCGGTCGCCCGGCGACGTCCCAGGCTTCGCCGATCGCGACGCCCTTGACCGACTGGATCGAGGCGACGGCGCCGGCGAGGCGGCCGTCGAGGCGGTCTTCCCAGGAGATGTGCGAGCCGAGGCCGGGCACGAGGCCGAAGGCGCGCACCTCGAAGGTGCCGCCGAGGCTCTCGTTGGCCTTGCGCAGCCGGTTGATCTCGGCGACCATCGCCGCGCTCGCCTCGGGGTCGAGACAGCGCACCGGGTCGTCGTCGACGCCGTCGAAATCGTCGGGGCCGAGGCGGTCGCGCTCGGGGGCGCTGACCGAGGCGATCTGGGTGACGTGACTGTGGATGCTGACGCCGAGAGCGGTGAGGAAGCCGCGGGCGAGCGAGCCGGCGGCGACGCGAGCGGCCGTCTCGCGGGCGCTGGCCCGCTCGAGCACGTTGCGGATGTCGGCGTGGCCGTACTTCTGGGCGCCGACCAGGTCGGCGTGGCCGGGACGTGGCAGGTGCACTTCGTCGACCTCCGCCTCGACCGGCCAGGGATTCATCCGCTCCTCCCAGTTGGCGTAGTCGCGGTTGGCGACGAGGACGGCGATCGGGCTGCCCAGCGTGCGCCCGTGGCGCAGCCCGGAGCGAACCTCGACCGTGTCGGTCTCGATCTTCATCCGGCCGCCGCGCCCGTGGCCGAGCTGGCGCCGCGCCATGTCGCGGTCGAGCGCCTCGCGATCGAGCGCGAGCCCGGCCGGCATCCCCTCGACGATCGCGACCAGCCCCGGCCCGTGCGACTCCCCCGCTGTGGTGAACCTGAACCCGCTCATGTGCAGCGCAAGGCTATCGGCGGCGCGAGTGGCGAGTTGAGCACACCCTGGTGTGCATAAGCCGCCACTCGACGATCAGCCGCGGGCGGCGGCGCGCATCGTGTCGAGGGGGGCGGGACGGCCGGTCCAGGTTTCCAGCGAGAGAGCGCCCTGCTGGACGAGGACCTCGAGGCCGTCGACGATGGTCGCCCCGGCCTCCGTCGCGGCACGCAGCAGGGCGGTGGGCTCGGCCCCGTAGACCATGTCGACGACGATCTGGCCGGCCGCGAAGGCGCCCGCCGCCAAGGGCAGCTCGGCGAACGGATCCTCCGCGCTGAGCCCGACTGCGGTCGTGTTGACGAGCAGCTCGTAGGCGGCCTGGCGGGGCGCGGCGACGCTCTCTCCGCCGAGTTCCTCGCAGAGGTGTCGGGAGCGCAGCTCGGTGCGGTTCCAGACGTCCACCGAAGCACCCTCGCGCAGCAGCGCCCAGACGACCGCGCGGGCGGCGCCGCCCGCGCCGAGGACCAGCGTGCGCTTACCGGCCGGCGAGCCGGGCAGCGCGCGCAGGAACCCCGCGGCGTCCGTGTTCTCCGCCCGGACCTCGTCGTCGGCGAAGACGAGCGTGTTGGCGGCGCCGATCTCGCGCGCGGTCTCGGAGAGCTCGTCGGCGAGCGAGAGCGCCGCGCTCTTGTGTGGAACGGTGACGTTCGCCCCGACGAAGCCTTCGCCCGGCATCGCTTGCACACGCGGCTCGAAGGCGTCGGGAGCGACCTCGATCGCCTCGTAGCTCCACTCCTCGCTGAGGCCCAGCTCGGCGAGCGCGGCGCCGTGCATCGCCGGCGAGCGCGAGTGGCCGACCGGGTAGCCGAGGACGGCGAGGCGCGGCACGGCTATTCCCCGCAGCTGTCCGGCGAGTTGCCGCCGGCCGCTTCGCGGGCCGAGTTGTAGCGTTCGACGTCGGCATTGAACTCGGCTTCGGTCGAGGAGAAGGCGAGCTTGTTGCAGGCGCCGGGTTCCGCCACGTAGAAGAGGTAGTCGACCTTGGCCGGGCGGGCGGCCGCTTCGATCGAGGCGAGGCCGGGGCTGTCGATCGGCCCCGGCGGCAGCCCGGTGTTGGTGCGCGTGTTGTACGGCGAGTCGATCGCCAGTTCGGATTCTGTCAGCGGCTCGGTGTAGTTGCCGGTGGCGAAGCGGGTCGTCGCGTCGATGCCCAGCGGCATCCCTTCGCGCAGGCGGTTGTAGATGACCGCGGCGACCAGCTCGCGCTGGCTTTCCACCCCCGCCTCGTCCTCGACCATCGAGGCGATCGTGATCACGTCGTAGACGGTCAGGTTCTTCGAGCGTGCGTAGCTCATGTCGACCCCGGCGATGCGCCGCTTGAAGTCTTCGAGCTGCAGCTGGACCAAATTCGCGGCGCCGGCGCCTTTTTCCAGCTCGAAGGTGTCGGGAAAGAGAAAGCCCTCGAGGTCCTTTGCGCCCTTCCCGCCGTACTTGGCCGGGTTGAGGTATTTCGAGCGCACGCTGGCCTGCTCGTAGCTGCCTCGCAGGCCTTCCCGCTTGGCGACCTCCGCGGTCTGGGAGCGCGTCAGGCCCTCGGGGATGGTCACCGTGATCGTGCGGACCACCAGCGGCGGCGGAGTCTCTTTGTGGAAGTGCATGTAGGCGAGCGCCGCGATCGCGGCGATGCCGAGGAGGACGACGGCCAGAGCCGCGGCGATGCCCAGCCGCCGCCGGCCCGGGCGCAGCGGCCGCGGGGCCCTTGCCGACCTTGGCTGCGGCGGGGGCGGCGGAGGTGAGGCCGGCCCTCGATCTGCCGGCGCCGCTGCCGGCGGCGGCTCGCCGCCGCGCTTCTGCCGGCGCTCTTCGCGTTCGCGCCGGCGCTTCTCCCGTTCGGCCGCGAGCAGGTCATCGCTCATCGTCGCGCTCCTCGATCGCGGCGCGGCCCGCGAGGTAGGCCTGCAGCAGGTGGGCGGCGGCGAGGGAGTCGGGTGCGGCGGCCGCGCCTTCACGCTTGCTCGTCTCCGCCATCCGCGTGGTCAGCCGCTCGTCGTAGGTCTCGACCGGGATCTCCAGCAGCGCCTCGAGTTCTGCGCAGAAGCTGCGGGCCAGGGCGGCCTGGCTGCCTTCCTCGCCGCTGAGGTGGAGCGGCAGGCCGACGACGACGACCTCGACCTCGTGCTTCGCCACCAGGTCGGCGACCGAGCGCGCCACCGGCGGTTCGATCACCGGCAGCGGCGTCGCCAGGGTGCCGCTCGGGTCGGAGATCGCGCAGCCGATCCGGGCCGTGCCGTGATCGAGGGCGAGGACCCGCACTCCTATCCCGCCGCCTTCTCGAGCGCCGCCCGGGCAACCGCGAGCGCCTCGTCGAGCCTGTCGGGGTCCTTGCCGCCGGCCTGCGCCATGTCGTCGCGGCCGCCCCCTCCCCCGCCGACGATCGGCGCCGCCTCGCGCACGGCCGCGGCGGCCGAGAGGCCACGCTCGACCGCCCCCTTGGAGACGAGGACGACGAGCGCGACCTTGCTCCCCTCGGCGCCGCCGAGAGCGACCGCTGCCTCGCCGCCGAGCTTCGACTGGACGCGGTTGGCCAGCTCTAGCAGCTGCTTCTGATCGGCGAGCGGCGCGCGTGAGGCGACGAGCGCGATGCCGTTGGCGTCGGCGGCCTCGGATACGAGGCGCTCCGCCTCCTCGCCGAGCAGGTGCCTCTGGGCCTGCTCGGCGCCCTTGCCGGCCTCGCGCAGGCGCTCGGCGGCGCGGCGGGCGCCGCCGATCGGGTCCTGGGGGGAGCCGAGCAGCTCGCCGATCTCGTCCAGCCGCTCCTCGCGCTGGCGGAACCAGTCGATCGCGGCCGGGCCGCTGAGCGCCTCGATCCGGCGCACGTTGGCGGCGCTGGAGCCCTCGGAGGCGATCTTGAAGATGCCGATCTCGGCCGTGTTGGCGACGTGGGTGCCGCCGCAGAGCTCACGCGAGACGCCGTCGACCTCGACCACCCGCACCCACTCGCCGTACTTCTCGCCGAAGAGCGCCATCGCCCCCAGGCGCTCGGCCTCGGCGCGATCCATCTCCAGCCAGCGCACCGGCCGGCTTGCCTTGATCCACTCGTTGACGCGGTCCTCGACCGCGCGCAGCTCCTCGCTGCCCAGCCCCTGGCCGTGGGTGAAGTCGAAGCGCAGCTTGTCGGGGCGCACGGCCGAGCCGGCCTGGCGCACGTGGGTGCCGAGCCGCTCGCGCAGCGCCGCGTGGAGGAGGTGGGTCGCGGTGTGGTTGCGCATCGTCGCGTGGCGGGTCTCGCGATCGACCTGAGCAACAACCGCCGCCTCCTCTGCTCCCACAAGGACGCGCTCATCACCCCCGGCAGCCTCGCGTCCTTGCTCCCGCGTCCGGGGGCGGCGGGGAATGACCTCGAGCACCTGGTCATCGCCGACCCGGTAGACGTCGACGACTTCCGCTTCCCCGCTCTCCCAGCTGATCGTCCCCGAGTCGGCGACCTGACCGCCGCCCTCGGCGTAGAAGGGGCTCTCCTCGAGCTTGACCAGGGCGCGGCCGTTCTCGCTCTCGACCGCGGCGAGACCGGTGGTCGAGCGCAGCATCTCGTAGCCGACGAAGCGCGTCGGCGCGGCCGAGCCGGCGAAGGCGATCACCTGCTCGTGGCGATTCTCGGATCCGTGCGCGGTCGCCGAGCCGACGCGGGAGCGCTGCCGCTGCTCCTCCATCAGCTCCTCGAAGCCGCCGTCGTCGACCGAAAGCCCCTGCTCGGCGAGCAGCTCCTTGGTCAGGTCGTAGGGGAAGCCGTAGGTGTCGTGGAGCTCGAAGGCGTCGGCGGCCTCGATCCAGGAGGTCCCGGACTCCTTGGCCTCGGCGACGAGCCGCTCGAGCAGCTCGCTGCCGCGCTCCAGGGTGCGGCCGAAGCTCTCCTCCTCGTCGCCGACCCAGCGGGCGATGCTCTCGCGCTCGGCGGCCAGCTCCGGATAGGCGTCGCCCATCACCTCGATCGTGCGCGCGGCGAAGCGTCCCAGCCAGGGAGACTCGAGCCCCAGCGTGCGGCCCTGCTGGATCGCCCGGCGCATGATCCGGCGCAGGATGTAGCCGCGGTCCTCGTTGGAGGGCACGACCCCGTCGGCGATCAGGAAGGCGGCGCCGCGCGAGTGGTCGGCGACGATCCTCATCGCCCGGGTCACCTCGCCGCCGTCGGCGTAGGAGCGGCCCGACATCTCCTCGGCGAGGTCGATCAGCGGCCGGACCAGGTCGGTCTCGTAGACCGAGGGGACGTCCTGCAGGATCGCCGCCATGCGGTCCAGCCCCATGCCGGTGTCGATGTTGCGCATCGGCAGCTCGGTCAGCGAGCCGTCGGCGCCGAGGTCGTAGGTCATGAAGACGTGGTTCCAGAACTCGAGGAAGCGATCGGTGTCGTCCCCCGGCCGCTCGCCGGCGGCGCCGAACTCCTCGCCGCGATCGAGGTACAGCTCCGAGCAGGGGCCGCAGGGACCGGCCGGTCCGGCTTGCCAGAAGTTGTCCTCGCGGCCGAGGCGGACGATGCGCTCCTGGGGGACTCCGACCCGGCGCCAGACCTCTATCGCCTCCTCGTCGGGGCCGAGCCCGAGCTCCTCGTCGCCGCCGAAGACGGTGACCCAGATCCGCTCGGGGTCCATGCCGAAGCCCTGCGTCGAGAGCTCCCAACCCCAGGGAATCGACTCCTCCTTGAAGTAGTCGCCGAAGCTCCAGTTGCCGAGCATCTCGAAGAAGGTGAGGTGGCGGGCGGTATTGCCGACCTCCTCGATGTCGGTCGTGCGAAAGCACTTCTGCACGTCGGCGAGGCGCCGCGCTGGCGGCTCCTCGCGACCGAGGAAGTAGGGCTTGAACGGCTGCATCCCCGCGGTCGTCAGCAGCACCGAGGGGTCGTGCGCCGAGGGAACCAGCGAGGCCGAGGGCACGATCTTGTGCCCGCGCTCGGCGAAGAAGGAGAGGTAGGTCCGGCGGATCTCGGCTGCCTTCATGAATCGCAGAGCCTACGGGCTGACAGGCAGGCTCGCCGGGCGTTGAAGAACTTGACGGACTGCCCCTACCCTTGACTGGATGGCGATCGGTGCGAGGACGACCGAGAGATGACACCGCTGCTCTCCGACGCGCGGCTTGCCCGCCAGGCGAGCGACGGCGACGCGGGCGCCTTTACGGCGATCTACAAGCGCTACCACCAGGGCATCTACCGCTTCTGCCTCTCGATCCTCGGCCGTCCCGAGGACGCCCAGGAAGCGCTGCAGAACACGATGGTCAAGGCGCTGCGCTCGCTGCCGGGGGAGAAGCGGGAGATCCAGCTCAAGCCCTGGCTCTACCGCGTCGCTCACAACGAGTCGATCGACCTGCTGCGCAAGCGCCGCGAGGGGCCGGAGCTGGATGCGGCTCAGGCGAGCGGCGCGACCGAGATCGCCGAGACGGTGGCGCTGCGCCAACGTCTCGGCCGGCTCCTCGCCGACCTCGGCGAGCTGCCCGAGCGGCAGCGCTCGGCCCTGGTGATGCGCGAGCTGGCGGGGCTCGGCTACGAGCAGATCGGCGAAGCCTTCGAAAGCTCCGCCTCGGTGGCGCGCCAGACCGTCTACGAGGCGCGGCTCGGCCTGCGCGAGCTGGAAGCCGGGCGTGAGATGTCCTGCGACCAAGTGACAAGACAGCTTTCCGAAGCCGATGGCCGGGTCACCCGCCGTCGCGACATCCAGGCGCACCTGCGCGACTGCGCCGAGTGCCGCGCCTTCCGCGACTCGATCGACTCGCGGCGCCATGACCTGGCGGCGATATCGCCGTTGCCGGCCGCGTTCGGGGCCTCGATCCTGTCCGGCCTGGCAGGCGGACAGGCCGCCACGAGCGTGGGAGGCGGCGCGGCAATGGCCGGAGCCGGTGCGACAGCGGGCAAAGTCGCGGCGACCTCGGTGGCGCTGAAGGCGGTGGCGACCGTGGCGGTAGTGGCGACGGTCGGCGTGACTGCCGCGGATCGCGGTGGCCTGATCGACGCCGGCCTTCCCGGCGGCAAGGGCGACACAGGGCTTTCCCAGCAGCAGGGCCAAGGAACCGAGCCGGCCGGCGTCGGCCCCTCGTCCTCTGCGGCAGGCGACTCTTCCCAGGAGGCCGGCGGCGGCCACGCGAAAGGCTCGAACGGAGGCGGATCGGCTTCGCCGACGGCCGACGCCGGCCAGGGAGGCGCAAAGCGCGAATCGAATCGCCCAGATTCCGCTGCCGGAGCGCCTCAGGCGCCCGCTTCGCCGCCAGAGGCTGCCCGCCACGGTCAGGAAACCGCAGCCGCCCACAAAGCAAGCGGCGGTGAGGACCCTCATCGCGCGCAAGGCCAAGACGGCAAGGCGCACGGCCATGCCTCCAAGCCCGGGAACGCCGGCCGAAGCTCGTCGGGCTCGCGTCACGGCTCGCGCGCCCACCATGAGCCGTCTGCGCAGGGCAAGAATGGCAGCGCAGGAAAAAACGCCCAACCGGCCAAGACACCGCCCCCGCCGACGCCGGAACCGGAGGCCCAGCCCGCGCCGCCCGGCGAAGTCGCCACCGAGCCAGACGGGGCCAAAAAGTCCAAACCCGAAGCTGCCTCCTGACGAACATCCGTACGGTCCGTTCTAGGGGCACATCGCAACTGTCGACGCAGTCGAAGGAGGCACGATGAAGTCGTATCTGAAGCTCTCAGTCGTAGTCGGGGTGCTGGCGCTGGTCGTCCCGGCGATGGCGCTCGCGACACCCGGAAACGGGAAAGGACAAGGCCAGGGACAGGGGCCCAGCTACGAACCTGCCCCGCCGCCCTCGCCACCGGCAAAGGCCTACGGCAGGTACTGCCAGGGCGAAAGCAAGGAGCACGTCAAAGGCGAGAAGGGCACGGCCTTCAGCCGCTGCGTGAAGGCCGCCGCGAAACTGCGCCGGGACGAACGCAAAGCGGAGAAAGAAGCGGCGTAGCTAGCCGGCGATCGTGCCGTGGCCGACGATCGCCTCGCCACGCAGCAGCACGGCCGTCTGCCCGGGCGTAACGCCGGCGAACTCCTCGCCCAGCTCGACCTGCAGCTCGGCGTGCCTCCCCGTCCCCGTCGCGGTCAGCGCGGCGGGGACGGGCTGCGAGCGATAGCGCAGGCGCACCCCGTCGACCAGCTCGCCGTCGCGATGCAGGACGGCGTTGCGCAGGCGGACCTCGCGGGCCATCAGGTCGCGACGAGGCCCGACCGTGACCGTGTTCGCGGCCGCATCGGTGGCGAGGACGTAGAGGGGCTCCTCGGCCGAGACGCGGATGCCGCGGCGCTGGCCGACGGTGAAGTTGTGGTGGCCGCGGTGGCGCCCGATCGCCTTGCCGGAGCGGTCGAGCAGGTCGCCGTCACGCTCGCGCAGGCCACCGTGCCGGCGCAGGAAGTCGGCCTTGCCCTGGCCGGAGAGGAAGCAGAGGTCCTGGCTCTCCGGCTTCTTCGCCACCGCCAGATCGTGGCGGGCTGCGATCTCCCGCACCTCGGGCTTGGTCAGCTCGGTGAGCGGAAAGCGGACCCGCGCCAGCAGACCCGGCGGTAGCGCGGCCAGCATGTAGCTCTGGTCCTTGTTCGCGTCGGTTCCGGCGGCGAGCAGCGGGCCCTCGCCATCCTCGACGATGCGGGCGTAGTGGCCGGTGACGAGGTGGCTGGCGCCAAGTCGCCCCGCCAGGTCGACCATCGCCGCGATCCGCACCTCGCCGTTGCAGGCGATGCACGGGTTGGGCGTGCTGCCGGCGGCATAGCCCGAGATGAACTCGGCGACGACGCGGCGGCGGAACCGCTCCTCGAGGTCGAGCGTCAAATGTGGGATGCCCAGGGACTGGGCCAGCGAGCGAGCTCCCAGTACGGCCTCGGGAGAGCAGCAGGCCTTGGCGCCGTCGGTCTCGGCGTCGGCCCAGAGCTTCAGCGTCACCCCGATCACCTCCGCCCCGCGCTCGCGTTCCAGCAGCGCCGCCACGGCGCTGTCGACGCCGCCTGACATCGCCACCAGCACACGGTCCCCACCGGGCTCCGCCAGGGTTTGATCCGACGCGGCCGCCTGGGCAAGGGCCCGGTGCAGCGCGTCGGCAGCGAGCTGCGCCGCGTGGCGCTTGGTCGGCGTCAAGCCGCCAAGCGCTTCGTCGATCTCATCGGCGCCGATCCGCGCGACGTCGAGCACGGAGGCACCCTCGACCATCTCCGCCACTGCGGCCGTAGCCACCCGCATCGCCCCGCAGCCCTCCGCATCGAAGCTGACCGCGGCAACCGAGCCATCCTCGACCACGAGCGAAACCCGCGACAGATCGCCGCAAGCGGCGCCACCGGCAGCACCCGTGAAGGCATCATCCGCAGCGGGCCCAAGCCGGCTCCGGTCGTGCAGGTAGGCGTCGAAGAGCTCCCGGTCCATCGCTACAGGGTAGGAGCCTGCACCTATTCCCGCAGCAGCCTGCGCAAATCAGCGATCACCGCAGGCGCATCGTCGCGCATCTGACGCCAGGTAATACGGATCACGCGCCAGCCATCGGATTGCAGTAGCCGATCCCGTTCCCGGTCCTTCTCGAACGCCCGGCCGGTGCCATGCGTGGCGTGACCGTCGAGCTCGACGATGACCCGCTGCTTGGCCCACAGGCAGTCGGCTTCGAAGAAGCGGCCGCGAACCGCAACATCGGCATTGCGCCGCGGGGGTGGCAGATCGGTGGCGCCGAGGAGCACCGCAAATCGTGCCTCGAGCTCTTTCCGCGTGACCCCTCGAGCCTCGGCGCTGTCCGCCAGGAGAGCCCTCAGCTTTGTCGACCCCCGCCTTTTGGGATACCGGTTCAGAAGATCGGGAATCGACAATCTGTCGGTGATCCTCCGAACTTCCAGCTCGTTCAGTGCCTTCTCCAACTGATGCGACGCGACGAGAAACGCAACAAAAGGAGGCTCCAGCCCGCCGGTACCGCCTCTGGCTTTGATCCCTTGAAGTAAAGGGTGGGTGCCTCCTCGCAGTCCCACAGGACCGAGAGAGATCAGCTCCCGCGCCGTTTGTGTTGGGTCAAACGGTGAGACGGCTCTCGTACGGGCTCGAGCCTCGGGGCAACCGTACCACCGCGACTACGGCCTCGCGAGGTTTTGCTCCGGTACCGGCCTCACTCGTCGAGGTCCATGTTGGAGAGGAGCAGCTCGGCCTCGCTCCAGTCCTCGGGCCGAACGCGCAGGGCGATGTCGCCGCGGCCGTAGCGGTCGAGCGGCCAGTCGACGGTGAGCGCGGCCTCGATGCGAGCCTCCGCCAGCGCTTGGTGCCAGGCACGCGCGGTCTTCACGTCGGCGAAGTCGCGTAGGACCTCCCAGCTGTCATAGCTCGGATCGTCGACGTGGACCGGCGTAGCGCCCGGCCCCGGCGAGCGCGTGAACGCGGCCCGGATCCGGTCGGCGAAGCTCATTTGCCCGCGGCAGGCCTGGCGCGCAGCTGCAGCCCGACGTCTCGCAGCTGCACCTCGTCGACCGCTGCCGGGGCGCCGGTCAGCGCGTCGGCGCCAGAGGCGGTCTTGGGGAAGGCGATCACGTCGCGGATCGAGTCGGCGCCGGCGAGGCGCTGGACGATCCGGTCGAGGCCGTAGGCGATGCCACCGTGCGGCGGCGCGCCATAGCGCAGCGCCTCGAGCAGGAAGCCAAAGCGGGCCTCGGCTTCAGCCGCGTCGATGCCGAGCGCCGCGAAGACCGCTCCCTGCAGCTCCGCGTCGCTGATGCGGATCGAGCCGCCGCCCATCTCCTGGCCGTTCCAGACGAGGTCGTAGGCCTGGGCGCGGGCGCCGCTCGGGTCGCCCGCGTCGAAGCCGGCCGCGGGCGCCGTGAATGGGTGGTGCAGCGGGTCCCAGCCACCGCCCTCGTTCGCCTCCATCAGCGGCCAGTCGACGATCCAGAGCAGATCGTCGCTGCCCGCCGCAACGAGGTCGAACTCGGCGGCGAGATCGAGGCGCAACTGCGCCAGCACCGCGTTGGCGACCTTCGGCTTGTCGGCGACGACGAGGAGCAGGTCCCCCTCCTCGGCGCCGAGGCGCTCGTTGAGCGCGCTCAGCTCGGCCGCGGAGAGGAACTTCGCGGTCGGCGAGCGCCAGCCGTCGCCCTCGCGGAAGGCCCAGACGAGGCCCTTGGCGCCGAGCTCCTGGGCCCGGTCGATGAGGCCGTCGAGCGCCGAGCGCGGCATCTCCCGCCGGCCGGCGTTGAGGCCGCGCACGGTGCCGCCGCCGCCGATCACCGAGGCGAAGACCTTGAACTCGGTCTCCGCCAGGAGGTCATCGAGATCGGCCAGCTCCATGCCGAAGCGGGTGTCGGGCCGGTCCGTGCCGTACTTCGCGATCGCCTCGTCGTAGGGCATGCGACGCAGGGGGAGCTGCAGCGAGGGACCGCCGGCCCGCTCGAAGACGTGGGTGAGCAGCCGTTCGTTGACCTCGATCACGTCGTCGATCTCGACGAAGGACATCTCGATGTCGAGCTGGGTGAAGTCGGGCTGGCGGTCAGCGCGCAGATCCTCGTCGCGGAAGCAGCGCGCCACCTGGTAATAGCGCTCGAAGCCGGCGACCATCAGCAGCTGCTTGAACAGCTGCGGGGACTGCGGCAGCGCGTAGAAGGAGCCCTGTTGCGTCCGGCTGGGGACGAGGAAGTCGCGGGCACCCTCGGGCGTGGAGCGGGTCAGCACCGGCGTCTCGATGTCGAGGAAGCCCTCGGCGTCGAGGAACTCGCGCATTGCGGCGGTCACCCGGTGGCGCAGGACGAGCGCCTCGCGCATCTGCTCGCGGCGCAGGTCGAGATAGCGATGGCGCAGCCGCGCGTCCTCGCCCGCCTCGCCGGCGAAGCCCTCGATCTGGAAGGGCGGCGTCTCGGCGTCGGCGAGCAGCTCGGCGCTGCCGACCTCGAGCTCGACCTCGCCCGTCGGCAGATCGGGATTGACCGTCTCCGGCGAGCGCTCCACGACGACTCCGCCGGCGCTGAGCACGTCCTCGGCGCGCAGCTTGTGGCCGAGCTCGAAGGCGCCGCCGGCCTCCTCGGGGTGAAAGACGAGCTGGACGATGCCGGTGCGGTCGCGCAGGTCGATGAAGACGAGGCCGCCGTGGTCGCGGCGACGGTGCACCCAGCCGGAGACGCGGGCCTCGGACCCGACCCGGTCGCCGAGCACCTGCCCGCACCAGGTGTCACGAAAGCCGTTGCTGCGCAGGACTGGAAAATCGCTCATGCCTCTCCCCCGGTTATCTCCTCGATCAGGTTGTCGGTGGCGACGGCGCGCTGCTCGCCGCCCGCCATGTCGCGCAGCTGGGCGCCGTCGGCATCGAGGATGAGGACGCGACGGGCGCCGATCCGGTCCGCCTGCTTGAGCTGGCCCTTGAGACCACGCCCGCCGAGGTCG
>JBIOVV010000085.1:0-4415 GCA_044867925.1 Solirubrobacterales bacterium | reverse complement strand
AAGCTCACCGCTGGCTCCAGCGCCGCGAGCGACAGCCAGTCGCCACCGGCCAACCCAAAGACCAGCGCCGAGGCGGGCGCCTACGCGACCTTCGACACCCGCCACAATCGCACCGTCACGGCCCGCGTCGGCGTCTCCTTTGTCAGCGTCGAGGCCGCCCGCGCCAATCTCGCCGCCGAAAACCCCGGCCCCGGGTTCGATCGGATCGCCGAGCGGGCCGAGCGACGCTGGAACAGCTGGCTCGGTCGCATCCGCGTCCAGGACGGGACGAACCGACTCCTCGACACCTTCTACACGGCGCTCTACCACCTCGGTCTGGCGCCGCGCACCTTCAGCGACGTCGGCGGCGCCTACGTCGGCATGGACGGGCTGCTGCACCGCGCCGAGGGCCGCACCCAGTACGCCGACTTCTCCGGCTGGGACACCTACCGCACGCAGATCCAGCTGCTCTCGATCCTGGCCCCGCGCCGAGCCGGCCAGATGATCCGCTCCTTGCTCGCCGACGCCGCCGAGAGCGGCTGCCTGCCCCGCTGGTCCTACGCCAACGGGCAGAGCATGACCATGGTCGGCGACTCGGCCGATCCCCTGATCGCCTCCGCCGCGGCCTTCGGCGCGACCGTCTTTGACCGCCGCGCCGCCCTCGCCGCGATGCTGCGCGGCGCCGACGAGCCCTGCCGCAGCGCCAACGGCGAATACCTCCAGCGCCAGGGCCTCGGCCCCTACCTGGCCCGCGGCTACGTCCCCTACGACCTCGACACCAACGTCCGCAACTCCAACTCGATCTACGGCAGCCCCGACGACGTCTGGGGTTCGGCCGCCACCTCGCTCGAGTACGCGCTCGACGACTTCGCGATCGCCCAGTTCGCCGCCCGCGCCCTGGGCGACCGCCCCACCTATCGGCGCTTCATGCAGCGCTCGGGCAACTGGCGCAAGCTCTTCAACCGCCGCAGCCGCATGATCGAGCCGCGCTACGAAAACGGCGCCTTCCCGGCCGCCTACGACAACCTGCGGGGCGGCGGCTTCGTCGAGGGCAACTCGGCCCAGTACAGCTGGCTCGTGCCGCACGATCCGGCGGGCCTCTTCCGCGCGATGGGGGGCCGGGAGAAGGCCGCCGCTCGCCTCGGTCGCTTTCTGCGCAAGCTCAACGGCGGCCCCGGCGGAACCCACACCGATCACGCCCTGCTCGGCAACGAGCCGACCCTGCACGTGCCCTGGCTCTACGACTGGGCAGGACGCCCCGACCGAACCCAGGCGGCGATTCGCCGCGCCCTGCGCCTCTACAGCACCGCGCCCGCCGGATATCCCGGCAACGATGACCTCGGCACGCTCTCCGCCTGGTACGTGTTCTCGGCACTCGGCGTCTATCCGGCGGTGCCGGGCGTCGGCATGCTGGCGCTCGGCAGCCCTCTGTTCCGGCATGCCTCGCTGGCGCTCGCGCGGCATCGACGCCTGCGGATCGACGCCAGCGGCGCCGGCCCCTACATAGCGGGACTGAAGCTAAACGGCGATCGCTACGCCAGGCCTTGGGTCCCGTGGTGCTCGCTCAGCCGTGGCGCTCGGCTCGCCTTCCAGCTCGCCCCGCGCCCCAGCCGCCGCTGGGGCAGCTCCGCCGCCGCCGCGCCGCCCTCCTTCGGCCCGAGCCGTGCGATGCCGAGGGACGCCTGCACGCCTTGACCCTCTCGCCGACCCGAGCCGGCGCCCTCTGGGCGCTGGCGTTGCTCACCGCCCTCGGTGCCGCGATGCGCTTCGCCGGCATCGACGTGCAGAGCTTCCATCACGACGAGGTGATCACCGCCGCCCGCGTGATCCCCGGCAGCTTCGGCGACATGCTCGACGCGGTCGAGCGCAGCGAGTCGAACCCGCCGCTCTACTACGTGCTCGCCTGGGGCTGGGCCAAGGCCTTCGGCACCGACGAGCTCGGGCTGCGTTCGCTCACGGCTCTCTTCGGCACAGCCACCGTGCCGCTCGCCTACTGCATCGGCGCCGAGCTGGCGAGCAGGCGCGCCGGCCTGATCGCAGCCGCTCTCGTCGCGGTCAGCCCGATGCTGATCTGGTACTCGCAGGAGGCCCGCTCCTACGCGATCCTCGTCTTCTTCTGCGCCGCATCGCTGCTCTTCTTCGCCCGCGCGCTGCGCACCCGCAGCGGGCGCGACCTGGCGCTCTGGGCGCTCAGCTCGGCGCTTGCCCTCTGCAGCCACTACTTCGCCGTCTTTGCCGTGGGCATCGAGGCGGTCTGGCTGCTGGTCGCCCTGCGCGCCCGCCGGCGTTTGGCCCTGCCGGCGGTCGCGGCCGTCGCCGCGACGGGCCTCGCTCTGATCCCGCTGATCTCGGCACAGGTCAACCCGACCCACATCGGCTGGATCGAAGAAAGCCTGCTCTCGACGCGCTTCCTCGAGGCCGGCGTCAGCTTCCTCGCCGGCGAGACGGGCCACGTGATCGCCGAGCCGCCACGGGAGCGCTACGCGATCCTGCCCCTGCTGCTGATCGCCGCGGCGCTGGCTCTGGTCGCCGTACGGGGCAGCCGTCGTGAGCGCCGCGGGGCGTTGCTTGGCCTGGTCATCGGCCTCGGCGTCGCGATCCTGGCGCTCCTCGCCGCCCTGCTCGGCAAGGACTACGTGGTAGAGCGCAACCTGCTGCCGGCCCTGGTGCCGCTCGCAACCGCCGCCGCGATCGGCTTCGCCGTCGACCGCGCTCGCCGTCTCGGCCTGCTCCTCGCCGTGGTCCTCTGCGCCTACTGGGTCGCCTTCGGCGTTCACGTCACCCGGACGCCCAATCTGCAGCGCCCGGACTTCCGCGGGATCGTCGAGGAGCTCGGCCCCCCGTCGGGACCGCGCGCGATCGTCACCTGGAAGCTCGCCGCCGACCCCGTCCGCTTCTATCTTCCCGACCCCTCCCAGCGCGTCTACAGCGGCGATTGGCCGCTGCGCGAGATCGACGTGATCAGCAAGTCGCTCGAAGGCCGGGCCGTGACCGGGGTGCCGAGGGTTTTCCACCCAATCGCGCGGGTAAGGTTTGAGCGCCTCACCCTCACCCGGTACATGTCAGCCCGCCCTCGCGAAATCCCCTTCTACGTGCTCAAGCACGTGCACACCGGCTTCGGCTTCAACGCCGTGGTGGTAGACGGCCGACCCGGAGCAGGGCCGTGAGCGCCAGCGAATTCGCCTATCGCCTCGGCGCCGCCGCCCGCCGCCCGGCGAGCTGGTGGCAGCTGATCAAGTTCGGCCTCGTCGGCGCCTCCGGCTATCTGGTCAACCTCGGCGTATTCGCCCTGCTCAGCGGCAACCTCGGCGTCCACCACCTGCTCGCCGCGGTCGGCGCCTTCTGCGTCGCCGTCTCCTCGAACTTCTTCTGGAACCGCCACTGGACCTTCGCCGCGGGCGACGGCCACGCCGGCTTCCAGGCCGCCCGTTTCTTCGCCGTCAGCACCGCCGCGCTGCTGATCAACCTCGCCGTGCTCGAGGCGCTGATCGGGGGGGCGTCGATGGGCGACCTCACCGCCCAGGCGATCGCCGTCGCCGTGGCGATGCCCTTCAACTTCCTCGGCAACAAGCTCTGGACCTTCGCCTAAGGCCTAGTAGCAAATCGGTACAGCCCGGTCTCCATCTCGCTAATATTCCTGAGCAATGGCAGAGGCGAGCGCAACCGAGATACCGCGGGACTGGTACCGCTCGGCATTTCCGCCCGAGGAGACGTTGAAGCGCCCCTGGGCCGACCGCACCGGCGCCGAAGTGGACAGGGCGCTGGCGATGCTGGGAGCCCGGGGCGGCGAGCGCGTGCTCGACATGGCCTGCGGCACCGGCCGCCACTCGCTCGAGCTCGCCCGCCGTGGCCACGACGTCGTCGGCACCGACATCTCGCCCGACCTGCTCGCGATCGCCGAAGCGGACGCCGAGGCCGAGTCGCTCTCGGCCTCCTTCGTCGCCGCCGACCTGCGCGAGCTCGACTTCAGCGAGGAGTTCGACCTCGTCCTCAACCTCAACGACGGCGCGATCGGCTACTTCGAGACCGAGGAGGAGAACCACCGCACCTTCGAGGTGATCGCCGCGGCCCTGCGCCCCGGCGGCGGCAACCTGCTGCAGCTCCCCAACGTCCTCTACGCGGAAACGCACCTGCCCCAGACGACCTGGATCGCCGGCGAGGGAATGGTCGAACTGATCGACCACCGCTGGGAACCCCGCACGCGCTACTTAGAAGGCTCGACGATGCCGATCCTCGTCGGCGAGGTCTTTGAGGGGGTGAAGCCGATCCCCTTCCGCCAGCGCCTCTACTCGGCGGAGGAGCTGACCGAGATCTACGCCTCCGTGGGCATGGAATTCAGCGGCGCCTTTCGCGGCACCGGCAAGCCGCGGCCGCCGAAGGACAGCCAGTTCGAGGTGTTCTTCTCGGGCCGCAAGCCCGCTTAGCCGACCCCTACC
>JBIOVV010000084.1:0-2051 GCA_044867925.1 Solirubrobacterales bacterium | reverse complement strand
CGGGCGCGCTGGTCGCGGAAGCTCGCCCGCCAGGCGGCGAGGACGACGGCGACGGTGATCGCGGCCGCGGCGATCGTCGCCAGCGTCACCTTCCAGGGGGCGACGTCGAGCTCCCGGAGCATCGCCGTGCTGTAGCCGCTGATCACCTGCAGGGTGTTGGCGAGGAAGTCGGGGACGCCGCCGAGGCTCTGGCCGGCGGCGAACCACAACACGGCCGTCTCGACCGCGAAGAGGACGACGAAGGCGGCGATCCGCAGACGCCCCGCACGGGCGCCGATCAACGCCACCAGCGCGATCGCGAAGATCACCGGTCCGGTCGAGAGTTTCAGCAGGACCTCGACCGCGGCGAAGGCCGAGCCGACGGCGACGAAGGCGTCGAGCAGCCGCGGCGCCCGCTCGCGCTCCAGCAGCGCCAGCGAGACCAGCACCGCGAGCAGCAGCGCCTGCTCGAGCAGCGGCAGCACCGCCAGCGCCACGAAGGCGACTGCCAGGCTCGCCAGCCCCGGCAGGCGGCGGCGCAGGGCGGCGACGATGGCGATCGCGAAGCCGGCGTAGAGCGCCGCCGAGAAGAGAAAGGCGAGCACGCCGAGGTCGCCGTAGAAGAGGCGCTGGCCCTGCAGGAAGCCGAGCGGGCCGTAGGAGAAGACGATCTCGCTGCCCCAGGCGAGGCCGTGCTCGGTCGCCATCGCCAGCCCCGCGTTCCAGCTCGCGTCAAGCCCCGCCGCCGGCGCGACCATCCCCACGTTCCAGCTCAGCAGCGCCGCCAGCGCCCCCAGCAGCCAGGTCGGCGGCCGGCGCACCAGCGCGTCGAGTCGGCTCATTCGCGGGCGCGGGAGGCGGCGGTGCGGCCGAGGGCCAGCGCCAGTTTGGCGCCGATGCCGGCGTAGACCGCCAGGTTGAGCAGGGGGTTGTGCCCGGTGGCGTCGAAGCGCCGGTAGAAGCGGCCCATGCCCCGGTGGAAGGCGATCTCCTGGCGCGGCGCCCGGCGACGGCCGCTGGAGCCGCCCTTGACGTGGAGGGCGACGCCGGCCGGCTCGTAGAAGACCTTCCAGCCGGCGTCCCAGAAGCGGCGGCACCAGTCGAGATCCTCCATGTAGAGCCAGTAGCCCTCGTCGAGCAGGCCGACCTCGCGCACGGCCTCGGCGCGGCAGAGCATGAAGGCGCCGTTGACGGCATCGACCTCGCCCGGGTCGTCGTCGCCGAGGTGGGTCGCGCGGTACTGGCTCAGCGATTCGCCGGCGTCGTCACCCCGGCCGATGCCGGTGAAGTGGGCGAGGGCGCTGAGCGGGGTGGGGAAGGAGCGCTTGCAAGCGTGGTCCAGCTCGCCCGACTCGGTCACCAGCTTGCAGCCGACCATGCCGATCCGCTCATCCGAGTACAGCCGCTCCAAGGCGGCGTCGAGGGTCCCGGCGTAGACCTCCGTGTCGGGATTGAGCAGCAGCACGGCGCCCGCCTCGTCCTCGCGCAGGACGACGTTGTTGGCGGCCGAGAAGCCGATGTTCTCGCGGCGCAGCAGCCGCACGGCGGGGAACTCGCGCTCGACCATGTCCGGGGTCGAGTCGGGGCTGCCGCTGTCGACCACGGTCACCCGCATCGTCGCGCCGGCGGGATGCTCCTGCAGCGAGCGCAGGCAGCGGCGCAGCAGCTCTTCGGCACCGTGGCTGACGATGACGACCTCGAGGTCCAACACCGCTCCGCTGTTCCTTTCCTCTGTCATGTCCGGTCAGCGCACACCGGAGCGGATCAGTAGGCGCCTTCGCCGCGGACGATTGCCCGCGGCGTGCGCAAGAGGATCGCCAGATCGCCGGCGACCGAGAGGTTGTCGAGGTAGTCGCGCTCCATCGCCAGCCGCTCCTCGAAGGTGAGGTCGCCGCGCCCGTATACCTGCATCGGTCCGGTCAGGCCGGGCTTGATCGCGAGGCGGGCGCGCTGGCGCTCGTCATACAGGGCGACCACGGCCTCCTCCTCGGGCCGCGGCCCGACCAGCGACATGTCGCCGCGCAGCACGTTGATCAGCTGCGGCAGCTCGTCGAGGCTGGTCCGCCGCAGCA
>JBIOVV010000083.1:0-44552 GCA_044867925.1 Solirubrobacterales bacterium | reverse complement strand
ACCCGGGTGTTGGAGACGATCGACATCATCACGGCGATCTTCTCGACGCCGTCCTTTTCCAAGACCTCCTTGGCCAGACCACAGGCCTTGGCGACGGAGGGGTTGCCGCCGATCTCGGAGTAGTTGGCCGGCTTGCCGCCCTGGCTGCGCACCGCGTCGGTCAGGGTCAGCGAGCCGCCGCCGGCGCCGATCACGAGGCCGAGATTGCCCTCGAAGCCGTGGTCCTTGCCTTGGATCACGCCGCGGTGGTCGGCGGCGTCGATCGCGGCGACATGGCGCTCGAAGTCTGATGGCTCGTAGGTCTCGCGGGTGTCCTCCTCGGCGATCTCGAGCCGCTTGCGCAGCAGGCCCTTCTGCCGGCCGACCGCCTCGTTCTCCATCTCCATGTGGGCGTCGAGGGCGACGAAGCTGCCGTCGGTGAGCTCGGCGAGGGGGTTGATCTCGGCCAGGGTCATGTCGTTGTCGCGGAAGAGGCGGGCGAGCTTGGCCAGGACCGGGGTGGCGCGGTTGAGCTGCGAGCCGGTGACGCCGGTGGCCGCGATGACCTGCTTGGCCTCGAAGTCGGGGATCGGCATCAGGTTGGAGACGTGGCCGCGGCCGACGTGGTCGGGGTGGGTCTCGGCAACCTCCTCGATGTCGATCCCGCCCATGTCGCTGAACAGCATCAGCGGTTTCTTCGCGGTGCCGTCCCAGACGACGCCGGCGTAGTACTCCTGCTTGATCTCGGCCTTCGGGTCGACGAGGACGCCGCGCGGCATCTGCCCGTTGATCTCGAGCTCGAGGATGTCCTCGGCGTGGGCCGCAGCCTCGTCCGGCGTGTCGGCGAACTTGACGCCGCCGGCCTTCATCCGGCCGCCGCTGAGGACTTGAGACTTGATCACGACGGGGCCGCCGATCTCTTCAGCGACCTTGCGAGCTTCCTCCGCGGACGTGCAGAAGCCGTACTTGGTGACGGGAATCCCCGCCAGCTCGACGATCTTGCGTGCCTCGTACTCGAAGAACCTCATCGCGGCGCGGAACCCTATCCCAACGGGCCTAAGTCCACGCTCGCCGCAACTCGGCGGCGAGCCGAGCCCCGATCTCGCCGCTTGCCGACAGGGTGGCGCCGTCGAGCTCCCGGACCCTCTCGAGGCCGCGCAGCGATCCGGTCATGAACACCTCATCGGCGCCGATCAGCTCGGTTCGGCTGAGTGCCGCTTCGCGAACGACGAGCCCCAGCGCGCTCGCGATCTCGATCGTGCGGGCACGGGCGATCCCCGGCAGGATGCGGCCGTCCGCGGGGTGCGTGATCAGCTCTTCGTCGACCACCGCGAAGACGTTGCCGCGGGCGCTCTCCAGCACGGTCCCGTTCCAGTCGACGATCAGCGCCACGGCATCGGCCGGGAGGCTCGATTGGGCCTGGTCGAGCACCGAGCGGTCCGCCCACTTGTGCCGGCCGAGGCCACTGGAGATGACCAGGCTGTGGGCGGTGACGAGCGGCGGCTCTCCTGGCAGGGCGAGGTCCAGGTCGATCTCGGCGGGCACGATCGTCGCCTGAAGGCCCGTCTCGGCGTCGGGCGCGACCGTCACCCGCAGCCCGCCCCGTCCGATCTCCAGCGCACTTGCGCGAATTGCCGCGGCGAGGTCCGGCGCGGGCCGGTCCGCGAAGAGGGTCGCCAGGCTCTCGCCGAGCCTGGCGAGGTGGGCGTCGAGCGCGACCGGCCGGCCGTCGACGATCAGCAGGGTCTCGAGGATTCCCTGGGCGCGGTCGGGCCGCGGCGGAGCGAACACGCGCGCCATTGTGCCAACCTCGCCGCGAACTCCAGCCGGCCGATCCTTGAAGACCCTGCTGATCGACAACTACGACTCCTTCACCTACAACCTCTTCCAGCTCCTGGCCGAGGCGAATGGCGAGGAGCCGATCGTGGTCCGCAACGACGAGGCGACCTGGGACGAGCTGTCCTGCCTCGATTTCGACAACGTCGTCATCTCGCCGGGGCCGGGACGCCCCGATCGCCAGGCCGACTTCGGGATTTGCGCCGAGGCGATCCGCTGCTCCGCGGCGCCGCTGCTCGGTGTCTGCCTCGGCCACCAGGGCTTAGGCAGCGCACACGGCGCCGTCGTGGCAGCGGCGCCGCGGCCGCTGCATGGTCGACTCAGCACCGTCGTCCACGACGGCTCCCCGCTCTTCGCGGGCATCCCGGGCGAATTCCGCGCGGTCCGCTACCACTCGCTCCGAGTCGCGGAGCCCCTGCCCCGCGACCTGCGCCCGATCGCCCGTGCCCGGGACGGGGTGCTGATGGCGGTCGCGCATCGCAGTCGGCCCCTGTGGGGCGTCCAGTTCCACCCAGAGTCGATCTGCACGGAGCACGGTCGCCGGCTGCTCGCCAATTTCCGCGATCTCAGCTCCGACGCCCTCTCCGGCCGGGCTGCGTCGTCCGGCGGGGCGACCGAGCCCCCAGCCACCCCGACGGGCGATCGGCGGTCGCGGCCGGTACGGGTCTCTTCGGGGGCCCGGCAACCCCGGCTGAGGGTGAAGCGGCTCGACCTGCTCGTCGATCCCGAGCGCGCCTTCGTCCACCTATACGGCACAAGCCCGAACGCCTTCTGGCTGGACAGCAGCAGGCTCGACCAGGGTGCCCGCTTCTCTTTCGTCGGGGACGACAGCGGACCGCTGGGCGCCACGATCACCTATGACGTCAGCGGCGCCGCGGTGCGCGTGAAACGCGGCGACCGGATCGAAACCCACCGGGAATCGATCTTCGACTACCTGGGCAAGGAGATGCGCCGGCTTGTCGACCCGGCTTCGCCCCTGCCGTTCGATTTCAACTGCGGCTTCGCCGGCTGGCTCGGCTACGAGCTGAAGGCCGATTGCGGCGCGGCGGCGGCCCACGAGTCCGGGTCCTCTGATGCCGCCTTCGTCTTTGCCGACCGCATGATCGCCTTCGACCACGCCGCGCGACACACATATCTGCTCTGCCTGGTCGAGCCCGAGGCGGGCGCAGGGGCCGAGCGGTGGATCGCCGGGACCGAGGAGCGGCTTCGCGCTTTGCCCCCGGTCGGGAAGCCCGTCCCCACGGCCGGAGATCGGGAGCCGGTCAGCTTCAGCCTCGGCCGTTCCCGGGAGCGATACCTGGACGACGTCGCGGAGTGCAAGCGACGCCTTGCCGCCGGGGAGAGCTACGAGATCTGCCTGACCAACAAGCTCAGCACCGACGTCAGCCCGGAGCCGCTTTCGCTCTACCGGACCCTGCGACGGGTCAATCCGGCGCCCTTCTCCGCCTTTGTCCGCATCGACGGCACGGCGGTTCTCAGCTCCTCGCCGGAGCGCCTGCTCGCGATCGGCCGCGATCGCTGGGTCGAGGCCAAGCCGATCAAGGGCACCTGCCGCCGGGGCGAGAGCCCGGCCGAAGATGCGCGTCTCGCCGAGCGGCTGCGCGGCGACGAGAAGAATCGAGCTGAGAACTTGATGGTCGTCGACCTGCTGCGCAACGACCTCGGCTCAGTCTGCGAGGTCGGCACGGTGAGCGTGCCGCACCTGATGGAGGTCGAGTCCTACGCGACCGTGCATCAACTCGTCTCGACGGTTCGCGGCCGCCTGCGCGAGGACCTGCAGGCGCCCGATTGCATCCGCGCCTGCTTCCCGCCCGGTTCGATGACGGGTGCGCCGAAGCTGCGGACGATGCGGATCATCGACGAGCTCGAGGGCGAGGGCCGGGGTGTCTACTCCGGCGCGATCGGCTATCTCGGCCTGGGGGGCGGCTGCGACCTCAGCGTGGTGATCCGGACGATCGTGCTCGACGGGCGATCGGCGACGATCGGCAGCGGCGGCGCGATCGTCGCGCAGTCCGAGGCGGAGGACGAGTACGAGGAGATGCTGCTGAAGGCGGGCGCGCCGATGCAGGCAATCCACGCACAGTCCGGCTTGATCGGCGACCCTCGGCTTGCGGTCCGACCGACCCTGGAATACTTGCCCGCCAAATCACTCGGGACGGGAGAAAGATGAGTTCGTTTGGCCGCTGCGCGGCACTTGCTGCGCTGCTTGCCGCTGCGGCCCTCGCCGGCGGCTGCGGCGAAACCGTGATCGACGCCGCCAAGACCGAGGCGGCGCTGGAACAAAACTTGAGCAGGTCGACGGGGCGGGACATCACCTCGGTCGACTGCCCCTCGGACGTCGAGGTCGAGGCCGGGTCGACCTTCGAATGCGCGGTGCACCTGGCCGGCGGCGGGCAGCAGACGGCATCGCTCAAGATCCTCAACGAGGATGCCGATGTGGCGGTCACCGAGCTGCGACCCATCGAGAAAGCCGACGACCAATGACCGAGAAGACATCCAGGCGCCGAGCGCTGCTCTGCGGCGCGATCACCGCGCTCGCGCTGGCGCTCGTGGCCGTCTCGCCGGCCCTCGCCCGCTCCACGCCCCTTTGCGGGGCGGCCGCCCAGGCACCTCGCCTGGCGACCGATCACGAGCTTCGCACCTCCGTCCTCTGCCTGGTGAACCGGGCCCGGGCGCGGCACGGCATCAGGCCACTCGCCTTCAACGTCGCCCTGCGGAACTCGGCCTCCGCTCACTCGAGGAGCATGGTCAGGAGCGGCAGCCTCTCCCATTACGGCCCCCATGGCAGCACGCCGACCACCCGCATCGCCCACAGCGGCTATCTCGGGCGCACCGCCTATTACCGCCTGGCGGAGAACATCGCGACCGGCTTCGGACGCAGCCGTGGCTCTCCACTCGCGATCGTCGACTGCTGGATGCACAGTCCCGAGCACCGTCGCAACATCCTCGATCCGGGCCTCCACGACTTCGGCGTCGGCGTGGCCCGCGGCGACACGCTTGGCAACCACGCCAACGCCGCCACATACACGCTCGACTTCGGCGCTCGCGGGTAGAGTGCCGAGGATGAGCCAAACGAGCACGGCCAACGCGCCGACCACCCACGCAAAGCTCCTCGACTGGGTCGGGGAGATCGCCGCCCTGACTCAGCCCGACGCCATTTACTGGTGCGACGGTTCCGCCGAGGAGTACGACTCCCTCGCGCAGACGCTGATCGAGGCCGGCACCTTCGAGCGCCTCTCCGATGCGAAGCGCCCCAACTCCTACCTCGCCCTCTCCGACCCCGGTGACGTGGCGCGGGTCGAGGACCGCACCTTCATCTGCTCGGCCGATGAGGCCGATGCCGGCCCGACCAACAACTGGTGCGACCCGGTCGAGATGAGGGGCACTCTCAAAGAGCTCTTCAGCGGCTGCATGAAGGGCCGCACGATGTACGTGGTGCCGTTCTCGATGGGGCCCCTCGGCTCGCCGATCGCCCACATCGGGGTCCAGCTGACCGATTCCGCCTACGTGGCCACATCGATGCGGATCATGACCCGGATGGGCAAGGGCGCGCTCGACGTGCTTGGCGACGAGGGCGAGTTCGTCCCCTGCGTGCATTCCGTCGGAATGCCGCTGGCAGAGGACGCCGAAGACGTGCCCTGGCCCTGCAACGCCGACAACAAGTACATCGTCCACTATCCCGAGACACGCGAGATCTGGTCGTTCGGCTCCGGCTATGGCGGCAATGCGCTGCTCGGCAAGAAGTGCTTTGCGCTGCGCATCGCCTCGGCGATGGCCCGCGACGAGGGCTGGATGGCCGAGCACATGCTGATCCTCAAGCTGACCTCCCCGACGGGGCAGGTCAAGTACGTGACCGGCGCCTTCCCGTCGGCCTCCGGCAAGACCAACCTGGCGATGCTGATCCCGACCCTGGAGGGCTGGACGGCGGAGACGATCGGCGACGACATCGCCTGGATGAAGTTCGGCGACGATGGCCGCCTCTACGCGGTCAACCCCGAGGCCGGCTTCTTCGGGGTCGCCCCTGGGACCGGTCACAAGACCAACCCCAACGCGATGGAGACGATCGAGCGCAACTCGATCTTCACCAACTGCGCGAAGACCGATGACGGCGACGTCTGGTGGGAGGGGATGACCGGCGAGGCGCCGGCGCACGCCACCGACTGGCACGGCGAGGACTGGACTCCGGACTCCGAGAGCCCGGCCGCCCACCCCAACGCACGCTTCACGACGCCCGCGGAGCAGTGTCCCTGCATCGCGCCCGAGTGGGAGGACCCGGCCGGCGTGCCGATCGACGCCTTCCTCTTCGGTGGCCGCCGGGCGACGGCGGTGCCGCTGGTATCCGAGGCCTTCGACTGGGAGCACGGCACCTTCCTCGGCGCGACGATGTCGGTCGAGACCACCGCCGCCGCGGCCGGCGAGGTCGGCCAGCTCCGCTTCGACCCGATGGCGATGCTCCCCTTCGCCGGCTACAACATGGCCGATTACTTCGCTCACTGGCTGGACCTGGGCAAGCGCGAGGGAATGAAGCTGCCGAAGATCTTCCTCGTCAACTGGTTCCGCAAGGACAAGGAGGGCCGCTTCATCTGGCCCGGTTTCGGCGAGAACAGCCGGGTGCTCGAGTGGGTCTTCCGTCGCTGCGACGGGGAGGGGGAGACCGTCGATACGCCGATCGGCCTGCTCCCGGCCCGGGGCGAGATCGACATCGACGGCCTCGATCTCACAGAGGAGGAGATGCGGGAGCTGCTCTCGGTCGACACCGAGCTGTTCAAGCAGCAGCTGCCCCAGGTGAGGAGCCACCTCGAGCGTTTCGGCGAGCGGCTGCCGGAGCAGATCGCGGCTCAGCTCGACGCGCTGGAGCAACGCCTGGGCTGAGCCCAGGCGTTGCGGCGCCTACATTCCGTAGGCGCCGGCCAGCTCCGGGTCCTTGGCGGCCAGCATCTCGGCCAGCTCGACCATCACCTTGCACTGCTTCCAGGTCGCATCGTCCTGCATCTTGCCGTCGATCATGTGGACGCCACGCCCGTCCGGAATCGCCTCGAGCACCTTCTTGGCGAACTTGACCTCCTCGGGCGGTGGGCTGAAGACCTTCTTGGCGATGCCGATCTGCACCGGGTGCAGCGACCAGGCGCCGACGCAGCCCATCAGGAAGGCGGCGCGGAACTGGGTCTCGCAGCCGGCGGTGTCCTTGATGTCGCCGAAGGGCCCGTAGAAGGGCAGGATGCCGGTCGCGGCGCAGGCATCGACCATGCGCGCGATCGAGTAGTGCCAGAGGTCCTGCTGGGCGCTGACCCGGTCGGCCTCGGGATTCTCCGGATCGGCGGGGTCCTCCATCACCCGGTAGCCAGGGTGGCCTCCACCGACCCGGGTGGTCTTCATCCGGCGTGAGGCGGCAAGGTCGGCGGGCCCGAAGCTCATCCCCTGCATGCGGGGGCTGGCCGCGGCGATCTCCTCCAGGTTGACCACGCCTTGGGCCGTCTCGAGGATCGCGTGGATCAGGATCGGCCGGTCGAGCCCTGCCTTGGCCTCGAGCTGGGCGAGCAGGCGGTCGACGTAGTGGATGTCCCAGGCGCCCTCGACCTTGGGCACCATCACGACCTCCAGCTTCGCGCCGATCTCGGTGACGAGCGTGGTCAGGTCATCGAGCACCCAGGGGCTCTCCAGCGAGTTGACCCGGGTCCAGAGGGCGGTCTGGCCGAAGTCGGACTCCTTGGCGGCGCGGATCAGCCCCTGGCGCGCGGCCTCCTTGCGGTCGACCGGGATCGCGTCCTCGAGGTTGCCCAGCAGGATGTCGGTCTTGGTCGCGATGTCGGCGGCCTTGGCGACCATCTTCTCGTTGGAGAAATCGAGGAAGTGGATCATCCGCGAGGGCTTGACGGGGATCTCGCGCAACGGCTCGGGGGCGCCGATCGCCTGCGGATGGAAGAAGTCTCTGGGGTTTCTCAAGCTGCTCCTCGGGTCGTTCGGATCGTCTGTCTCGGGGAATCTAGTCAACGCGCTCAGCCGGCGATGCCGAAGGAGATCGAGGCTTGCCGGCGTACTTTGAGGAGATGGACGGTCCGGCATCCGACAGCACGCAGGACTGGCTGTTGCCCGAGCACTCGCGGCCGCCGCTGATCGGCGAGCTCGAGCGGCGGATCGATACCGCGATCGCGATCGCGCGAGCTTCGGAGGCGGCGGTGATGACGGTCGGCGCGGCGGCCCTCGATGCCGCCGAGCAGGCACGGCATGCCGCGCGGCTCGCGGAGCGGGCGAGCGCAGCTCAGGCGGTCAGGCGACCGGTCGCCGAGTCGGAGAGCAGCCTTGCGGACTTCACCGCTCGGGCCGACCAGATATCGGCGCGGTTGCGCAAGCTGCAGCGGCGCCCCCTGCTGGCCCCGAGCAGGACATAACTAGACTGCCTGCGTGCCACGCCGCCGCATAGTAGAGCTGGTCGCCGGGATTCTGCTCGGGCTGGCGACCGGCATCGCCGTCGCCTACCTGGTCGTCATCGTGCTCGCCGGCGGTCGCGACGCCTCCTCGATATCGACCACCTCCTCGCCGCCCTCGTCTGCGCCAAAGGGCACTACGACCGGTGGCTCTTCGGGGCGAGACGCTCGTTGACCGCACGGGCGAAGACGATGAAGCGTTGCTCGGCGCTGTAGAGCGGGTGGCATGACGAGAGGACGAGGCGCTCGTAGCCGACGTTCCTGACCACGCCGACGTCGGTGGGATCGACGATCTCGGTTTTCTGCACCCGGTAGAAGATCGTCGCGTAGGGCATTTCGAGGACGATCCGGTCGCCATGCTCCAGCGAGTCGACGTGGCGAAACGGAGCGCCGTATGTGGTGCGGTGACCGGCGATCGCGGCCGTGCCGCCCTGGCCGGGGAAGGGCGTCTCGGGGAAATGACCCGGCCCCTTCATCAGGCTGGCGGTGTCGGTTCCCTGGATCACGATGACGTCGAGGCCATCCATCGCGGGGGCGCGCATGCGGCCGATCGCTTCGCCCGTGTCCGCCCGCCTGGCGAAGCGTTGCGCCAGCGCGGCGATGCGCAGGCGGCGACTCTGGGCGCGGTCGATCACGCGCCGGTCTGCCGGGCTGGGGAAGCGCGCTTCGGCGTCGTCCAGCTGGCTGTCCGCCTTGCTCTGCTGGACGGCTGCATAGATCGAGGAGACCGGCTCCTCCCAGATCAGGGTCATGCCGATATCGAGGAAGAGGACCAGGCCGGCGGTGATCAGGGCGATCGAGAAGATGCGCAGAGCGGAGGCCATCGCCCTAGATCTTCCCATCCCTCCGTCCCGCTCGCGCCGAAGCACAGTGCGAGCCGAAATGCTGCGTCCAGACCCGGGTCTCGGCGCGGCCGGCCAAGGAGCCGACGCGCAGGCCGATCCCGATCTGCTCGAAGCGGCCGAGGATGTTGTGCCGATGGACCGGCGAGTCGATCAGCGTGGAGAAGGTCGACTGCACGGTCCCCTGCTTGCCGACGCCCAAGGCGAGGTTCTCCGCGGCGCGCCAGCAACGGGCGTTGAGATAGCCCGACTCCCGAATCCAGTAGGTGTAATCCCGGCCGCAGGCGAAGTGGCTGAAGCTGTCGCAGCGCAGGATGTCCCCCGCCTTGGCGGCGGCGGACCACTCGAGGCTTGCCGCGTCGGCGATCGGCGGCAGGCCGGCGGCGCGCCGCGCGTAGTCCGTCATGCAGAGCATCGCCGCCTCTTGGACGGCGGCCGACGCGTCCGGCGCGTCCTGTCCCAGGCAGGTGCCCGGTGGAGCGATCAGCGCGTCCGGCGCCGCCCCGGCGGGCGGGGCGGTCAGGCCGATGGCGAGCACGATGGCGGCAGCGAGCAGCGAGAGCTTGCGGGTCACGCAGCTCTTATCGTCAGTGGGAGCCTCCCGCTCCCAGCCGCCAATGCGCCCTGGACGCATATCCGGGGGCAGGGTATAGGCCGGTGCGAGCGAGTGCGCAAGATCGCCGCACCGGTCGCCGCCGATATCCTTCGCCGTCCGAGACCCCGACCCACCTAGGAGCCATGGCCGTAGACACCGCCGCCTTCCGCGAGCAGACCGACGAGCAGCAGGCGATCACCGAAATGGTGCGCCAGTTCGCCGACGAGAAGATCATCCCCAACGCCGAGCACTACGACCACGAGGACTCCTACCCGGAGCCGATCGTCGAGGAAATGAAGGAGCTCGGTCTCTTCGGGGTGACGATTCCCGAAGAGTACGGCGGCATGGGCCTCGATCTGACCACCTACGCGATGATCGTCGAAGAGCTCTCGCGCGGCTGGATCTCGATCTCCGGCGTCGTCAACACCCACTTCATCGGCTCCTACCTCTTGATGAAGTTCGGCACCGACGAGCAGAAGGAGTACTTCCTGCCGAAGATGGCAACCGGCGAGATCCGCGCCGCCTTCTCGCTCTCCGAGCCCGAGGTCGGCTCCGACGTGCAGGGGATCAAGGCCACCGCCAAGAAGGGCGAGGACGGCAGCTGGGAGCTCAACGGCCAGAAGATGTGGGTCACCAACGGCCTCGGCTCTTCGGTCGTCTTCGTGCTGATGAAGACCGACCCCAAGGCCGAGCCGGCCTACAAGGGGATGACCTGCTTCATCACCGAGAAGAAGCCCTGGGAGGAAATCGGCGAGGGCGACTCCAAGGGGCTCAACGTGCCGCCCAAGATCAAGAAGATGGGCTACAAGGGCGTCGAGTCGACCGAGCTGGTCTACGACGGCTACCGCTGCCCGCCCGAGCGGGTGCTCGGTGGCGAGGAGGCGGGGGTCGGCGAGGGCTTCGTGCAGATGATGGACGCGCTCGAGGTCGGCCGCGTCAACGTCGCCGCGCGTGGCGTCGGCATCGCCCAGCGCGCCCTCGAGCTGGCCCTGCGCTACAGCCAGGAGCGCAAGACCTTCGGCAAGCCGATCGCCCAGCACCAGGCGATCCAGTTCAAGCTCGCCGACATGGCGACCAAGGTCGAGGCTGCCCGCCTCGTCACCCGCAAGGCGGCGCGGATGAAGGACGCCGGCGCCCGCTCCGACCTCGAGGCCGGCATGGCCAAGCTGCTCGCCTCGGAGACCGGCAAGGAGTGCGTGGAGGAGTGCTTCCGCATCCACGGCGGCTACGGCTACTCGAAGGAGTACGAGATCGAGCGCCTCTACCGCGACGCGCCGCTGCTCCTGATCGGCGAGGGCACCTCGGAGATCCAGCGCATGGTGATCGGCAAGAAGCTGCTGCAGAGGCACAAGATCTAGATGGTGGGCCGCTAGGCGCATGGCTTCGACCCCGGACCTGATCAAGACCGCCGTCGAGCGCTTCCAGGCCGAGGTCCCCGCCCTGAAGAAACTGAAGCTCGTCTTCGGCCTCGAACTGAAGGCCAAGCACGACATCCAGCTCTACCGCGTCGAGGTTCCGGGCCCCGTGATCAAGAAGGACCTCTCCCAGGACGAGCGGGTGCTGGTCCAGATCGACCGCCCCCAGTTCAACGAGCTGGCCGAGAACGGCACGGCGAAGAGCTATCGCAAGGCTTACGAGACCGGCCACATCAAGGCGACCGGCGACTCAAACGTGAAGAAGCTGATCGCCCAGGTCGTCGAAAAGCAGGAGCAGCGCGCCCGACTCAAAAGAGTGCACTAGAGCGATAGGTACATCGACCAGTACCAGAGAAGCCACTCGGCGACGGTGAGCTCGGCGCCCTCGCCCTCTGCGGTCGGTTCGGATCTGACCTCGGGTGGGGCCTGGCTTTCGGTTTCGTCGTCTGGCGGTGAGCCTGGGCGGGTCCTGTCGGTGGAGACGTCCGCTGTGTCAATCGGATCGGAGGGGGCCTGGCGGGGGGCCGCAGCAGCCGGCTTGCCGTTCGCGAAGCGATCTTGGATGGTGCCGGCGCTCAGCGCCCGAGAGTAAATGGCGGGCTCGTCGATGATGCCGTCGAAGTAGGTGTTCGAGTAGTCGCTGCGGCCGATGTAGAGGGTGTTTTGGTCGTGAGTGATCGCCCCCGATTGCGGCATCGATGCGACCTGCGACCCATCGACGTAGATCTTCATGCTCGCGCCGTCGTAGGTTCCGACCAGGTGGTGGACATCGCCGGCGGCCACCGTGCCGGCAGCGCTCGTGAGCGACCGCGCCGCCTTGTCGGTCCAGACTCGGAAGAGGACGCTTCCATCGCCCCGGGGCCGCAGCTCGTAGGAGTTGTTGCGCCGAATCACCGCGCCTTGCAGCGAGTCGGCTTTGGCCCATGCCTCGAGCGTCAAGCCGGCCTTCATGTTGAGTGGCGGGGTCGGGGCGATCGCAACGTAGTCGTTGACGCCGTCGAAGGAGGCAGCGGTGTCGGTGCCGTCGCCGACGATGCCCGTCACGCCGAGCGTCGGACCGTTGACATAGGAGCCCGGCGCGATTCCCATTGCGTCCGCCGCTTTGGCCCCGCTCGCCTCGTTGAGCCGCCACAGGCTCACCTGGCTCTCGGCCGCCGTCGGGGGTGTGGGCGTGGGCGGAGGCGGCGGCGTAGTCGTCGGCGGTTCTTGTGCCTTCGGTCCTCGCTCGGTGTGATTGATCGAGACCCGATCGAAGTAGGCGGTCAAGTTGCCCGAGCCGCTCGACCCGGTCGAGACGATTCCATGGCGGAAGCGGTTCAGGGGCGCGGCCCCGGAAAACAGGTTGGCGGTGGTCGAAGATCCCACCGACCTGCCGTCGATCTTCAGCTCCGTATAGGCCGAGCCGTTGGCCGAGCTGAGGCGGGTGTGCAGCTCGACCCAGCTCCACGAGCCTTCTGGAAGCTCGCTCGGCGAGACCGGTCCGATCAGGGTACGGCTCGTAGATCCGCGCGCGGCGAGGACGTAGAGTCGATCGTTGCTCCAGCTGGAGAAGCTGATCTCCGCCCTGTCGGCGAACGGGGTGCTGCCGCTGTCGTCCCTGACGTAGGAGTCGAGGCGGAGGAGGTCGGTGTAGCTCGTGTGAGCGCCGTAGAAGCCGGCCGGCAGGTAGATCGCCGCACCGAACCAAAGATCGTCGCCCTCGACGAGCTGCTGCGGGGAGTTGGCCTGGAAGATCGCCCGCGCGTAGGGCCCGCTACAGGCCGCGTCGTTCTCGGTATGCACCTTCAGGGACGCGCTGCCGGAGTAGGCCAGGTCGGTGGTGCGCGCAGCCGTGCTGGCGGCGCAGTGCGTGCTCAGCTGGTCGAAGCCGAGATGCGAGGTGGTCTGAGTCTCGACGTCGGCGAGCCTCGGCGCCACTGCGGCGCTTGCCACCGCCGCCGAGGCGAGGAGGCCGCAGGCAAGGAGCAAGGCGATGCCACGCCTTGCCAACAGCACAAGCTCATCTCCCTTCCCTCCCACTCGCCAGGACGATAGCAGCGGCCATCTGGCGTCCTGTTAAGCCGCTGGCTAGAGTTCCGCGCCCTGTTCGAGATGTCCGACGAGATGACGAGGAGCGAATGACAGAGACAGATCAGGCGGCCCGCGAGGCCTCCGGCGCACATCCCTACGGCCGCTATCTCGAGGAGTTCGAGGTCGGGGCGGTCTACAAGCACTGGCCGGCCAAGACCGTGACCGAGGCCGACGACCACCTCTTCTGCCTGATCACGATGAACCACCACCCGCTGCACATCAACGACGTCTACGCCAGGCAGTCCCAGCAGGGCCGCAACGTCGTCGTCGGGCCCCTCGTCTACTCGCTGGCTCTGGGAATGTCGGTCTCAGACGTCTCCGGCAAGGCGATCGCCAACCTGGCGACGGAAGACCTCAGCCATCCCAACCCCGTCTTCCACGGCGACACGCTCTTCTGCGAGACCGAGGTGCTCGAGGTCAAGCCCTCGAAATCCAAGCCCGACCGCGGCGTGGTCAAGGTCCACACCCGGGTGCTCAACCAAGACGACGTGCTCGTCGCCGAGTTCAAGCGCCTGGTCCTGGTGCCGCGCAAGGAACCGGCGTAGGCGGCGCGACTCTTGCCTGTTCCGTCGGTTGAACGATCAGTGAACCCTGTTAGCTTGAGAATATGCGCATGCGGTTGAAGGCTGGAGTCGCTTGTGCCGTCACGCTTGCCTTCGGGCTTCTGCTCGGTGGCGCGGCGGCCGCTCGCGCGGACGGCGTCGATCCCAGCTTTCCAGACCCGTCCTTCTTCAGCACCCCCGTCACCTATGGCTTTGCCCAGCCGATCGGGATGGCGATCGCGCCCGAAGGTCGCATGTTCATCACTGACAACGCAGGGATCGTCTGGACCTCGATGGGCGGCGAAGTCAAAGCCACGCCCCTCTTCGATCTCCGCGACCACGTCAACGAAAAGCAGGACCGGGGGCTGGTCGGTATCGCGGTCGACAAGAACTACGCCTTCACCCACTATCTCTACCTCGCCTACACGTTCGAGGATCGCAGCGAAGCGGAACTCGATGCCAACCCGTCTCTTGCCGAACTCCCGAAGACGCAGAGGCTCGTGCGGGTCACCGTTCCCAACATCATCCCGTCCGCCGCGATCCATCTCGAACCCGACGATGAGCAGGTGATCCTCGGCAGCTATAGCAGCAGCGGTTCCCGGCCCGGGGCGCCGTTTTCGACTTCCCATGCATGTCCTCAACCGAGCGACCTTGTCAACGGCAACTGGAGCACGGCGAACGAAACGGACTGCATTCCCTCAGACTCGATCGAGCATACAATCGACACGGTCAGGGTCGATCCCGACGACGGCACCCTGTGGGTCTCCGTCGGCGATGGCGCGAACGGGGGTTCGGCTCTCGACCCGTTCTCGTGGCGCTCGCAGCGAAACGAGAGCTATTCCGGCAAGCTGCTGCACGTCGACACCGATGGCGAAGGCCTCGAAGGCCATCCCTTCTGCCCTTCCGAGGACGACCTCTCGAAGGTGTGCACCAAGGTCTACGCGAAGGGCTTCCGGAATCCGTTTCGCTTCTTCTTCCGGCCCAGCCCCGACGGTCGCCTGACGGTGGCCGATGCCGGCTGGTCGACGCGCGAGGAGCTCGATCTGGCCGAATCCGGCAAGAACTATGGATGGCCCTGCCGAGAGGGGACGGGCCCGACGCCTACCTGGAGCGAACGTTCGGAGTGCACCGCCATCTCACCGAGCGCGTTCTCGGAACCGATCTACGACTACCACCAGCTGAGCGGCGGGGCGATCCTCGGCGGCGTCAGCTACGAGGGGACCGGCGCCGCCACCGACTACCCCGACGAGTACAAGGGCGCGATCTTCTTCAGCGACTACATCTCCAACCAGGTGCTGTACCTGCGGCTCAACAGCGCGGGAACCGCAGTGGCCTCGGGGTATCCGAAGGTCTTCGCCGATGATCTTCAGGCAGTCGATTGGGCGACCGCCGCGAACGGCGACCTCATGTACGTGGACATCGGCTTCGGTCCGAGCGAATTCGCCCAGATCAGGCAGATCTCCGCCGACTCGGACAGCGTTCCCCCGCACGCCGTCATCTCCGCGGACAAGACCTTCGGCGCGCTGCCGTTGCAGGTCGAATTCGACGCGTCCAAATCGAGTGACGCCGATGGGGACGAATTGACGTATTCCTGGGATTTCGACGAAGACGGCGAAGCCGACGTGACATCGAACGAACCGGAGGCCGAATGGACGTTCGAAGATCCCGTCAACACGGTGGTCACGCTGACCGTCGACGACGGCACGGGAAGGCATGACACCGACTCGATCGAGATCTTCGCGGGCGACGAGCATGCCCCCGACCCGTCATTCAACAGCGGGCCTACGACCTACAGGGACGGCGAACCGATCGTCATTACCGGAAGCGCGACCGATCAGGACGAGGGCTCCTTGGCGCTTGCCCACCTCTTCTGGAACGTGAAGCTCGACCACGCCGGCACCCATATCCACCCGATCACCGAAAAAGGCGGGGTCGGGTCGATCGGCTTCACCACCGACACCGCGCACGACGCGCCGTCGACCTACATCGTCGAAATCACGGCGACGGACAGTCGAGGGCTCTCTACGACCGAGAAGCGGGTCCTCACCCCGATAACGAGCCTTGTGAGGATCGACAGCTCCCCTCAGGGCGCCACCATCGGCTATGGCGGGATAGAACATGTCGCGCCCTACGAAAAGCAATCCACCATCGGTGTGGTCTCGACCCTGTCGGCCCCTTCCTCTCTCATCCTTGCCGGCTCCCCGTTCCTATTCGAAGGCTGGTCCGACGGCGGTGCCCCGATCCATGACCTTGTGGTGCCCGACCACGCAGTGACGGTGACGGCGCGATACCGGCGCTCGGGCGGTACCGGCGACGGTGGCGACGATGGGCCAAAACACCATGCGGCCCCGCTGATCAGCTTCGATCGCAAGCGCGGCCTCATCCGGCGCAGGCTGCTCAAGGGCGCCGTCGAAGACCCCGACGGGATTCGCCAGCTGAAGGTCGGCCTGCGCCTCGCGAAAAAGGAGCACGGGCACTGCCTGTGGTGGCTGCGATCGCGTGGCGGGTTCGCGCAGCGGCCGGGGAGTTGCGCGCGGCCGGCTTTCATGCCGGCGGCACTGAAGGGAAAGGGTGAGCGCCGGCAGTGGTTGCTTTCGCTCAAGGGCAAGTTGCAGGCCGGCGATTACCTGCTCGTCTTCCGGGTGGTCGACGGGACCGGCAAGGTGATCGGGCCTAGGGCGATCGGTCCGATCGCCCTACACGTCCACTAGCTCGGGCTACCAGCGAGCGAACACCTGAGGCAGCGCCACCGCGGCGGCCATGATCTGCGGCTCCATGCTGCCGGTGACACGAGGCACGTCGAGTGGATCGAGTGGCTGCCCGCGGCGCGCGTAGCCGCCGTGGTACCCGAAGGCAAGGCGAACGCCCGCCGCTCGTAACGCGGCTTTGGTCCCCGCGTCGTAGCTGTCCGGCAGTCCCACCGGGTAGCTGAACATTCGCATCGGCCGGCCCAGCTCTTCCTCCAACCGGCGGCCGCAGGTGGTGATCTGATCTCCCTGGGCCTTCTCGGAGAGGCGCGAAAGCACGGGGTGGTCGACCGTGTGCCCGCCGATCTCCATCTCCGCGTCGCGCAGCTCGCGCACCATCTCCCAGGTGAGCCACTCCTCCTTTGTGGCCAGTGGGTCGCAGCGGCCGCTCCCACTGGCCTCCGCGAGCCAGTCGAGGAACGGCTCCACCTGCTCATCCGGCAATGTCTTGCAGGCGTCGAGCAGCGTCTCGATCGCGGCATCCCGGTCGCCGTTGTCGAGTCGCAGCGGTGCGGCCAGCCAGTCGCCGCGGGGAAGCACGGCGCGGGTGCTGTGTCGTGCGATCCAGGGCAGCTCATACCACCAGGGAGCCCGTGGCCGATCGATGAAGCCGGTGGTGATGAAGAAAGCCGCTGAGACGCCGTGCGCTCGCAGGATCGGCAGAACCTCGGTCACCCACTCGCGATAGCCGTCGTCGAAGGTGAGCAGGACGTGGCGTCCCCGGGGCGGGTTGTCCAGACCGAGCATCTCATCGGGCGCGATCACCTCGACATGGCGGCGCAGGAATGCGAGGCGCCTGTCCAGCTCGTCGGCGGTCGTGCCCCAGAGCGTCCGCTCCCAGGCGGAATCGCCTGCTCGTCCGATGCGGTGAAAGCAAAGCGTCAGAACGCCGCTCCATGTCGGCAGCCGCCTCAGCGCGGCGCCGCCGCCGCTGCGTGACAGGGCCCAGGCGGCGCGCTCGATCTTGGTCGCGGCCATCAGGCCTTTGCGCTTCGGAAGGCGCGGCTGATGCCCTTGCTGATCAGCCTGGCAGCGGTGCGCGAGTTGATCACGACGCTCGGCCAGGGGTCGTCGGCCGCGAAGACCGTGAAGCGCTGGCGGTGGAGCAGGCTGCGCGCCCATTGAGCGGCCGTCAGCTCACCCGCCTGACGCTGGGCGCGCATGGTGCGAAAGTCGGGCAGCGGGTGGATCAGGCGCAAGCCCTTGCGCCGCTGAATCGGTTGCGCCGCCGGTTCGCCCCGCAGTCGCCTGTAGGAGTAGAGCGGCACGTCGAGTCCCGAGGCGATCACCAGCTCGATCGAGAGGTAGAAGCGCGGGTTGCACTCGATCAGCTTCAGCCGGCCGTCGCTGAGATCGCGCTTGAACTCGACGTGTGCCATGCCGCGATAGCCGGCTGCGGCGAGGAAGCGGAGGCCCAGCTCGATGACCTCCGGTTCGTCGACCTCCTGGACGTAGCAGCCGACCCCGAAGTGGGGCGGGTCCTGGCGCAGCTTGCGGTTGGCGAAGGCGACCGCCGGGCGGCCGTCCTCGTCCACGTAGGCGAACAGGGCCACCAGGCAGTCGTCTTCCCCGCCGATGATCTCGGTCGCCATCAACCCGAGGCCTTCGCCGACCCACCGTCCGGCCAGCCTTTCGAATTCCTCGCGCTCCTCGACCACGATCACCTTTGCCGTGAGCCCCGTGCGTTCGCGGAAGATGTGGCCCTCGAGCGGCTTGATCCCGCAGGGCAGCGGTACCCGCTCGAGGGCAGGCCCGATATCCGCGGGAGTCCGCAGGATCGCGAAGCGCGGGGTGGGAATGCCGTGGCGCTCGGCGATCTCGTAGGTGCTGCTCTTGTCGAGCATCGCCAGCGTCGCCTCATCGTCGCCGTCGAGCGCCTCGTAACCGTGGGCGCGCAGGGTCTCGCGATTGCGCGCGACCAGCTCCACGCCCTGGTCGGAGACGGGCATCAGCACGCCGGGCGCTGGATTCGCGAGAAGCTGCTCCAACCATCCTTGCTGGACGCTGACTCCGTCCTTGGACTCGACATAGCGGACGCAGTAGCGCGAGTAGCGCACCGGATCGCCCGGGTCGCCGTAGGCGACCACCGGCACGCCCCCGCGGCCGAGGCTGCGACAGACCGGAACGGCCGTCTCGGCGCCGCCGAGGAGGATCGCCGGCCGCGTCGCCGCGGTCGCCGTCATGCCCCCGGCCCGGCGGGCTGCGGCTGAGGCGGCCTTAGCTTGCGCAGCTGGCGCATCAGTTCCCGTAGCGCCTCGAAGGCGAACAGCCGCGCCGCCAGAAGTCCGCCGCCGGCGCCGGCGGCTGTGCCCACGAGCAGCTCCACGAAGTCCGTGCCGTCGACCGCCCAGCGTCCCGCGGCGGCGCCGACCAGGACTCCGGCGGCGGTCACCAGGGCGGGGCGCAGCGCGCTCAGCAGAGCGCGGACATCGCAGTCGAGCGCCCGCAGGACGAAGCCGATCTGGATGGCGCCAAGCAGCGCCGTGAAGCCGGCGCGCGCCCATGCGACGGTGACGATGCCGGCTGGAGCGACGGCGATGATCGTGGCGATCATAATCGGAAGCTGGACCGCGCTGAGGGCGACCAGCACCCGCTGACGGCCGAGCGCCTTGAACACGTCGCCCAGCGGAAAGACGACCGCCATGATGCCCGCCCTCACCGCCACCGCGGCGGTCACCCCACCGGCTGCTCCCCACTTGGAGGAGAAGAGAACCACGATCAGCGGCGTCGCGACCATTGCCAGACCGGCGGCTACGGGAAGCGCGTAGAGGGCCTGAAAGCGAAGTAGCCGCAGGGTCGCTCGGGTGAGATCGCCCCGGTCGACCGCGCGCTTGCGGGCGAGCGCCGGGAAGGCGACCTCCGAGGTGTTCCAGGCGACCGTTTCGATTGCGAGTTCCGGCACCCGGAAGGCAATCGTGTAGAGGCCGAGCGCCTGCTCGCCGAGCACTCGCCCGACCACCACCGAGTCGGCGCGGGTGCTGGTGACGGCGAGCACCTCCAGAACCGCCGCCGCGCTGCCGTAGGCGGCCATTCCGCGAACGACCTCCAGATCGAGCTCGAAGCTGGGCCGCAGCGGCGAGATGATCCATTGCGCCAGGGTCCAGGTTGCGGCGCCCGCGAGCATGCCGATCACCAGCGCCTCGGCGCCGAGCCCGGCCAGGGCCAGCCCGATCGAGAGGGCGGCGCGGACGGAGGCCCGGGCGATCTGCGGGATGGTCCGCCGCTTGAAGTCCATCTCCCGCACCAGCAGGGCGTCGTGGATGTTGCCCAGCCCGACGAAGAGGAGGGTGAGAGCGCCGAGACGGAACAGGTCCGCTTGGTCGCCGACCCCGAAGAAGTCCGCGACCAGGGGGGCGAAGAGGACGCCGATCACCGTCAACAGGCCGGCGATGATCAGGTTGAGGGTGAACGCGGACTGGACCCGGCCCGTAACCCCTTTCTCCTGCTCGTAGACGACGGTCGCCTTCATCCCCAGGTCGCTACCGAGTTCGATGAAGCTCAAAAAGACGACGATGGCCGCTACAACGCCGAATTCCGACGGAGCCAGCAGGCGGGCGAGGACCATCACCGAGACGAAATTGACCGCCTTGTTGCCGAGCAGGCTCGCCGCCGACCAGAGCAGGCCGTGCCGGGTCGACTGCCCCCAGCTGGGCTCGCTCACTGCGGCGGGGTCGTTTCGCTCATCGCTCAAGTCTTTGCCTTCATCGGTCGAAACCGAAACCAACTGGTGCTCAACAGGTTTGAGTTTGAGCGGGCTATCTTGAAGCACTTCATGTCAAACGGAGGTACGAGGGCGCAAGCGCAAGCAAGTGCGACCGCGGCTCGCGCCGCGGGGGATGCGCTGCATCCTCAGGCCGGCCCTCTCTACTGGTTCTCGAAGCGGCTGCTCGACATCGTCGCCGCCGGCTTGGCGCTGCTCGTCCTCGGTATCCCGATGCTCGTCATCGCGCTCCTGGTCAAGCTCGACGACCGATCGGGCCCGGTCTTGTTCCGGCAACCTCGCACCGGCCTAGGAGGTCGTCGGTTCGATTTGTTGAAGTACCGCACCATGGTGTCCAACGCCGAGGAGCTGAAGGAGCAGCTGCGCCACCGCAGCGAAGTCCCCTGGCCCGATTTTCGCCTCAAGAACGATCCCCGGGTGACCGGGATCGGCAGGTTCCTGCGGAAGTCGAGCCTCGACGAGCTGCCGCAGTTCATCAACGTGCTGAAGGGCGACATGACCCTCGTCGGCCCGCGCCCGACGAGCTTCGCCGCGGGCACCTATGACACCTGGCAGACCGCCCGGCTCGACTTCAGGCCAGGGATCACCGGTCCCTGGCAGGTGCAGGGACGCAGCTCGATGGACTTCGAGGAACGTTGCCGCCTCGAGATCAGCTACTTCCGCCGGCCCTCGTTCTGGAGCGACATCCGCATGCTCTTCGCCACCGTCCGCGTCGTCTTCCGCCGCACCGGGGTCGCATGAGCCAGCGCGGCCTGACGATCGCGGCACTCGTCGCCGCGGCGCTGGTGCTGGTCGCGGGCATCGCCTTCAGCGCGGTGCGCGATCGCGAGTACGAGAGCGTCGCCACCGTGGTTCTCTCTCCCAGCGCGACGGAACCCGATCAGATCTCGAGCCTGCTCGAATCGTTCGAACGCTCCGGCACGCTCGGTACCTACGTCGAGCTGATGGCCTCCGATGACACCACTGCGGATGCGCGTGCGCTCGGGGTCGACGTAACGGTCCGCGCCGTGCCCGACACGAGAGCGATCAGGCTGATCGCCGAAGGCGACGAGGACCAGGTGGTGCCGGCCCTGCGCTCCGTCATCGCCGCGACGCGGGTCCGGCAGACGGCGCTCAGCGGCTTCTACACCTTCGAGGTGCTCGAGAGCCCGTCGACGCCGACCCTTGCCGGTCCCAGCACGTTCCTCCTCCTGCTGGCGACGCTGCTGCTCGCCGTGTTCGCCGCGGTCGCCGTGGTCGCGATCCTGCGACGCCTCGCACCGCCCGATTCGCACCGCCCGGTGCAGGACACTCCGGCTCGTCCCGAGCGGGCACGTGCCGAGCGGTGATCGGGCCGGGCCGGCCGCTTGAAGCCACGCGCGCCGGGCCGGGCCCTGCGCCAGATGCCGTCTCCAGCGCCGTTCTCGCCCTCGGCGCCGTCCTCGTCGCCAGTCTTTGCGCCCTCTTCGGGCTCGGCATCGCCTTTCGCGAGCCGGCTGCGCTTCCGGCGCTGCTGATCGCCGGCGGCCTCGGCGTCTTCCTGCTCGCCCGCCCGCAATGGATCGTCCCAACCTTCATCGCGGTCACCTGGGCGGCGCTGCCCGGACACGTCTTCGGGGGCCTGCCCTCGCCGGTTGAAGCCGGTGGCATGCTGCTGCTCGCCTTTGCCACCTGGCGCGCTCTCGGGGAGCCCGAGCTGACAGCCAGGCTGATCTTGATCATGTTCCTGCTCGCGGTCCCTCTCGTCGTCTCCGCGGCCCTCAGCCCCGAGGGCTCGGCACTGCCTTTCTCGGACCTCCGCGAGCTGCTCTTCATGTTCATCGTCGCTCTGTGCGTGTTCGGGGTCGGCAGCGCCGAACGCGTCGCCGTCGCCCTCGTCGTCGTCGGCCTGGTGCTCGGCGTCGGGGGGATCTTCTCCGTCCTGGTCGGGCCGACCGGCCTCTTCCCGGTGATCACGGACGTCGCCACCGCCGTCGAACCCGAAGCGCCGCGGGCGGGGGGCCCCTTCGGCGAGCCGAACTTCTATGCCCTCTCGCTGGCTGCGCTGACGCCCCTGGCGCTCTTCGTCTTCGCCAAGGGCGGCTGGCAGCGCGCGCTCGGCTTCGCCACGCTGGTGGCGATCGCCGGGGCGATCCTCGCCGCCGGCTCGCGCGGCGCCGCCCTCGCGATGCTCTTCGCGCTGGTCGCGGTGGGGATCACGACGCCGAACCGGCAGCTGCGTCTCGCCGCCCTCGCCACGGTGCTCGCGGCGGCGGCCCTGATCCCGCTCTTCGCCGGCCAGGCGGGCAACTCGGCCAGCCGCTCGGTCGGAGGACGCCAGACCGAGAACAGGATCGCCGTTGCGATGCTGGAAGACCGGCCGCTGGTCGGCGTGGGCCCTGGCAGGTACGAGGAGCTCTACCGCGACTACAGCCGCCGGATCGGCGACGATCCACGGCCGACCCGGGAGCCGCACAGCCTGCCGCTCGAAATCGCCGCCGAGCAGGGCATCGCCGGGCTGCTCGGCTGGGCCCTGGCGGCCGCGGTCGTGCTCTCCTACGCCCTCTCCAGAGGCGTCTGGCGAACCGCTCTGGGACGGGCACTGCTGCTCTCGGTCGCGACCTACATGGCGGGCAGCCTCTTCCTGCACGGCAGCCAGCTGCGACTGCTCTTCATCCTCGTCGGCCTGACCCTGTCCTACGCGACGCAGCTTCGGGCGGAATCGACCCGGCCTGAGCGGGTCTCGCCGGCATGATCGTCCTGATCGGCTTGTTCTGGGCCTGCGCCGCGGGCGTCGCCTGGGTGTTGGCTCTCTACCCGCTGGCGCTCACGGCGCTGCCGCGGCGTCGCTGGCGCAGCGACGAGCAATCGCTGCCGAAGGTCTCCCTGATCGTCCCCGCCTACTGCGAGCGCGAGACGTTGCCGCGCAAGCTTCGAGCCCTCTCCGATCTCGACTATCCAGCCGAGCTGGTCGAGCTCCTCGTCGCCGTCGACGGCGACGAGGAGCTGGCCAGGCTGGCGCGCGAGGCTGCCCCCGAGGCCGAGGTGCTTTTCTCGGCGGAACGGGGCGGCAAGGTCGCCGGGCTGAATCGCGCCCTCGAGCGGGCCGGCGGTGAGATCGTCGTGATGACCGACGCCAACAACCTGCTCGAGCCCGGCTCGGTGCGCGCCGCGGCGCGCCATTTCGCCGATCCGCAGATTTGGGCCGTGGCCGGGCGCCGTGGCGAGTCGGGCAGCGCCTACGACCGCTACGAGGACCTGATTCGCGATCTGGAGAGCCGCAGCGGCAGCGTCGCCGCGATGTCGGGCGAGTTCATGGCGGTCCGCCGCGAGCGCGTCCCACGGTTCCCCGGGGACGTCGTCAACGACGACTTCTGGCTGCTCTGCTCGTTGGTGCGGGCGGGGGGGCGGGTGGTCTACGAGTCCCGGGCCGCCTCGGAGGAGCCGCCGCCCTCGGCCCGTGGCGAGGTTGCGCGCCGCTCGCGCATGGGAGCGGGCCGCGTAATGGCCGCCGGGGAGCTCCGCGGCCTGCCGGCGGGCTTCGCGCTGCGCATCGCTTCCCACAAGCTGGGGCGGCTCGCCCTTCCCTTCCTTCTGCTCGGCAGCCTGCTCGCCTCGCTCGGGCTCGCCGGCCGCCCCGGGTACCGAGCCGCCGCCGTCGTCCAGCTCGCCGCCTACGCCACCGGCGGGCTCGCGGCCACGGGCATCTCGCCGCCGGGTCGCGCCGGTCGCCTCTGCCGCGCGCTTGGTCAGTTCGTGCTCGGCAACGCCGCCGTCGGGATCGGGGTCGTGCGTGGCCTGCGCGGTCGCCAGTCGGTCGCTTGGGAGCAGGTCGACTGATGTGCGGCATCGCCGGCAAGGTGACCGACGGGGAGCCGGTTTCGGCCGAGCTGCTGACTCGGATGTGCGACTCGATCCGCCACCGCGGTCCCGACGGGGAGGGGATCCACCTCGAAGGGCCCGTGGGGCTCGGCATGCGGCGGCTGGCCGTCATCGATCTGGTCAGCGGAGACCAGCCGCTCGCCTCCGAGGACGGGCAGGTGATCGCCGTGTTCAACGGCGAGATCTACAACCACGTCGCCCTGCGCGCCGAGCTCGAGCGTCGCGGCCACCGCTTCCGCGGCCACAGCGACGGCGAGGTGATCGTCCACCTCTACGAGGAGTACGGCGCCCGCTGCGTGGAGCGGCTCGGCGGGATGTTCGCGATCGCGCTCTGGGACGCGCGTGAGCGCCTGCTGATGCTGGCCCGCGATCGGGTCGGCAAGAAGCCCCTGTACTACTCGCGCTCCGGCCCCGGCCTCCTCTTCGCCTCCGAGCCGCGGGCGATCCTGCTCGATCCCGAGGTTCCGCGCGAGGTGGACCCCCACGCAATCGACGCCTTCCTGGTCAATCAGTACGTCCCCCACGACCTCTGTGCCTTCAAGGCGGTGGCCAAGCTGGCGCCGGGCAGCCGCCTGCTCTGGCATCCAGGCGGGGAGCCGCGAGTGGAGCGCTACTGGTCGGCGGACTACCTGCCCAAGCGGGCGATCTCGGCCGCTGAGGCGGAAGAGCGGGTGCGCACGATCATCCTCGAAGCCACCCGGGCGCGGCTGATGAGCGATGTGCCGCTGGGGGCGTTCCTCTCCGGAGGCGTCGACTCGAGCATCGTCGTCGCGGCGATGGCGATGACCTCCGCCGAGCCCGTGCGCACGTTCTCGGTCTCCTTCCCGGGCTCCGACGTCGACGAGGCGCCGTATGCGCGCGCGGTCGCGGACCGCTACGGCGCCGAGCACACCGAGCTTGCCGTCGGCCCGCCCGATCCGGACCTGCTGCCCCGGATCGCCTGGCATTTCGGCGAGCCGTTCGCCGACCCGGCGGCGCTGCCGACCTTCCAGCTTTCCGAGCTGACCCGCCGCCACGTCACCGTCGCCCTCAACGGCGACGGCGGCGACGAGTCCTTCGCCGGCTACCGCCGCTACTGGCAGCTCGCGCGCACCCGGCCCGCCGACGGCCTGCCGCGGGCGTCGCGGCGGGCGCTCGCATCCGCGGCGGCGCGCCTCGCCGGAGGGACCGAGGGGCGCGCCCCGCTGCCTCGTGCGGCCCGCCTCGCCTCGCGCCTGGCGCTCTCTCCGGCCCACCGCTACGCCGACCTCTTTCGCTACTTCCGTAACGAGGACCGCGAGCGGCTCTACACGCCCGAGTTCGCCGCCCACGTCGCCGCCTCGGATCCGCTCGCCCACGTCGCCGATGCCTGGGAGCGCCGCTCGGGTCTCGGCGCAGTCGATCGCCTGATGGCGGTCGACCTCGATACCTATCTGCCCGATGACCTGCTCGCCAAGGTCGACGTGACGAGCATGGCGAACTCGCTCGAGGTGCGTTCGCCGCTGCTCGACCATGGGCTGATCGAGTTCGCCGCGAGCCTGCCGGCGAGGCTCAAGCTGCGCGGCACCGAGGGCAAGGTCGTTCTGCGCGATGCCGTTCGCGGGTGGCTGCCGGACGAGATCCTCGACCGTCCCAAGCAGGGGTTCGCGGTCCCCCTGAGCAACTGGCTCAGAGAGGGCATGCGCGATGTCCCCGAGGAGGTGCTCCTCGACCCCGTCGCTACCGCCCGCGGGATCTTTCGCGAGGAGGGCGTCAGTCGCCTGATCGCCGAGCACCGCGAGGGTCGCGACCGCGCCGATCAGCTCTGGGCGATGATCAATCTGGAGCTCTGGTTTCGCACCTGTGTCGATCGCACCGTTGCCACGCCGGCCGAGCTGCCGACGCTCGCTTAGCTAGTTCCGTCCCGCGGAGATCCGGTCGGCCACCTCGAGCAATGCCTGCGCGTAGCGCTCGGGTGAGAACCTCGTGCGGGCGGCCTCGGCGGCGGCCGCGGTCATCGCTTCGACGGCGCCGGCGTTGGCGGGCTCGAGGACCCACTGCAGGGCGCTCACAAGCGCCGCTGCATCGCCCGGTGGGACGACGATCCCCGTGCGGCCGTCCTCCACGTACTCGCGCACGCCAGGGCTGTCGGTGACGATGACCGCCTTGCCCAGCGCCATCGCGTTGAGGTAGGTCTGCTGCCCGGCGGTGCGGTCGTCGCGGTCGGCCAGGGGGACGACCACTGCGCGAGCGTTGCGCAGCAGCTCGAAGAAGCGCTCCTGAGGGACGGGTTCGGCGGTGACGTTCGGCGGCAGCGGGCCCTCGAGCAGCCTCGTCGCGAGCACCACCTGCTCGTCGAGCTCGCGGGCGGCCTCGACCAGGGGGCCATAGTCCCGCAGCGAGTTGCCGCCGGCGAAGATCCCACCTCGCGCCGCGGTCGGCGCGGCGAGATCGGCATCGCTGAGCGTGTGGCAGTAGGGCGTGACCAGCACGCGTGCGGCGTCGACGTCCCACGTCTCGGCGAAGCGCTCGCGCTCCCAGTCGGTGAGCACGCAGTAGGCGACGTTCGGGCCGTCGAGCGCGCGCAGGCCGGCCTTGGTCGTCAGGCGGTCGAGCGCGGAGCCGCCCAGCTTCCACTGGCACTCGCCGATCACGATCGGGACCGCGCCGCCGCGAGGACGGCGGCGGATCGCGATCGCGGCCAGGAGATCGACGTAGAGGTCGCCGGGCCCGACCGAGCCATCGAGGATCAGCCCCCGGTGGCCCGGCCCCTCGCGCACGAGGCGGCTCAGCAGAGCTCGGCGCGAGAGGGCCTCCCGCTCGAGCATCTCGCAGCGGGCGACCCACTGCTCCCGCGCGGGCAGATACCACGTCGTGAGAAATTCCCGCTGGCGACCGGCTGGCATCGGCGGACAGGCTACCCCGACCGCGAGCGCCGGCAGCTCAGCCGATTACGGTGAACGAAGCGTGCACGGTGCGTCTGCTGGAGGTCGGGCCTCGCGCCTGGGCGCGGAGGGTGTGGCGCCCGGGAGGAAGCAGCTTCCCTTTGCTGCGCAGCGGCAGGGGCAGGGTGTTGCGCCCCACCCGCAGCTTCCTGCTGAGCCGGAAGTGTCCCGGCAGGCTCACGGTGACCATCCCCGGTTGTGAGAGCACGACGACGATCGACGCCTTCTTGCCCTGCGGAACTTTCTCCGGTCGCACCGCCAGCCGCCTGACCCGGAGGACGGCGACGCGGGCAGGAGGCGCCGGCGGCGACTCACCCGCGGAGAGCGGGAGAGTCGCTCCGCTCGGCTGTTCGGGCTGGGGTTCCGGTTCTGGTTCCGGGTCTGGGTCTGGGTCCGGCGGTTCGCCCGGTTCGGTCGCGACGCAGGGCGCCTGTTCGCTGACGTCGAGCGCCTCGTGGACGGCGGTCGGTTTGTATTCGAAGGCCTCCGTACCACCCGCGGCGACGTAGATGGTCTTGCCGATTGCCGCCGCCTCGATGCCGTGGCGCGGAACCCAAAGCGGCGCCAGCGTGCGCCACTCGCCGCTGACGGTGTCGAAGGATTCGGTCGACCCCGTGACGCCGTCGGGTTCGGCGGACTCGCTCTCCCCCCCGACGACGTAGATGCACTCCCCGACGGCGACCACCCCGTGCCCGCCGCGAGGAGTGGGAAGGGGAAGGGGGTCCGTGCTCCACGTCGCGGTTGGGAGGCCCGAGGCGTCAGCCGGCAGGTCGAGCACGTCGACGGCTGCGATCTCCTCGATGCCGATGTTGCCACTGCCGGTTTCGAAGGTATTGCGGCCGCCGATCGCGTAGAGCTTGTCGCCGACCACCACGGCCTGGAAGTGGTCGCGTGGACGCGGCATGTCGGCGAGCCGGGTCCAGTTGCCGGTCCCGGGGTCGTAGGCGTCCACCCGCGCCACCGAGCCGTTCGGTCCGAGCCCGCCCGCATAGATCACCAGGCCGTTCCAGGTGGCGACCCCGCCCGCCGCGCGGGGGCTCGGCATATCGGTGCCTGAGGCGAAAGTGTTGCTGGCGGGGTCGTAGATCGCCACCGTTCCGATCACCGGAAATGGAAGTTCCCAGCTGAGCAGCCCCCCGATGTAGGCGATTCGGCCATCGACGGCGACCGCGTGGACGTGGTCGACGCTTTCGAAGCTCGCCGGCAGAGCTTTGACCGATTGCCACTGATCCGTCGCCGGGTCGTACCGCTGCTGGCTGAGGTCGTTGCCCGCTGCGAGGTAGAGCCGGCCGCCGAGCGCGACATAGGAGACCTCCTGGCGTGGCGCCGGCGCGTCGCCGAGGAACCTCCAGGTCGGCTCGCTGTCGCCGAGCGCGATCGGCACGACGAAGACGCCGGCGGCGGCGATCAGGCCAATGGCCCGGAGTATGAGTGAGCGTGCCGCGTCCATCGGCCTGACCATGGTATTCCCGCGTGGGACTTGGGTTAACCGACCGAGCGTGCCAGGGCGACGCCGATGCGCCGGTGCGCACAGGGTCGGCCGTGGCGGACACGATGGCTTCGAGTGCCGCAGCCGCGGACCGATACCCTGGCGCGAGGCGGTGCCGCGGGATGGTCGGCCACGGCCAGGCCGGCAGTTTCGGGACCGGCGCTTGCGCGGTCGAACCAGAGGTCGAGCGGCTTGTGTTGATCGTCTTCGGCGATCGCGACGATCCCGTAGCGAATGCGCTCGATTTCCCGTCCGTAGGTGTTGGGCTTGGTCGATTGACCGGCCAGCGCTCCGTCGACGTACAGCTCGCTGAGGGCGTCGCCGCCGCTGGAGAGGTGCTGGTGGACTTCAAGCGTGAACCAGCGGCCCTCGGGAAGGTCGATCGGGCCGACCAGGGTGTCGTTGGGACGGCCGGCGCCGAAGCGCAGCAGGCGGGCGCGGTGGTCGGAGCCGTAGATCGAGACGCCACCCCAGTCGGTGTCGGACGGGTGCGACACCCAGTTGTCCCAGCGCATCAGGTCCACCTGGCCCTGGATGTTGGCGTGAAAGCCGCGGGGCAGGTAGTAGGCGGCGCCGAACCAGACGTCCTCGCCGTTGGCCCACTGTACGTTCCAGATCCCCCGCGAGTAGCCGTTTTCTCCGTCGCCGTCGTACGTCGCTTCAGCGGAGGTGCCGCCGTCGAAGGCCCGGCGGCTGGTGAGGGAAAGCGATCCTGACTCGACATTGGTCTGGGAGAATTCTCCGAAGCTGCCCTGCTCCAGGGTCGCGGAAAGGGGCGAGACGGCGGCCGAGGAGATGGAGGGAAGGGCGGCAAGCAGGCTCAAGGCGAGCAGCCAGGCGAGCAACGGGCGGCTGGTGGGTCGGAAGGGGCGCATCGCATGGGATGCATCGACCCCCCGTGGGCAACCCAAAAACCGCTGTCAACGATGCTGGACGGATGTTCGACCGACCGCCGCGACCCCTCGAGATGGGGATCGCGGGGAATTGGGGCTTTACTTCTGGGTGCAGGCGTGCCTGGTGGCGCTGCTGGAACGCTTGGCGCTTCGAGCGCGCCTCTGTCCCGCGCAGCGAGAGCGGCGGGTCGTGTTGACCCGACTGAGGCTTGCCAGCCTGTTCTTCTTGTGGCCCTTGCCGCGGGTGGGCTTGCTTTCGGTCCCTTCTTCGGTGGGGGCCGGTTCGGGCGCCGGGGCCGGGGTGGGTTCAGGGGACGGTGCAGGTTCGGGAGCGGGTGCAGGAGCAGGCTCGGGAGCGGGCGCCGGAGCGGGCTCGGGAGCCGGCGCCGGAGCGGGGGCCGGTTCAGGCGCCGGTGCGGGGGCGCTGAACTTCGAGCTGGTGCCCATGCTGGCGCTGTCGACGTTGAGTTCGAGCGGCTTGATCTGCGAGCCGGAGGCGATCGCGACGATCCCGTAGCGGATTCGTGTTGCGGGGCGTCCGTAGGTGTTTGCCGCGGTGCTCTTGCCGACCAGCTTGCCGTCCACATAGAGCTCGCTGAGGGCGCTGCCGCTGGTCGCCGAGCGGCGCTGGTGCACCTCGAGGGTGAACCAGCGGCCCTCCGGCAGATCGAGCGGACCGACGAGCGTGTCGTTGGGACGGCCGGCGCCGAAGCGCAGCAGGCGGGCGCGGTGGTCGGAGCCGTAGATCGAGACCCCGCCCCAGTCCGCGTTGGTGGGGTAAAGCGACCAGTTGTCCCAGCGAATCAGGTCAACCTGGCCCTGGATGCTCGCGTGGAAGCCGACTGGGAGGTAGTAGGCGGCGCCGAACCAGACGTCTTCGCCGTCCACCCATTCGACGTTCCAGATTCCTCGTGCGTAGCCGTTGGCCCCGCCGCCGCTGTAGGTCGCGCGGGCGGAGCTCGTTCCGGTGTACGCGCGGGTGCTGGTCAGGCCGAACGTACCGGTGAGCGCGTTGATCTGCGAGAAGTCGGAGAGGCTTCCTCCGTCGAGGCTGGTGCTCAGCGAGGTCACGGAGGCGCTTGCGCCGGGAGCGGCGACGAGGGCCAGTGCCGTGAGCACGAGCGACAGGGAGAGGATGATCCGGGCCAGTGTGGTTTTTGCGGTGGCGAGCATGGGTCTGGTGTCGGCCCGCCGCTGCCGCGGAATAGCGATGGCCACGGCGATTGGACAGATCGTTGAGTCCAGGCGTGCCGGCTCCGTAGCGACCCCGTCGGCCCCTCCGTGTTCAACCCCGTTCGGCCCGTCCGTGGCAACTACGACCCCTCGGTCGTCACTAGAATCCGCCCGCAGTGACGAGCCCTCCGCGAGTTCTGCACGTCATCGACTCCCTGCGGCTCGGTGGCGCGGAGGCGTTGCTGGGCGCGCTCGTGCGGGAGCTTCGGCGTTCGGGCCGGGCGTGGAACGCGGTTTGCGTGCCCGATGTCGGCGGAGCCGATCCGGGCTTGGTGGAGTCGGTGCGGGAGCACGCCGAGGCGTTTCGCTGGCTCCCGGCGGAGCCTCTCTACGACCCCCGTCTCGTCGGCGCGCTGAGCAGCGCGCTCGGCGAGCTCGAGATCGACGTCGTGCATTCCCACCTGTCGACCGCCAACGTCGCCTCCCGCGCGGCGGCTCTGCTTCGGCGCCGGCCGCATCTAACGACCATTCACACCGTTCCCGGTCCCGCTGCCGAGGACACATGGCTGCGCGGCTTCGCCGACGGCTGGTCGTCCTGGCTCTCCCGGCGCCTCGTTGCTCCGTCGGCAGAGGTGGCCGACGCCTACCGTGCCGCGTTCCACCTGCCGCGAGCACGGATGCGGGTGATACCGAATGTGCCGGCCGCACAGCCGCCGCCGCCCGGTCTCGACCGCCAGGCACTCCGCCAGGAGGTCGCCGGCGAGGGTGTGCAGCACCTCGTCCTGACGGTGGCGAGGCTTCAGCCCGAGAAGGGGATCGACGACCTGATCTCGGCGACGGGGGCTCTGCGCGGGCGCTTGCCCGGCCTGCGGGTGGTGGTGGCGGGCTCGGGCCCGGAGGAGACGGCATTGCGAGCGCGCATCGAGGCCGAGGGGCTGACGAGCTCGCTCATCCTGCTCGGTACGCGCTCCGATGTCGGGTCGCTGCTTGCCGCGGCGGATGCCTTCTGCCTGCCGTCCCGTCACGAGGGACTGCCGATCAGCCTCCTGGAGGCGATGCAGGCCGGGCTCCCCTGCGTGGCCACACGGGTGGGCGGCGTGCCGGGAATGGTGACTGACGGGGTCGAGGGCCTCCTCACCGAGCCCGCCGACCCGGGCGGCTTGGCCGTGGCCCTGGAGCGGGTCCTGGTCGATCCGGACCTCGCCGGTCGCATGGGGGCGGGGGCCCAGGAGCTGGTGCGCAGTCGCTACGACGTCGCCGCCGCGACGTCGGCGTACGCCGACGTCTACGACGAGCTCGTGGGCGCCTCCTCCCTCGACCGTGGAGCCGAGCGCGCGTGACCAGGTCACTGCCCCGGGCCGCGGAGGTGGCCCTCGAGGGGGCGGGAGTGCTGTTGATGGCGCCGATGTGGATCTGGTGGGCCACCTGGAAGGGCGGATATCCGCCGGCCGTGTTCCTGGCCGGGATCGGCTATCTGGCGCTCGTGGCGCTCGCCCTGCGCATCTTCGCTCCCCCTTCGCGGCTCGGCCGGGCCGGCGGCTGGGCGCTCGGCGCACTCGCGGCGCTGACGATATGGACGCTCGTCTCGCTGCTCTGGGGTGAGGACGGTGGAGCGGTCGAGGTCGCCGGCGCACGCCAGATCCTTCTCTTCGGTTCGTTCGCCCTGCCGCTGCTGTGGCCGCCGAGTGCGCGTGCCCTCGTCGTCGGCATCGCCACGGTTCCGCTGGTTGCGCTGTGCGGGGCGGTCTCCGCCTGGGGCGCGGCGCTTGGCGACCCCGGCACCTTGCTCGACGGCAGGCTCGCGGACCCCACCGGGTATGCCAACGCGAGCGCCGCGCTGATGGCGATCGGCGTCCTCACGAGCATCGTCATCGCCTCGCGCGGCGAGCTTGCGGTCACGGCTCGCGCCGCCGCGCTGGCGAGCTGCGGGGCTCTGCTGGGGACCTTCGTCGTGACCCAGAGCCGCGGCGGCCTCGGCGCACTGGCGGCGGTCCTGTTGCTCGCCTTCGTGCTCCTGCCTGGGCGGTTGCGGCTGCTGATCCCCGTCGGAATCGTCGCCGTATCGATCTGGATCGTTCTGGATCCATTGCTCGAGGTGCGCCGGGCGGCAGTCGACGGCGGCGACGTCTACACGGCTCTTCGCGAGGCGGCACGCGTGCTCACCTTCACCTCGTTTGCACTGGCGGCGATCGGGGCGCTCTACGCCACGCTCGACGCCCGGGTGGAGGTCGGGGAAAAGACCGTGCGGCGCGCCACGGCCGCGCTCGGTGCGGCGGTGGTGGGCGTCCTGCTCGTCGCCACGATCGTGCTTCTCGCCTCCGGCCCGAACATCGGCGGCTGGGTCTCGGAACGCGTCGATGACTTCAAGACACCGGACTACGGCAGGCTCGAGTCCGAGCCGACACGCTTCACCGGCGACCTGGGATCGAACCGCTACGACTACTGGCGCGTCTCGGTCGATGTCTTTGTCGATCGCCCCCTGACTGGATCGGGGGCGGGCAATTTCATCGCTCCCTTCCTCGAACGACGCCATGCGGACAAGTCGACGCTGTACTCGCACAGCATCTGGCTCGGGACACTCGCGGAGCTCGGCGCGGTCGGCTTCCTGGCCCTGCTCGCCTTCCTCGTCGCGCTCGTCGTCGCCCTTGTCCGCGCCGTCCGTCGCCGTGATGCCCCGCGGTGGGCAGTCGTCACCGCGGCGCTGCCGATCGCCTACGTCTTCACCCACGGCACCTTCGACTGGATCACCACCTTCCCGGTGGTGATGGCCCCGGCCCTGGCGCTCGCCGCTGCCGCGGCGGCGGGCGGGCAAACCGAGGCCGGCCCGCTCGGCGCCGCGACGAGATCGGCATCGCTCGCGGTGATAACGGCGCTGGTGGGCGCAGCGATCCTCGCCGGGCCGCTTCTGGTCGCGGCGCGCTTGGCGGATCGGGGCGCCACCAGCTGGCAAGAGCGCCCCGCGGCGGCGGTCGCAGATCTCGAAGACGCGGCGAAGCTCGACCCACTTGCGGCCGCGCCGTACGTCCGGCTCGGCATCGTCGCGATCGAGCTGAAACGCCCTGCTCTGGCGGCGGACGCCTTCCGGTCCGCTTTGGAGCGCGACCCGTCGGCGTGGTATCCCGAGCTCCAGCTGGGCTTGCTCGCTGCGGCCGCGGGAGAGCGCAGAAGCTCGCTGGAAGCTCTCGAATCGTCGCTTTCTCGCAATCCGCGTGAGCTGGAGGCGAAACGGGTCCTGCGGTTGGTACGTGCCCGCGAGCTGCCGGACCCGCGGGTGGTTCAGCGGCGAATCCTGCGACAGGCGGACGGCTGATCGGCGGCTTCGCTCATCTAATCGTCCAAACCCTCGCGATCCGCCGTTTAGTGGCCTATAATGCGTCGCCCATTCCTGTACCTATGCCTAAAGGGCCCGGAGGCACCGTTCAGTGAAGAAATTTGTATCGATAGTGATGGTCATCGCTGCGTTTGCGGTTCCGGCAACTGCTGTTGCCGCCACTGATGGATACACGGACGTTGCTGGGGTCGCCGGCTCCTCCGGTGGGCCGACCTCGTCCACGCCTGAAGCTGTCGCCAGCTCCGGTAGCTCGGACCTCGGCGTCCTGCCGTTCACCGGTCTCGAGCTGAGCATCATGCTCGGGGTTGGCATCGTGCTGCTGGGCACCGGCCTGGTTCTGCGCCGGGCTCGCACGGAGTAGGTATCCCGCGAGTGGTCGAGCGCCTGCGTCCCGTAGGCGCTCGATTGGCTGCCTGGCTGCCTGTCCTACGCTGAGCGCAGGAAATCGGCGACCCGGCTCGCCTCGCGCTCGAGTGTGTGATCCTCCGCGATTGCATGGCCGGCGGCGAGCAGCCGCCGGCGCAAATCGCCTGACTCGGTCAAGCGCTGGACCGCTTTCGCGGCGGCATCCGGATCCCCTGGCGGGATCAGCAGAGCTGCGTCGCCCGCGGCATCGGCAACTCCGCCGACGGCCGTGGCCACCACGGGCAGGGCAGCCGCAAACGCCTCCAGCAGAACCTGCGGCACGCCCTCGGTCCAGGAGACATGCAGGAGCAGATGGCTGTTGCGGTAGAGTCGCATCAGCTCTTCGCCCATCGGGACGTGGCCGTGCAACTCGCTGCGCCCGCTCAACCCCCGCTGTCCGAGCAGGCGTGCCAGCTCGCCCTCCAGCGGGCCGTCGCCGCAGACGATCAGCTTGAAGCGGGGATCGAGCCGTTCGAGCACGTCGGCGAGCATCAGCGGGTTCTTCTCGGCGTCGATGCGCCCGACGCTGAGGATCTGGATCTCGCCGCCGTAGGGACGGGCTTCGCTGCCGGCGGGATCAACCACGTCGCCGGCGGATATGAGCGAGACGTAGACATCGAGCAGGCGGCGCGCACGCTTGTACCGCTCGGCCAGGTCGGGGCCGACGACGACGGTGGGACACCGCTTGGCACGGCGGCGAAAGGCGTTGTCCAGCGCCGCGGCGACCAGCCTCAGGTCCGCCCGGCGGGGGCGGCGGTTACGGACATATCGCGGCAGGTCCTGCCGTACGCCGAGGACGACCCGCTTCCCGCGGCGCTCCGCCATGCGGGCGAAAAGGAGCGCAAAGGGATGCGGGCCGAGCAGCCAGACCACGTCGACCCGATCGAGCAGCGCCGCGAAGCGGTCGGCGGACTCGCGCATCGCACGGGCGACGGCAATCGGGTGCGCGGCGCTTCCGTAATGGGGAAGGGGGGTGAAGCGCGCCGGGGGCGGCAACCGGTAGTGAGAGCTCGACGGCGTCGGGCTGAGGCGCGCGGCGACGGTCAGCTCATCGAAGTGCTCGGCGAGCTTGCCGAGGAAGAGCACGAAGGAGCGGGCGGCGTAGACCTCGCCGTCCTCATGCCAGAAGGCCTGGTCGATGTAGACCGCGGCGCGCATCAGTGAGCGGGGCGACCGCGTCCGATCCGCCGCAAGGGCCGCAGCAGGCGCTGCACCGGCAGCGCTCGCAGCCGGCGCACGCGAGGCGAGACCTTCAGCCGGAAGCGACCGTCTCCGTCCCACCTGTAGATCCCCACCCGCGGCCAGCGCAGCGCCGCCGGGGCGTGGGGAGCATGGGGTAGGGCCCCGGCGGCGCTGTAGCCCGCCGCTGCCGCTGCGGCCACCACCCTCTCGTCGACGTCCCCGTAGGGGTAGGCGATCGTCTTGCAGGGTCGATCGAGGCCGGTGGTGCACTCCTCGCGCGAGCGCTCCATCTCCAGCGCCAAGCGCTCGTCGTCGAGCTCGGTGAGTCGCGGGTGCGAGCAGGTGTGAGAGCCGACCTCCCAGCCCTCGTCGTCAAGCCGGCCGAGCTCGTCCCAGCCCATCGGCATCAGCTCTCTCTCGTGTGGGGTGCCGATCCAGTCGTCGATGCCGGGCCATTGCATCGGCAGGGAGCTGCCGACCCAGTCGGTTGGCGCGTAGACCGAAGCGGGAGCGCCGAGCTCGCGCAGGATCGGACGCGCGATCTCGTGGACGGAGCGATATGCGTCATCGAAGGTGATCGCAAGGGTTCGGGGAGCCGGGGGGGCGAGGGCGGCCTCGAGAAAGCTCACCGGCTTGTAGCCGCGCTTCAGCAGCGTGCCCACCTGTGTCTCGAGCTGCGTCGGTGTGACGGCCAGCTCGCTGTCCCACGTCTCGCTGACGGCGTGATAGCAGAGCACGAGCACCTCGCTCATCTCACGTCTCTCGCTGTCTTCATCGTTTTTCCCGGACGTCGTCGTAGAGATGCCGCAGCCTCTCGGCCACCGATTCGAGCGAATACTGGGCCTCGATCGCCTGCCGCCCGTTCGATCCCAGGCTGCGGCGAAGCCCGGGGTCCATGGCGAGGTCGGTGAGGGCGGCGGCGAATGCGGTGGCGTCGGCCGCCTCCTCGACGAGCTTCCCCGAGGCGGGTGTGACCAGCTCGGCCATGCCGCTTGCCCGCGCGGCGACAATCGGCAGGCCGCTCGCCATTGCCTCCAGCACGGAGTTCGACATGCCCTCCGTGGAGGATGCGCTCACGTACAGGTCGGCGGCCCGGTAGAGCGGGGCGGGGTCGTCCGTCTTGGCAAGGAAGCCGACCCTGGCCTCGAGTCCGCGCTCCGCGACGATCGCGCGCAGCCGGTCCTCTTCGCCGCCCTCGCCCACCAGCACGAGTCGGACCTGGGGGGCATGGGCAAGCGACTCGATCAGCAGATCGAGTCGCTTGACCGCGTCGAAGCGGCCTGCGTAGAGCGCCAGCACGCCCTCGGGGTCGATCCCCAGCCGCTCCCGTTCCGCCGCTCGCCGGGCATCGCCGGCGGGCGCGAAATGCACGGTGTCGACGCCGTTCGGGATGCGCTGGAGCCGGGCGTCGTCGACGCCGTGGCCGCGGAGCTCGGCGGCGACTTCGTCGCTGAGGCAGACGAAGGCGGAAAAGGACCTGGCCATCGCCCGCAGCCGGGCAGCCCCGAGGGGCTTTGTGAGTAGCCGGTCCAGGTCTCCGCCCGGTCCTGTCGAGAGGACCTTCGCGACAATCGGGGCCCGGAGCGCCGGATGGCTGAGCAGGCCGATGCTCGCGGGGGAGAGCAGGTCGTGGACGTGGACCACGTCGGGACGCAACCGCGCGAGCGCCAGGGCGCCGGTGGCGGTGTAGCACGCGGAGCCCAGGGGGCCGCGATCCGGTCCGGGCATCCGGCGCACGCGAAGCCCGGGCCGGGCTTCGCGTCGGGCCGTGCCCGGCGGGCGCCGGGTGATCACGGTCAGTTCCACCCCCCGGCGCTGGAGCAACGGTCCGAGCAGGTCGACCTGTCGCTGCGCCCCGCCGAGGACCGGCAGGAAGCTCTGTATGACCATCGCCACTCGCAAGCGCCGCATGCTATGGGGTCACCCGGCGAGGCCGGCGGGGATCGCAGCTCGGTTTGTCGAGGAGGCCCCGAGTGCGGCTATGCGACCTTCAGGCCGAGCGAGTTTCGCTCCAGGGTCCACTCCACCTGCCGGGCAAGGCCGTCCTCCAGCGAGACCGACGGCGAGAAGCCGAGCTCGACCCGGGCAAGCTCGGTGTCGGCGCCGGTTTGCCGGGCGTCGCCGCGAGCCTGCTCCCGGTGCTCGATCTCGATCGGCTTTCCGAGCTGCTCTTCGAGAAGCCGGACCGCCGCGAGGAGCGTCACGGGGGTGCCGCCGCCGATGTTGTAGACGGCCCCGGGGGAGCCGTTCTCGGCTGCGAGCAGGGTTGCCGCGATCACGTCGTCGACGTAGGTGAAGTCGCGCACCTGGAGGCCGTCGCCGAGGATCGTGATCGCCTTGCCGGCGATGCCCGCGCTGACGAACCGCGAGAACGCCATGTCAGGACGCTGGCGTGGTCCATAGGCGGTGAAGTAGCGCAGGCCGACCGTGTGAATCCCGTGAATGCGCTGGTAGACGCCGGCGAGATCCTCGGTGGCGCACTTCGTCATGCCGTACGGCGAAACCGGAGCGCGCGCAGAGGTCTCCGTGGTCGGGTAGGAGTCCGCGTTGCCGTAGATCGAGGACGAGGAGGCGTAGACGAAGGCGTCGACCGGATGGCGGACCGCTGCTTCGAGCAGGCGCTGGGTGCCCTTGACGTTGTTGGTCAGGTAGGTCTCGAACCCGTCGCCGAAGCTTCCCCTCACCCCTGCTTGGGCGGCGAGGTGGTAGACGACGTCAACCCGCTCGAGGAGGTCGTCGAGTGGATCGCAGGAGATGTCACGTTCCTGGAGATCGAACGAGGAGTCGCCGCGGAGTGCCTCGAGATTCCTCTCCTTGAGCGCACGCGGGTAGAAGTCGGTGAATGAGTCGATCCCGATCACGTCGACGCCGCCGGCGACGAGTTGCTCGCAGAGCACGCTGCCGAGAAAGCCGGCGCATCCGGTTACGAGGGCATGGCCTTGGCGATCTCCGATGTGGGAGACGTCTGCTGGGGTTTTCATATCTTTCATCCTTGGTTCGACGAGCGGGCTGGCGCCCCGGCTGAGGGTGTACTACCCCATCGTCGAAACGACGTAGAAAGTTGAGGGCTGGGCCGCACCGGTGCATCGGAGGATGCGACGGCCGCTGTGCGAGCGTGGCGGAAGAGGGCTTCCACGGTCACTCCGTCCTCCGGAAAGATCGCCCATCCGAACCCGGCGGTCTCGCCGACCTGTGCGCGGAGGCGACGTTCGAGCCCGGCGCGCTCAAAGCTCGCGTGGTCGACCATGGCCACGATCTCCTCGCATTCGTTGGCCTCGTGCAGCAAAGCCACGCTGTCGGTCACCCGGAAGGCGTCCAGCGCGCCGACGGCGGTCTCGCGATCGGCGTGGGGGACGTGGACCCAGAGCAGATGGGCGGATTCGTCGCGCCGGCGGCACCACTCGATGTGGCGCTGGATTTTCTCCAGTGGCACGGGGACCCTCTCTCGGGTCGGTTGCGCCAAAGCGGCGGCAAGCATGCTGCCGGCGACGACGTAGCTCCAGGTCGGAGCGTCCGCGAAGGCGATCGGGATCATCGCCGCGGCGGAGGCGGCGCGGACCAGTCTCGACTGCGGCAGGCAGGCGGCGCAGAGCGCGGCGGCCGCCGCGAGGGCGATATGCCAAGCGGAGGAGAGGGAGGCCAGGGACGCAGTTAGGGCAACAGCGAACCAGAGCAGGGCCGGGCCCCGGGAAGTTGAGAGGAGTCGATTCAAGGTGTTTTCCGCAGCGTCAGGGATGGGGCGGCGCACGAACGGCTTCCTACGATGTAGCACAGCGTTTGCGCATCCGCAAGGACATTCAGCGGCCGACCAGAAGCGCTCGAATACTTGATCAGACGGCCGGGCCGCGCAGAGACTGTACCTGCATAAAAGGGCTGCAAAAGTTAACCAATGTCCAGGTACTTATTACACCAATGTTCAGGTACTCATTATTGAGTTCAGGTCGCACTATGTCGGTGACCTACTGATGCATCGGCAGAGAAGAGGCGCAGCTTTAGTTTAATCAGTGCGCCTCGTCTGAGGCATGGGCCGGCGGGCGGGACTCCTCCGCGAGCGAGGTGATCTCGAGGGGCCCGTGGGCGGCGCCCTCGAGGACCGCCGCGGCCTCTTCGGCCGACCGGGCGTAGAGCTCGACCAGCATGTGGACGACCACCTGCTCCTCGTCGTGCTTGTGGAAGCGGACGTGGGTGAAGAACTCGCGTACGCCCGCATCGCCGAAGGCGCCGTAGGTGAGGAACTCGGCGGCTTCGGGGCCGGAGCAGGTCTCGACCCGGTCCTGATCGACGCGCACGGTGCACGACGCGACCCAGGGGGTGCCCGCGACCATCCGTTCCCAGCGATCCTCGATCGGCACCACGACGTTGTCCTGGAAGGTGAGGTGGGGCTGGTCGTGCATGCAGTCGACGCACTGAACGAGGGCCTCCTGGACCTCGTCGATGCCCTCGGCGAGGATGCCGCTGTCCGGATCGACGCGGCGGATCGCGTCGTAATGGATCTGGATCTCGAGGTTCTGGGACCAGCAGCGGTAGCAGCGCAGCCAGGCCGAGCGGTCCCCGTTTAGCTCGCTCATCCTCCTATTGTCGCGCGGCCGCGAGTTCGGCGCGACGCCGGCGGGGCTCAGGCGGCGGCGCGGGCGGTGGCGCGGCCTGCAACCAGGTCGACGATCTCGCCCATGATCTTGTTGATGTCGAAGTCCTTGGGCGTGTAGACGCCGGCGACGCCGGCTTCGCGCAGCCGCTTCGCATCGGCGGGGGGGATGATGCCGCCGGCGACAACCGGCGCATCGACCTGCTCCTCGCGCAGGCGGCGGACTATCTCGGGGACGAGCTCGAGGTGGGAGCCCGAGAGGATCGAGAGGCCGATCACGTCGACGTCCTCCTGCAGGGCGGACTCCGCGATCTCCGCGGGGGTGAGCCGGATGCCCTGGTAGATGACCTCCATCCCGGCGTCACGGGCCCGCAGGGCGATCTGCTCGGAGCCGTTGGAGTGCCCGTCGAGGCCGGGCTTGCCGACCAGGATCTTGATCCGGTGACCGAGCCGGTCGGAGACCGCGTCGACCTTGGCGCGGATCGCCTCCAGCTGCTCGCGATCGGTGGCCGGGGCAGCGCCACTGACGCCGGTCGGACCGCGGTAGGCGCCGAAGGTCTCGCGCAGCACGCCGGCCCACTCGCCGGTGGTCGCACCGGCCTGGGCGGCGGCGATCGTCGCGGGCATGATGTTCTGGCCGTCGTCGGCGGCGACCCGGCCCAGCTCTGCCAGCGCGGCCCGCACGGCCTCCTCGTCGCGCTCGGACCTCCACGCCTCCAGTGCCTCGACTCTCTCGCGCTCGACCTCGGGATCGGGCGTGAGGATGCCGCCATCGGCGCCGGCGGTCAGCGGCGAGTCCTCGCTCTCGGTGAAGCTGTTCTGGCCGATCACTTTCTGCTCGCCGGTCTCGATTCGCGCAACCCGCTCGCGGTGGGACTCGACCAGGCGAGCCTTCATATAGGGGACGGCGGCGACCGCGCCGCCGTGCTCCTCGACGACCGCCATCTCGCTCCGGGCGCCCTCGATCAGCTCCTCCACCAGCCCGTCCATCACCGTTGAGCCCTCGAAGATGTCCGGGTACTCGAGCAGGTCGGTCTCGTTGGCCAGCACCTGCTGGATTCGCAGGCTCCACTGCTGGTCCCAGGGGCGGGGGAGCCCCATCGCCTCGTTCCAGGCCGGCAGTTGGATCGCGCGGGCGCGGGCATCGCGGCTGAGTGTCACGGCGAGCGCCTCCAGCACGATCCGCTGGATGTTGTTCTCGGGCTGGGCCTCGGTCAGGCCGAGGCTGTTGACCTGGACCCCGTAGCGGAAGCGCAGCATCTTCTCGTCGCTGACGCCATAGCGCTCGCGGCCGATCTCGTTCCAGAGCCGGCCCATCGCGCGCAGCTTGCCGATCTCCTCGATCAGGCGGATGCCGGCATTGACGAAGAAGGAGATGCGGCCGAAGACCTTGGCGAAGTCGGCCTCGGCGACCTGGCCGCGCGCCTTCACCTCGTCGAGCACCGCGATCCCGGTCGAGAGCGCGTAGGCGATCTCCTGCACCGGTGTCGCCCCGGCCTCCTGCAGGTGGTAGCTGCAGATGTTGGTCGGGTTCCAGCTCGGCACCTCGTTGACGGTGAAGGCGACCATGTCGGCGATCAGCCGCATCGACGGCTCGGGCGGGAAGGCGTAGGTGCCGCGCGAGAGGTACTCCTTGATGATGTCGTTCTGGGTCGTGCCCTGGAGCGCGGCGCGCTGGACCCCGGTCTCCTCGGCGACCGTGATGTAGAGGCCGAGCAGCCAGGCCGCCGTCGCGTTGATCGTCATCGAGGTGTTCATCTCGTCGAGCGGGATCTCGTCGAGCAGCTGGTGCATGTCGCCCTTGTGGGCAATCGAGACGCCGACCTTGCCGACCTCGCCGCGAGCGAGGACGTGGTCGGGGTCATAGCCGGTCTGCGTCGGCAGGTCGAAGGCGACCGAAAGGCCGGTCTGGCCCTTGGCGAGGTTGCCCCGGTAGAGCTCGTTGGAGCGGCGCGCGTCGGAGTGCCCGGCATAGGTGCGCATCACCCAGGGACGGTCGCGCTCGGGGAGGCGGTGGTCGCTCACATGCTCAATCTTATTTGGGTCGGGCCGAAAGACGCCGTTCACCTACTCACGGGCCGCATCTTTCCGGGCAGGCTGTGTTTAGGCTGCGAGACCGTGAGATTGCTTCGCACAGCCGTTTTCCCTCTGCTCCTGGTCGGCGCCCTGGCCTTCGTCTCGACCGCCGGCGCCGCCCTGATCGGCATCTATCGCAACGGCATGGAGAGCAAGGGACAGCTGGCGCAGATCGCCAAGCTCTCGGGCGAGCGCTGCGCCCGCGGCGGCGCCGACGGCGCCTTCGGCGTCTCGATCGGCAAAGCGACCAAGGAGTGCTCGTACCGCGCTCCGGTGCTCGGCCGCGACCTCGAGATCGCCGCCACGGCGCGCCTGCTCAGCTCGACGCCGATGGCCGTCCAGCGCTCCGCCTATCTCTCGGTCGACCTGCGGGCCGGCGGCGGCGCCCGCTACCAGCTCGCCGTCTACCCGCTGCAGCGCAAGGCCCAGGTGCGCAAGGTTCTCGCCGATGGCACGATCGAGTACCTCGACATCGAGAAGAACGTGGCCGGCGTCGGCGGGGCCGACAAAGCGAACATGCTGCGGCTGCGGGCGTTCAACGTCACCTCCGGCGAGGAAAAGGGCAACTGCGCCATCCTCGCCTTCGTCGGCGGCACGCTGATCGCGGAAGTCACCGACGACGGTGCCGGCGAGCTGAGCGGCCGGGCCTCGGGATTCTCCCTCGGCTCGGCGAAGGTCGCAAAGGGGGCGAAGGCGAGCTTCGACGACGTCGTGGTCCGGGTCCCGAGCCCGTACTAAGCGGGTCTAGTCGCCGAGAACCCAGTCCGCGGCGCGATAGACGTGCTCGATCGCGCCCCGGCGCGGGCGCGTCTCCGCCAGCTCGATGCAGCCCAGTTTTTTCAGTACCCGCACGTGGTAGGCGACGCTGCGGACATCCAGCCCCAGGGTCGCGGCAATGGCTTTCGGGCTTTTCGGGTCCTCGGCAATCAGGTTCAGGGCCCGCGCCCGAACGTCGTTGGACAGGGCCTTCGCCAGGCGCGGATCGATCGACTGAATGTGAGATGCCATCGCGATCCAACTTTCGGAGTGGTTGGCGATCTCGCCCGAGTTTAGGGCATAACTATTTTGAGTAGTTAAGTAAACTTAAAGACAGACGGACGTTTGAGTCTTCCCGCGGCCCACCGAGCGGCGGAACTTCCGCATAATGCGTGGCGATGTCGACTACGACGGTGGAGAGGCCGAGGACCGCGGGCCCCGGCTCCGACCTGGGCGGGGAGTGGCGGGTGATCGTCCGCAACGACAGCCACAACACCTTCGACCATGTCGCCGCGACGCTGGCCCGCGTGATTCCCGGCGTTTCCCTGGACCGCGGGCACCAGTTCGCAGACAGCATTCACAGCAAGGGCCAGGCGATCGTCTGGTCGGGCCCCCGCGAGCTGGCCGAGCACTACTGGCAGCAGCTTGATTCGGCTGGGCTTACGATGGCGCCGCTCGAGCGAGCCTGAGCACCTAGCAGGCGGATCGAACAGCGACGGGCAGCTACTCGGCGACGACGAGGGTGTGCCAGGTCGGCAGCAGCGGCAGGTCATAGAGGTCGATGCAGGCGGCGCGCGCCTTCTCGATTTCCTCCGAGAACCAGTAGCGCTCGAAGTCGGAGCGGCTCTCCCAGACCGAGGACTGGCGGAAGGCCAGCGGGTCGTCGATCGCCCGCGTCAGGGACCAGCTCTTGGCCCCGTAGGCCGGCATCCGCGCGGCCGCCGGTTCCCAGAGGTCGAGCCAGCGGTCCGCCCGGAAGGGGGCGATGTGCCAGTCGAGCACGCAGACCTCGCTCATCAGGCCCCCACCTCCGCCCGGATCGCGCCGGGCCCGTCCTCGTTCTTGCCGTCCGCCTCGGACTCCGCCCCGACCAGGATCGCGATCTTGCCGAGGTGCTTGTTTTCGTGCAGCAGCTGGTGCGCCTCGGCGACGCCGTCGAAGCCCATCGTCTGCCAGATCACCGGGCGGACCTTGCCCTCGGCCATCAGCTGGTTGGCCTTCATGCACTCATACGCGTTGGCGAAGTGCGAGCCGATGACCTGCTTCTGCTTCATCCACAGGTAGCGGACGTCGAAATCGAGCTGGTAGCCCGAGGTGGCGCCGCAGATGACGACTTTGCCAAAGGGCTTGACGGTGAAGACCGAGGTCGGGAAGGTCGCCCGGCCGACGTGCTCGAAGACGATGTCGGGGGCGTCGCCGAGGATCTCCTTGACCCGCTTGGCGAAGCCGCGCGAGGCCTTGAAGCGCTCCTTGTCCGCGGCCGGGTCGGTGAGGTTGGCGTCGGTACGCATCATCTCGCCGAACTCCCCGCGGTTGATGTAGTCGACCGCGCCCAGCTGCTTGATCAGCTCGCCCTTCTCGTCGGAGGAGACGACGCCGACCGCGTTGGCACCGGCCGCCTTGCAGAGCTGCACGGCGAAGACGCCGAGGCCGCCGGCCGCGCCCCAGATCAGGACGTTGTGGCCTGGCTGCAGCTTGCACTGGTCGATCAGCATCCGGTAGGCGGTGAAGTAGGTGAGGCCGTAGG
>JBIOVV010000082.1:0-4735 GCA_044867925.1 Solirubrobacterales bacterium | reverse complement strand
CGGCCGCGGTCGCGGCCGAGACCGCGGCACGAACGTCGTCGAGCAGCTCCTCGCCCACGGCGAGCCGCTTGCGCAGAACCTCGCGGGCGCGCTCACCGAGCAGACCCTCGGCCCGGCGGGCATGGCGAGAAGCCCGCTCCGCACCGCTCTGCACGGCACCCAGGGCGGCCTCGCGCGCTGCCTCGCTGGCGTCGGCCGAACGTGCCCGGGCAAGCCCGTCGGTCGCGCCGGAGAGACCGGCATCGATCTCGTCGAGCTCCTCCTCCAGCTTGCGAGCCCGTTCTCCCGGCGCCGCGGCGCCGCCGACGTCGAGCGTCAGCGGGCCCAGCTCGGCCCGCAGCGACTCCAGCCGGCCCGAGATCTCCCCCTCGCGATCGGCGAGCCCGGTGGCGCGGACCGCGATCCGCTGCTGCTCGCCGCGCAGCTTGGTCAGCACGCCCCAGGCCAGGGTGCGCTCACGATCGCGGGCGGCGAAGCGCTCCTCGGCGGCGCGACGCTTCTCGCTCACCTCGGCAAGCGTCTTCTCGATCGCAGCCCGCTGCGCCCGCGCCTCGCCGGCAGCCTTCTCCGCGGCGGCGGCGCGATCGGCCCCGAAGCGAAGCTCCTCGGCGACGAGCTGGCCGCGCAGGCCCAGTTCCTCGCGCTCGATCCGCGCTCCCAGCTCCGCCGCCTGAGCCTGGCGCTTCAGCGGGCGCAGGCGGGCGCGGCCCTCGCGCTCGAGATCGAGGGCGCGGTCGAGGTTGTCGCGGGCGGCGCGCAGCTTCAGCTCGGCGCGGCGACGGCGTTTGCGGTGCTTGCCGAGGCCGGCGGCCTCCTCGACCAGGAGGCGCCGCTCGCGCGGCTTCGAGTGGACGATCGACTCGACCCTTCCCTGGCTGATCACCGAGTGCATCTCGCGGCCGAGGTTGGTGTCGGAAAGCACCTCGGCGACGTCGACGAGGCGGCAGCGGGCGCCGTTGAGGCGGTAGCTGCCGTCGCCGGAGCGGTCCAGGGTGCGCTTGACGGCAATCTCGGAGAGCTCGGTCGCGGCCCGCCCCTCGGAGTTGTCGATCGTCACCTCGACTTCGGCGGCGCGGCGCTGGCCGACGCCCTTGCCGCCGGCCGAGATCACGTCCTGCATCGAGGCGCCGCGGATCGCGCCGGGGCTCTGCTCGCCCAGGGCCCAGAGGACGGCGTCGGTGATGTTCGACTTCCCCGAGCCGTTGGGCCCGACGATCACGCTGACGCCGGGTGAGAACTCCAGCCGCGCCCGCTCGGGGAACGACTTGAAGCCCTTCATCTCGATTGATCTCAGGTACATGCTCTGTCTCTCCGGCCCCGGTCTTTGAACCTGCGGCTGCCAAGCCTCGCGAGCGAGTCGGACGCGACGATCATCCTCAATCTCCAAGCCGTTTCAGTGCCTTCTCGGCCGCGACTTGCTCGGCTGCCTTCTTGCTCCGCCCCTCCCCTTTGCCGACCCGCTCGCCGTCGACGATCGCCACCACGGCGAAGGTGCGCCGGTGCGGCGGCCCGGATTCCTCGCTCACCTCGTAGCTTACGTGCAGCCGGCGGCGCGCAAGCAGCTCTTGCAGGGCGGACTTGAAGTCGATCCTGGTCTCGGCTGCGTGCTCGACGCGCGGCTCGAAGGCCGCGGCGACGGCGCTCGCCACGCGCTCGAAGCCGAAGGCGAGGAAGCAGGCGCCGATCAGGGCCTCGGTCGCCTCCGGCAGCGGGCGCTCGCCGCTGAGCAGGACCTCGGCCGGGATTCCCACCGACATCTCTTCGGGTTCGTTCTCACGCAGCATCTCGGGCACGCCGAGCTCGCGTCCGACCTCAGCGCAGGAGACACCGCTGACCGCCTGGTTGTGGATCTTGGTCAGCCCGCCGGCATCGACCTCCGGAAAGCGCTCGATCAGCTGGCGGGCGACGGCGAGGGCGAGCACGCTGTCGCCGAGATAGGCGAAGCGCTCGTAGGACTCGGCCCTCACCGCACTCCAGGAGGAGTGGGTCAGCGCCTGACGGCGCAGGTCCTCCGGCAAATCGGCGATCAGCTCGGCGAGGGTCTCCTCGCTCACGCCGGCGCGTGCTCGAGCACGAAGTCGACCGCGTCGCCGACGGTCGCGATCTTGGCGGCCTGCTCCTCGGAGACGGAGATCCGGTAGGTGTCCTCCAGCTCCATCACCAGCTCGTAGAGGTCGAGCGAGTCGGCGTCGAGGTCCTCCTTGAAGCGGCTCGTCTCGCCGATCTTGGCGGCTTCGAGCTCGAGCTCCTCGGCGAGGTGATCGCGCACCAAGGTGAGGACTTGCTCGCGGGTCATCGGCAGGTTCCTATCACGCCCGGCCCTCCCCGGCACGAGCGGCGAGATCGCCGCGCCCGGCACCGCTCTCGCGCAACAGCGCCGCGGTGCGGCCGACCGCGTCGACCTCGACGCAGCGGGCGGCGAGCCGGATCGCGTTGGCGATCCCGTCGGCCCCGGAGCTGCCATGGCCGACGACGGCGATGCCGCGCAGGCCGAGCAGGATCGCGCCGCCGGTGGCGTCGGGGTGAAGCTCGCGGCGCAGGCCGCCGAGAGCCGGGCGCATCAGCAGGCCGCCGAGGGCGGCGAGCGGGTTGGCGCGCGCCGCCCCGCGGATCGCGCCGGTGACGGCCTTCGCCGTGCCCTCCATCAGCTTCAGCGAGACGTTGCCGGTGAAGCCGTCGGTGACGACGACGTCGGCGGCGTCCGCCGGCAGGTCCCGCCCCTCGACGTTGCCGACGAAGTCGATTCCCGCGACGCCGGAGAGAACCTCGTTGGCGGCGACGACTTCCTCGCGGCCCTTGCCGGCCTCCTCGCCGACCGAGAGCAGGCCGACCCGCGGCCGCTCGACCCCGAGCACCGCTTCGCTGAAGGCGGCGCCGAGGAAGGCGAACTGGACCAGGTGCTGGGCGCGCACCTCGACGTTGGCGCCGACGTCGAGGAAGAGCACCGGCTTGCCGGGGACGGGAAGCTGCACGGCGAGGGCGGGCCGCTGCACGCCCTTCATCCGCTTCAGGCCGAAGGTTGCGGCGGCCATCGTCGCCCCGGTCGAGCCGGCGCTGACCAGCGCGGCCGAGCGTCCCTCGGCGACGTCGGCGGCGGCGCGCACTACCGAGGCCTCTTGCTTCGCCCGTACCGCCGTGACCGGATCCTCCTCGTTGGCGATCCACTCGGAGGCGGGCACGACCTCGATCCCGTCGACCCCCTCCAAGCCGAGCTCGGCGGGCGGCCCGAACACACGCAAGCGAATCCCGTCGGCAGCCGCTAGGCGCGCTCCCTGCGCAAGCGTCGCAAAGCCCTGCTCCGCCCCGAACCCGTCCAGAGCGACCGTGATGCCCTCAGGCATCGCTACTCAGCGTCAGGCGTGGGCGCCGTCGGCTCGGCGATCGGGTGTTTGATCACCTCGCGCCCGGCGTAGGTCCCACAAGTGGGACACACCCGATGCGGCAGACGCGGACTGTGACAACGCGGACACTGATTAAGCCGCGCCTTACCTGCCTTGTGCTGCGCACGTCGCTTATCGCGCCGAGCGCTTGAGGTTCTCTTCTTAGGGACTGCCATGAGCCGGAGCATGGTAGCGGGTCGAGGGAGGGCCACCCGGCCCTCCCCCACCCAACCCTTACTCCAGCTTCAGCTCTCCAAGCTTCGCCCAGCGGGGGTCTGGGCCCGCATCGTGTTCGTGATCGGCCGGGTCGGCGTCGTTGAGCGACTCGCCGCAGACCTGGCAGAGGCCGGCGCAGTCGGGGCGGCAGAGGAACTGGGTCGGGATCGCGAGGACGGCCGCGTCGTGGGCCCAGCGCCCCAGGTCCAGCTCATCGTCCTCGACGTAGGGGCTGAGCAGCTCCTCGTCCTCGGTGTTTTCCTGGGCCACCTCGCGGGCCTCGACCTCGGTCTCCAACGCCGCGCCCTCGAGGCAGCGCATGCAGGGGCCCTCGATGCGGACCGGAAAGCGGAGGCGAAAGGCGAAGCCGCCGCTGGGGCGGGAGACGTCGAGCCGGACCGGGACCGAGTCGGGCGAGACATAGGCCTGGCCCGCCAGCTCCAGCGGCTCCAGCCGCACCGGCAGCTCGAGCCGCCGGCCCTCGCCGTGGGACAGCGACAGCCGCGCGAGATCGATGATCGTCGATGCTTGAGCCATGGAACGCTCCTCCGCTTCAGCCGGGCTTACGATGGCAGGCCTCTGACGAGATTACGGAATGGGTCAATTCGACTGGACACCCGAGATCTACCTGGAGCGGATCCGCACGCAGATCCCCCGCTACGACGAGCTGCAGGAAGAGGCGATCGCGGCGATCCCCTTCCCGCCCGAGCGCGTGCTCGAGCTCGGCATGGGCACCGGTGAGACCACTCGCCGCCTGATCGAGGCCTATCCCGAGAGCTGGGTGGTCGGCCTCGACGCCAGCCCCGACATGGTCTTCCGCGCCCGCCAGTCCTACGACGACGTCCAGCTGGCTCGCATGGAGGACCCCCTCCCCGACGGCCCCTGGGACCTCGTCATCTCAGTGCTCTCCGTCAACCAGCTGAGCGACAATGATCAACTCCAAGCTTTGTGCCGCCGGGTAAGTGAGCAATCTCGCGCCTTCGTAGTTGGCGATACCTTCGCCCCCGAGAAGCTTCAGGCTCTACTCGACTACTCGGGCGGTCAGGTCACCTGGCAGGCCGACGATCTCGCCGTAGTAGCAGCAACGTACTGAGCGCGGGGAGGGTGACCCTCTCCTCAAAACGCGCTTCGCGCTTGAG
>JBIOVV010000081.1:0-2134 GCA_044867925.1 Solirubrobacterales bacterium | reverse complement strand
CCATCGAGGCGTGGAAGCAGTCCTCCTTGTCCATGAAGAGCTCGTAGAAGGTCGCGCGCGAGACGCCGGCGCCCTCGCAGACGTCGGCGATCGTGGTCGCGCCGTAGCCTTTCTTGGCACAGCTGCGGGCCATCGCGTTGAGCAGCCGTTCGCGCTGGGAGTGCTCGACGAGGGGCTCGGGCAGATCGTCGATGCCCGCCGGCAAACGCTCCTGCTCGAGCACGGTCCCGAGCTCGTCATTTGGCGCTGGAGAGGCGTTTCCGGGGCTTGAAGAGGTGGGAGGCACGTCGGGATCCACAGGTAGACAACCGTGTTTAGGTAAACGCGATTGTACACCCTGAAGGGGCTCTGTGGACGTTCCGGTACCGATTTAACAAAGGCCCGGAGCCCTTGGGAACGCGGGCGGAATCCGAGCGCGCGCCCTGTACACGGGGGCGGGGGGATCGTGGCGAACTTCAGACCTCTGTACAAGCAAGCGCCGCTCCCGCGGGAGGAGCATTCAGGGATGGAGACTGCGCCTCGCCAGATCGTCGCCTTCGGTGGCGGCGGCTTCTCGATGGAGTCGGGAAATCCCCTGCTCGACGAGTACGTGCTGGGCCTCTGTCGCCGCGAGCGACCCAAAGTCTGCTTCCTGCCGTCGGCGAGCGGCGACGCCGACCACTACGTCGTCCGCTTCTACCGCGCCTTTGCGGCCGACCGCTGCGAGGCGAGCCATGTCTCGCTCTTCCGCCGCGAGCAGGGGCCCGAGAACCTGCGCGACCACCTCCTCGACCAAGACCTGATCTACGTCGGTGGTGGCAGCGTGGTCAGCCTGCTCGGGGTCTGGAGAGCGCACGGAATCGACCTGATCCTGCGCGAAGCCTGGGAAGCCGGCGTCCTCCTCTGCGGTCTCTCCGCCGGTTCGCTCTGCTGGTTCTCCGAAGCGGTCACCGGCTTCCACGGGGAGCCGCGGCGGGTCGAGGGGCTGGGCCTCCTGCCTTTCAGCAATTGCGTCCACTACGAGCCGACCTCGGCGCGCCGCCTCGCCTACCACGGGATGCTGCGCGAAGGGATGCGGCCCGGCTTCGCGGCCGAGGACGGCGCCGCCCTGCATTTCGTCGACCGCGAGCTGAGCCGGGTGGTCGCCTCGCGACCGGCCGTGCGCGGCTACCGGCTCGACGCGATCGGCGAGCGCGTGGTCGAGATGCGCCTGGCGACCGCTTACCTCGGCGACGCTCCCGCGGTGACCCGGCTGCCCGGCGCGACTTCGCCGTCGCTCTCGGCGAGCTCGGCGGCTTGATGGTCTCCCGCCTCCTCGCCCTCGGCGGCCACGACTTCACCTCTCGGCCGCCGGACCGGGCGGTCAGCGAGCTGATGCTGCGCCTGGCGACGGAGCGGGCGGAGGGGCGGCCACGAATCTGCATCCTGCCGACCGCCAGCGGCGACACCCGCGAGCAGATCGCCCGCTTCTACGCCGCCTTCGGCGAGCGGCCCTGCGAGCCCTCCGATCTCTCGCTCTTCCGCCTCGGTCGCCGGCCGATGGCCCTGCGCGACCACCTCCTCGCTCAGGATCTGGTCTATGTCGGCGGCGGCAGCCTGGTCAACCTGCTGGCGGTCTGGGAGGCGCACGAGCTGGGCGCGATCCTCAGCCTCGCCTGGCGCGAGGGGGTCGTCCTCGCCGGCCAGAGCGCCGGCGCGATGTGCTGGTTCGAGTCGGGCATCACCAAGTCCTCGGGCCGGCCCCAGGCCGAGGCCGGCCTCGGCCTGCTCCACGGCAGCCTCTGCGTCCACTACAACAACGAGCCCGAGCGTCGCTCCGCTTACCTGGCCGCCGTCGGCAACGGCATGCCCGACGGCTACGGCCTCGACGACTACGCCGGCCTCCTCTGGGAAGGCACCGGCCCACCCGCAGCCGTCACCGCGAGAAGAGGCGCCCGCGCCTACAAGGTCATCAGCTCCGCCACCGGAGTGATCGAGTCCCCGCTCCCCGCGCGTTTCCTCCCCGCCCCAGCTCCCGCGGCGCTAAGGGAGGACATCGCAGAGTTCCGCCGCATCAAATCAATGCGCAAGAGAGCGGGCTGGCTCGGCTAGGAGGAGGGGGCTTCCCCCGACACACAGAGCGAGCGAAGCGAGCGAGTCGGGGGGAGCCCCCTCC
>JBIOVV010000080.1:0-26134 GCA_044867925.1 Solirubrobacterales bacterium | reverse complement strand
TGGGCGGCAAGGCGCAGTTCGGCGGCCAGCGCTTCGGCGAGATGGAGGTCTGGGCCCTGGAGGCCTACGGCGCTGCCTACACGCTGCAGGAGATGCTCACGGTCAAGTCCGACGACACGGTCGGGCGGGTCAAGGCCTACGAGGCGATCGTCAAGGGGGAGAACATCCCCGAGCCCTCGATCCCGGAGTCCTTCAAAGTTCTGCTGAAGGAGATCCAGAGCCTCTCGCTCGATGCCAACGTCGTCTCCGAAGGCGGAGACGTCGAGATCGCCGAGGAGGACGACGACCTGCTCAAGGCCGCCGAGGAGCTCGGCATGGACCTGACCGGCGTTCGCGCCGATTCCCCCAACGGGGCCGCCGACGAGCGCGAGGAGCAGACCGTCGCCGAGGGTGAGGGCGGCACCGATGGTGCCGCCGCAGAGACAGAGAAAGAGGCCGAAGAGGCGAAGGTGGAGGACTGATGATCGACATCAACAATTTCGACGCGATTGAAATCGGCCTGGCGTCGTCGAAGAAGATCCGCTCCTGGAGCTGGGGCGAGGTCACCAAGCCGGAGACGATCAACTACCGCACCCTGAAGCCGGAGAAAGACGGCCTCTTCTGCGAGCGCATCTTCGGTCCGACCAAGGACTGGGAGTGCTACTGCGGCAAGTACAAGCGCGTCCGCTACAAGGGCATCGTCTGCGAGCGCTGCGGCGTCGAGGTCACCCGATCCAAGGTCCGCCGCGAGCGCATGGGTCACGTCGACCTGGCCGCGCCGGTCTCCCACATCTGGTTCTTCAAGGGCGTTCCGAGCCGGATCGGCTACCTGATCGACATGGCTCCCAAGGAGCTCGAGAAGGTTCTCTACTTCGCCGCATCGATGATCACCTGGGTGGACGTCGAGGCCCGCGACAAGGACCTCGGCATGCTCGAGAAAGAAGTCAAAAAGGTCACCGACTCCTACGAGGCGGAACGGCAGAAGAGGACTCAGGAGCTGAGCGAGTCGCTCGAGCGCCGGATCAAGTACCTCGAGGACGGCACCCAGACCAAGTTCGACGACGACGACCACATCTGGGCGGACTCGCTGAAACTGACCGCCGCGCAGCTGCGCAAGTTGAAGGACGACGAGCGCACCAAAATGATCAAAGAGCTGCGCAAGACCTTCGAGGCGGAGATATCCGACACCGAGGCCTACATCGACGAGGCGATCGAGCGGATGCAAGAGGTCTGGAAGATCTTCACCGAGATGAAGCCGAAGGACGTCGTCAACGACGAGACCGTCTTCCGCGAGCTCAAGGACCGCTTCGGCTCGCCGTTCGGCTGGGGCGAGTACTTCCGCGGCAGCATGGGCGCCGAAGCCGTGCGCGACCTGCTCGAACAGGTCGACCTCGAGGCCGAGTGCGAGGAGCTGGAGGTGGTGATCAACAGCTCCAAGGGCCAGAAACAGGCCCGCGCGGTAAAGCGGCTCAAAGTCGCCTCCGCCTTCCTCAACTCCGAGAACCAGCCGGACTGGATGATCCTCGACTGCGTGCCGGTGATCCCGCCGGAGCTGCGCCCGATGGTGCAGCTCGACGGTGGCCGCTTCGCCACCTCGGACCTCAACGATCTCTACCGGCGCGTCATCAACCGCAACAACCGGCTCAAGCGCCTGCTCGATCTCGGCGCGCCCGAGATCATCGTCAACAACGAGAAGCGGATGCTGCAGGAGGCCGTCGACGCGCTGTTCGACAACGGTCGTCGCGGTCGCCCCGTGACGGGCCCCGGCAACCGCCCGCTGAAGTCGCTCTCCGACATGCTCAAGGGCAAGCAGGGGCGCTTTCGCCAGAACCTGCTCGGCAAGCGCGTCGACTACTCCGGCCGTTCGGTGATCGTCTCCGGCCCGAGCCTGAGGCTGCACCAGTGCGGCCTGCCCAAGCTGATGGCGCTGGAGCTCTTCAAGCCGTTCATCATGGCCCAGCTGGTCGAGCGCAAGTCGGTGCAGAACATCAAGGCCGCCAAGAAGATGGTCGAGTCGATGATTCCCGAGGTCTGGGACGTGCTCGAGGAAGTCATCCACGAGCACCCGGTGCTGCTCAACCGCGCGCCGACCCTGCACCGCCTCGGCATCCAGGCCTTCGAGCCGGTGCTGGTCGAGGGCAAGGCGATCCAGGTCCACCCACTGGTCTGTCACGCCTTCAACGCCGACTTCGACGGCGACCAGATGGCGGTCCACGTGCCGCTCTCCGCCGAGGCCCAGGCCGAGGCGCGGATCCTGATGCTCTCGGCGAACAACATCCTCTCGCCGGCGCACGGCGCGCCGCTGGCGACGCCGACCCAGGACATGGTGCTGGGGATCTACTACCTCACCTATGGCCCCGATGCCGAGGAGCTGGCGAAGATCGACGAGGGCCTCAAGGCCGGCCAGGGCGCCAAGCGCAATGGCTCGACGCCGAAGGTGTTCCGCTCCTCGCAGGAGGCCGAGCTCGTCTACGAGAACGGCGGCTGCAAGCTGCACGACCAGGCTGAGTACCGCCGGGCCGGCAAAGAGCACTTCCTGACCACGGTCGGGCGAATCATCTTCAACGAGAACATCGAGCGTGCTCTGGCCGAGGCGCTCGGGGACGACTTCGATCCCGACCAGTTCGAGTTCGTCAACCACTCGCTGAAGAAGCGCAACGTCAACGAGATGGTCTCCGACCTGGTCGAGGCCTACGGCGCCCCGGCGGTCTCGCAGGTGCTCGACGCATTCAAGGACCTCGGCTTCCACTACGCCAGCCAGGCGGGGATCACGGTGTCCAAGAACAACGTCGTCTCGCCGCCCGACAAGGAGCAGATCCTCGAACGGTACGAGAAGCAGACGGCGGAGATCCAGGGCCAGTACAACGACGGCTACATCACGGCCGAGGAGCGCCACGAGGCGGTCACGTCGCACTGGAACAACGCCACCGACGAGGTCGCCAAAGCGATGGAGGACAACCTCGACGAGCTGAACCCGATCTTCATGATGGCCAACTCGGGCGCTCGCGGCTCCTTCAAGCAGATCCGCCAGCTGGCGGGGATGCGCGGCCTGATGGCCAATCCGAAGGGCGAAATCATCGAGCGGCCGATCAAGGCCAACTTCATGGAGGGCCTCTCGGTTCTCGAGTACTTCATCTCCACGCACGGCGCCCGAAAGGGACTCGCCGACACGGCGCTGCGCACGGCCGACTCGGGTTACCTGACCCGGCGCCTGGTCGACGTCGCCCAGGACGTGATCGTGCGCGAGGAGGACTGCAAAACCAAAGACCACATCGAGATGGCGATCCGCAAGGACGACAACTCGCTCAACGACAACCTGATCGGTCGCCTGGCCGCGAAAAAGTTCGAAACCAAGCGCGGCCGCGAGCTGCTCAAGCGCAATCAGGAGATCACCCTGGCCGACGTCGAGGCCATCGCCGAGGCGTTCGAGGGTGAAGAGGAGGTCAAGGTCCCGGTCCGCTCGGCGCTCAAGTGCGATGCCGATTCCGGCGTGTGCCGCGCTTGCTACGGCGTCGCCCCGGCCACCGGCTTCACCGTCAACATCGGCGACGCGGTCGGCATCATCGCCGCCCAGTCGATCGGCGAGCCCGGCACGCAGCTGACCATGCGGACGTTCCACACCGGCGGTGTCGCCGGCCAGGACATCACCCAGGGCCTGCCGCGCATCGTCGAGCTCTTCGAGGCGCGTAAACCGAAGGGCCTGGCGCAGATGGCCGAGGCGGCCGGCAAGGTCTCGGTCGAAGAAACCGACAAAGCGCTGAAAGTGCACGTCACCGAGTCGAGCGGCGAGGAGCACGCCTACAGCTTCCCGCCGCGCACCCGCCTGCACGTGACCGATGGCGAGAAAGTCGAGGTCGGTCAGCAGCTCAACGAGGGCTCGCTCTACCCGGCCGACCTGCTGGCGATCCGCGGGCGCACCGCGGTCGAGCTCTACCTCGTGGCCGAGGTGCAGCGGGTCTACCGCGCCCAGGGCGTCGACATCAACGACAAGCACATCGAGCTGATCGCCCGTCAGATGCTGAAGAAGGTGCGGATCGAGTCGAAGGGCTCGACCGAGCTGCTGCCCGGTCAGCTCGAAGACCGCGGCGCGCTCAAGCGCCTCAACAAGAAGACCAAGGAAGACGGCGGCACGCCGGCCAAGGCCGAGGAGGTCATCCTCGGAATCACCAAGGCGTCGCTGGCCACCGAGTCTTTCCTCTCCGCCGCCTCCTTCCAGGAGACGACGAAGGTCCTCACCGATGCCGCGCTGGAGGGCAAGCGAGACAAATTGGTGGGCCTGAAGGAGAACGTGATCATCGGCAAGCTGATCCCGGCCGCCACCGGCCTCAAGCACTACCGCACGCTCGCGGTCGAGCCGGCCGTGCCGATCGAGCCGCCGAGCGAGGAAGGGCTGCTCGACGAGGAAGAGCTGGCCGCCGAGCTGGGGCTCGACGACGGCGAAGCGGTCGAGAGCTTCGGGCCTTCGTTCGCGGAGGAGCTCGAGGAGCTGGCGCACGAGATCGAGCAGACCTCTGAGGAGAAGTCGCCGGGGCAGTCCTAGGTGCGGGGGGAGGGGCCGGGGTGCCCCTCCCGCTTGCTGGGGTTTTCGCCGCGGAGCTAGTGCAGCTCGCTGAGTGGGCTGTGCGAAAACCATGACGCCGCTGCGCGGGAGGGGCACCCCAGCCCCTCTCTACAGCTCGACTGCCGGCTAGAACGCGAAGCGGCCCGAGCTTTCGCTCGGGCCGCTGAGGTGCAACGTTTTGTGGCCGCTACAGGGCCGTAAGGCGTTGCACTAATTGCTGCTGCCGCCGGTGAGGCAGTAGGCGTAGGCGGTGAGGGTGGTGTCGCTGCCCGAGTTGCTGTGGGCGTATGCCTGCCAGCCGTTGCCGCTGCGGACGCTGCCGACCAGGGCTACTGAGTAGAGGCCGGGGAGGCCGCCGCCGCTGATCACGGTCGTTCCTGCTGGGCAGGTGGCCGTGATGGCCGCGTTGTCGCCGGCTTTGATCGGTGTGCTGTTGCTCACCTGGATGATCCCGCCGAGCTCGGAGGCGCGGACCGAGCCGGCTTGCAGCTCGCTCGAGCCGACCGAGTCGGGACCGAGGTCGTTGGCGGTCAGCGACTGGTCGGCTACCTCCGAGGAGGTGACCGAGGCAGCGCCGAGGTCGCCTGAGGTCAGCGTCTCGGGGGCGACGTCGGAGGAGTCGACGCCGTTTTCGGCGATCTCCGTGGTGTCGACGGCGTCGGGAGCGATCTTGCCGGCGGCGACCGCGTTGTCGCGGAGGTCGACGGTGCGGATCGTGCCGTCGACGATCTGCGGCGAGCGGACCGTGTTCTTGCCGACGCCGGCGGCGATGGCGCTGCCGGAGAGAGCTGCGAACAGGGCGATGCAGGCGATCAGGAGGGCGGGGCTGGGGCGGAATGTGCTCTTCTTGGTCATCGGAGTGTTCCTTTCGTTTGGTTGGTAGATCCGATGGACCAAGCTTCGAATCGATCGCCCTTTCTCTCTACGGACCCCAGGGGTGAACCTCCTCACCCCTCCGATGCGCCTATTCCCGCCAGGTCGGGGCGAAGGCACACCGGAAGGTAGATTTGGCCTGTGCCAGCCGCCCAAAAGGTCTGCGTGATCGGCGCCGGTTCCTCCGGCATCGCCTCCTGCCAGGTTCTCAACGCCCGCGGGATCGACTTCGACTGCTTTGAGAAGGGCTCCGAGGTCGGTGGCAACTGGCGCTACGAAAACGACAACGAGCTGTCGTCCGCCTATCGCTCGCTGCACATCAACACCTCGCGTGGGCTGATGGCCTACAAGACCTACCCGATGCCGGATGACTATCCGGACTACCCCAACCACTTCCAGATCGCCCGCTACTTCGACGACTACGTCGACCACTTCGCCCTGCGCGAGAAGATCCGCTTCCGCGCCGAGGTCGTCAGCGTCGTCCCGGTCGACGGCGAGTGGGAGGTGACGGTCGAGGAGCGCGAAGGGGCGCGCGAGTCCCACCGCTACCGCGCCGTGCTCGTCGCCAACGGGCACCACTGGGACCCGCGCTGGCCCGAACCCGCCTTTCCTGGCTCCGACCGGTTCGAGGGCGAGCAGATCCACGTCCACCATTACCGCGAGCCCGAGACGCTGAGCGGCAAGCGCGTGCTCGTGCTCGGGATCGGCAACTCTGCCACCGACATCGCGGTCGAGGCCTCGCGGATCGCCGAGAAGACCTTCCTGGCGATGCGCCGCGGCGCCTACGTCATGCCCAAGTACCTGAACGGCAAACCGACCGACGAAGCGGCCTCGAAGCTGCTGACCCTGATGCCGCTCCCGGTACAGCGCTTCGTGCTGGGGCGGATGTTGGGGCTGACCGCCGGCGACATGACCGCCTACGGCCTGCCCAAGCCGGACCACAAGCTGCTCGAGGCCCACCCGACGGTCTCCGCCGAGCTGCTCTCGCGGCTCGGTCACGGCGACATCGCGGTGAAGACGAACATCGACCGCTTCACCGGGGGGCGGACGGTCCGCTTCGCCGACGGCAGCGAGGAGGAGATCGATCTCGTCGTCTACTGCACCGGCTACAAGATCAGCTTCCCGTTCTTCGCTGAGGGGTTGTCGGCGGCGAAGGAGAACCGCCTGCCGCTCTACCGTCGCGTCGTCTCGGTCGAGCACCCCGGCCTCTACTTCATCGGCTTGATCCAGCCGCTGGGGGCGATCATGCCGCTTGCCGAGGCGCAGGCCGAGTGGGTCGCCGACCTGCTCGGTGGGCGAGGAACGCTGCCCTCTCCGGCCGAGATGCGGGCAGAGGTCTCAGAGGCCGAAGCGAAGATGAAGAAGCGCTACGTCGCCTCTAAGCGTCACACGATCCAGGTGGACTTTCAGCCTTATCTGCGGGAGCTCCGCAGGGAGCGGAAGCGGGCTGCTCAGCGAGTATGAGGTGGGGGAGGAGGCAGGGTGCCCCTCCCGCTTGCTGGGGTTTTCGCCGCGGGCGCCAGCTCTCTCGCTGAGTGGTCTGTGCGAAAACCAGGACGCCGCTGCGCGAGAGGGGCACCCTGCCTCCTCCTCGCGGAACCTCCAGCTCCGCCTCCATGAGGGCCGCGGCGTGGGCCGCGGGGGAGCTTCGGTTGAGGGTTCCAGCGCTTGAAGCCTCCGTCGCCATCTTCGGTTGCTCCCTCGGGCTCGGGGGCTTGGCTGGCCCACCAGACGAGCCAGAGGGCGCCGAAGACTGGGATCTTCAGGACGACCAGGAGAAAGAAGATTGGCCAGAATCCCTCCACGGGTCTCAGTCTAGAGAGACTGCCCACCGCCGCAAGGCCTCGACGTGGGCCTCCTCGAGGCCGAGGTGGGATTCGGTCGGGACGAGGAGGGTGGGCTCGGCCCGCTCCTCGGCCCAGGCGTAGCAAGCCTCGTTGAAGTTGTCGTCGATCCAGGCAAGCGCTCGACCGCCGGCGTACTCGGCCAGCGGTTCCAGCTTCCAGTGCGCAGCCCCAGGGGCCACGTCGTCGAAGCTCACGTGCGGCAGGTCGGGCAGGCCCAGCAGGGCCGGAAGATAGAAGTTCGCCTTGTCCTCCCAGCCGCTCGCCCAGACCAGCTCGAAATGCTCGCTGAGCCGCACCAGTCGCTCGCCGACCGGCAACGCGATCAGATGCGGCACCCCATCGACCAGCTCGAGCTTCGTAAACGACCGATCCGGCTTTTGCTCCGATCCGAAAAGCGAGATGACGCCGTCGATGTCGATCGCGAGTATCGGCCGGGTCATGGCCGCGGCGGGACTACCAGCGGTAATGCGCGAAGGCCTTATTCGCCTGCGCCATGCGGTAAATGTCGTCCTTGCGCTTCCAGGCAGAGCCCTGCTGCTGGGTCGCGTCGAGGATCTCGCCGGCGAGGCGCTCCGCCATCGAGTACTCGCGGCGGTTGCGCGCGTAGTCGACCAGCCAGCGGATCGCCAGGGTGCGGGCGCGGCGCGCCGGCACCTCGACGGGCACCTGGTAGGTGGCGCCGCCGACGCGGCGCGAGCGGACCTCGAGCACCGGGGTCAGCTGCTTGATCGCCGCCTCGAGCGTCTCGATCGCGTCCTCGCCCGAACGCTCGCCGACCAGGGCGAGGGCGTCGTAGACGATCCGCTCGGCGAGCTGCTTCTTGCCGTCGCTCATCACCTTGTTGATCAGCTGCTGGACGAGGCGGTTGCGGAAGCGCGCATCGGGCTCGACCGGACGGATCTGTGCTGCGGAGCGGCGGGGCACTAGGAAGCCTTGACGCCGTAGCGCGAGCGAGCCTGTTTGCGATCCGAGACGCCGGCTGCGTCCAGGGTGCCGCGCACGACCTTGTAGCGGACGCCGGGCAGGTCCTTGACGCGACCGCCCCTGACCAGCACCACGGAGTGCTCCTGCAGGTTGTGGCCCTCGCCGGGGATGTAGGTGGTGACCTCCATGCCGTTGGTCAGGCGCACACGGGCGATCTTGCGCAGCGCTGAGTTCGGCTTCTTCGGCGTTACGGTCGCGACGCGCGTGCAGACGCCGCGTCGCTGCGGGGCCGCAACGGCCTTCTTGCGGCCTTGCGAGGACTTGAGTCCCGGCGTCGCCGTCTTCTTCTTCGGGCGCTTGCGGCCCTTCCTGACAAGTTGATTCGTATTCGGCACGGCCGCGCATAGTAGAGCAGACCGCCTATGACCAGCCCCGCCGCTGCCGCGAGCTCCGCGTAGAAGCCGCCCTGGAGCACCGCGGTGGCGCCCGCAAACTGTGCCGATTGAGCTTCCGCGTCCTGGCCGGCGGGGAGATCGACGAGCAGGATCACGGCGATGCAGAGCAGGCCGATGACGAAGACGACGCGGCCCAGGCCACGGCGCTCTGCCCGCATTGCCATCACCGCGGCGATGGCGGCGAGCAGGGCGAGCGGGATCAAGAGGTAGGCGTGCGCTTCGCCCGCGGTTTCCCCGCCGACGGTCGGCGGGGTCGCCGATTGCAGGCCCGCGTAGGCCGGCCGGCCGATCTCGACGCTGCTGTAGGTGACGAACTGGGAGACGGCGAGGCAGGCCGCGCAGGCAAGGATCACGCCGGTGATCGCGCGGGCCGGTGTGACCGTGGCGCTGGCCCTGGTCGCCGCCCGCGTCGAGGCGCTCGTCAGCCGTCGCAGGAGGCGTTCGCCGCGCGAGAAGGCCCGCAGCGCCAGTACCGCGACGGGACGCAGACGCTTGGCAAGGGCTTTCGCCCCACGCCTGAGACGCACCCGCGCCCGCCGCAGCCAACGGACCAGGACCGGCCGCGTCTTCTCGATGCGGCGAGCCAGGGCGCGATCGACCTGACGGGTGCGCTTCGCGGCTGCCGAGAGGACCGCGCCGATGCGCCGCCGCGCCGCTGCTATCATCGCGCGTCGCTCAGGCAGTCTTTTGGAAGGACGTTTCGAAGTTCGTTTCGCCGGGCCCGCGAGGGCCTTTTTCATGCGCCGATCCCGGCTCTTGCCAGATCGCTTGCGTTTGTCCCGTTCCCGTTTCACGACCGAACCCTTACCTTAGGAACCATGGCACGAACATTTCCCCTAGAGAAGACGCGCAACATCGGGATCATGGCGCACATCGACGCCGGTAAGACGACGACGACCGAGCGCATCCTCTATTACACCGGCCGCACCCACAAGATGGGCGAGGTTCACGAGGGCGCCGCGGTGATGGACTGGATGGAACAGGAGCAGGAGCGCGGCATCACGATCACCTCCGCCGCCACCGCATGCGAGTGGAAGGGCCACCGCATCAACATCATCGACACGCCGGGCCACGTCGACTTCACGGTCGAGGTCGAGCGCAGCCTGCGCGTCCTCGACGGCGCCGTCGCCGTCTTCGACGCGGTTGCCGGCGTCGAGCCCCAGTCGGAGACCGTCTGGCGCCAGGCCGACAAGTACGCGGTTCCCCGCTTCGCCTACATCAACAAGATGGACCGCACCGGCGCCGACTTCTTCAACTCGGTGCAGACGATGAAGGACCGGCTCGGTGCCAACCCCCTGCCGATCCAGCTGCCGATCGGCAACGAGGACAACTTCAAAGGCGTCGTCGACCTGATCGAGATGAAGGGCTTGATCTGGACCGACGAGCTGGGCGCCGAATACGAGACGATCGAGGTCCCGGAGGACCTCAAGGACCAGGCCGACGAATACCGCACCCAGCTGATCGAGGCCTGCGCCGACTACGACGACGAGCTGATGGAGGCCTATCTGGCCGACGAGGAGATTCCGCACGAGCGGATCGCCAAATCGCTGCACCGTGCCTGCCTCGACACCAAGGTCACCCCCGTCCTCTGCGGCACCTCGTTCAAGAACAAGGGCGTGCAGCCGCTGCTCGACGCGATCGTCGAGCTGCTGCCCTCGCCGCTCGAGGTTCCGCCGGTGACCGGTGTCGTCCCAGCCGGCAAGGGCCAGCCCGAGGACGTCGAGGACGAGCGGCCCGCCTCCGACGAGGCCCCCTTCGCCGCCCTCGCCTTCAAGGTGATGACCGATCCCTACGTCGGCAAGCTCACTTACTTCCGCGTCTACTCCGGCAAGCTGGAGAAAGGCGGCCGCGTCCTCAACGTCAAGACCGGCCGCACCGAGCGCATCGGCCGCCTGCTGATGATGCACGCCAACAGCCGCGAGGAGATCGACGAGTGCTACGCCGGCGACATCTGCGCCGGCGTCGGCCTCAAGGAAACCGGCACCGGTGACACGCTCGCCGCGCCGGACTCGCCGATCGCCCTGGAGAGCATCGAGTTCCCCGAGACCGTGATCGCCGTCGCGATCGAGCCGAAGACGAAGGCCGATCAGGAGAAGATGGGCAACGCCCTGCAGCGACTCGGCGAGGAGGACCCGACCTTCAAGATCGAAAGCGACGAGGAAACCGGCCAGACCCTGATCCACGGCATGGGCGAGCTCCACCTCGAGGTGATCGTCGACCGCATGCTGCGCGAGTTCAAGGTCGAGGCCAACGTCGGCAAGCCCCAGGTCGCCTACCGCGAGACGATCCGCAAGGAGGTCAAGAAGGTCGAGGCGCGTTTCGTCCGCCAGACCGGCGGCCGCGGCCAGTTCGGCCATGTCGTGATCAACGTCGAGCCCGCCCCGGGCGAGGGTTTCGAGTTCGTCAACAAAATCAAGGGCGGCGCCATCCCCGGTGAATTCATCGGGCCCGCCGAACAGGGGATGAGAGAGGCGCTCGAGAACGGGGTCAAGGCCGGCTACCCGATGGTGGACGTCAAAGTCGAACTGGTCGACGGCTCCTTCCACGATGTCGACTCTTCGGAGATGGCCTTCAAAATCGCCGGCTCGATGGCGATCCAGGACGCCGCTCGCAAAGCGAACCCGGTCCTGCTCGAGCCCGTGATGGCGGTCGAGGTCGTCACTCCCGAGGATTTCCTCGGCGATGTGATCGGCGACCTCTCGCGCCGCCGCGGCAAGGTGCAGGGTCAGGACCAGCGCGGTAACGCGCTCGCCGTCCAGGCCTTCGTGCCGCTTGGCGAGATGTTCGGTTACGCCACGGAACTTCGCTCCATGACTCAAGGGCGAGCCAATTACACAATGCAGTTCGAGCGCTATGAGGAGGTCCCCGGCAACATCGCCGAGGAAATCGTCGAGCATCGCTCAGGCGAGCCGGTCGGAGCAACCTCATGACCGGCAGCAGGCCGCACGGTTGTTCTAGCTATATTTCCCAGGTTCGCCCGCAGGCAGGATCAAATTGCCTGCCCGGCAACTGCCCCCAAACTTAACCAGCCAACGCAGACAGAACCCGACTTTCGAAAGGTAGAACGGAGAGAGATGTCCAAGGAGAAGTTCGAGCGCGATAAGCCGCATGTGAACGTCGGCACGATCGGTCACATCGACCACGGAAAGACGACGCTGACGGCCGCGATCACCCAGACCCTCTCCACGAAGGGCGACGCCGAGGCGAAAAGCTTCGAGGAGATCGACAACGCACCCGAGGAGAAGGAACGCGGCATCACGATCGCGACCTCGCACGTCGAGTACCAGACGGCGAATCGCCACTACGCCCACGTCGACTGCCCCGGCCACGCCGACTACGTCAAGAACATGATCACCGGCGCCGCCCAGATGGACGGCGCGATCCTGGTCGTCTCGGCCGCCGACGGCGTGATGCCGCAGACGCGCGAGCACATCCTGCTCGCTCGCCAGGTCAACGTCCCGCACGTGGTCGTCTTCCTCAACAAGATCGACCAGGTCGACGACGACGAACTGATCGAGCTCGTCGAGGAGGAGGTCAAGGACCTGCTCAACGAGTACGACTTCCCGGGCGACGACACCCCGATCGTCAAGGGCTCGGCGCTGAAGGCGCTGGAGGGTGACGAAGAGGCCCAGAAGGCGATCTTCGAACTGGCCGATGCGCTCGACTCCTACATCCCCGAGCCCGTCCGCGAGCTCGACAAGCCCTTCCTGATGCCGATCGAGGACATCTTCTCGATCACCGGCCGCGGCACGGTCGCCACCGGCCGCGTCGAGCAGGGCATCGTCAACACTGGCGACGAGGTCGAGATCGTCGGCATCAAGGACACCACGACGACGGTCGTCACCGGCGTCGAGATGTTCCGCAAGCTGCTCGACCAGGGTCAGGCCGGCGACAACATCGGCGCCCTGCTCCGCGGCACCAAGCGCGAGGAGATCGAGCGTGGCCAGGTTCTCTGCAAGCCCGGCTCGATCACTCCGCACACCAAGTTCAAAGCCGAGGTCTACTGCCTGAAGAAGGAGGAGGGTGGTCGTCACACCCCGTTCTTCTCCGGCTACCGGCCCCAGTTCTACTTCCGCACCACCGACGTGACCGGGATCGCCAACCTCCCCGAGGGGACCGAGATGGTGATGCCGGGTGACAACGTCGAGATGACGATCGAGCTGATTCAGCCGATCGCGATGGATCAGGGCCTGCGCTTCGCCATCCGCGAGGGTGGCCGGACCGTCGGCTCGGGGGTCGTCGCCGAGATCATCGAGTAGGCGCTTCGCCAAGGGCGGGCTCCTGGCCCGCCCTTTCGCTGTCCGCCGGGCAGCGAGACAACTGCAAGGACATACGACCGGGGCGGCGCCCCACCAAATGGGGCCCCGCCCTTTATGCGCGGTAAGACGCGCGGGAAAGACGAAAGAAAAGTCCGAACGTGGCAGCGATAGCAGCACAGAAAATTCGGATCCGGCTCAAGGCGTACGACCATGACGCCATCGACCGGGCTGCCCGCGAGATCGTCGAGACCGCGGAGCGCACCGGCGCCAGCGTCTCCGGCCCCGTGCCGCTGCCCACCGAGAAGAACGTCTACTGCGTGATCCGCTCGCCCTTCAAGGACAAGGACTCGCGCGAGCATTTCGAGATGCGCACTCACAAGCGCCTGATCGACATCCTCCAGCCTTCGCCGAAAACCGTCGACTCGCTGCAGCGCCTCGACTCGCTGCCGGCCGGCGTCGACATCGAGATCAGGCTGTAACGACCATGGTCCCTGCAAGTAGCGAACGTGCATCTCTGATTCTTCGTGAGCGGACCATGATGGAGAAACGGGTCAGTTAGCTATGCCGGCGATTCTTGGCAAGAAGCTCGGGATGACGCAGGTCTTTGCCGACGACGGCGAGGTCATCCCGGTGACCGTGATCGAGGCCGGCCCCTGCAAGGTGACGGCCGTGCGCGAACCCGACCGCGACGGCTACGCCGCCGTGCAGCTGGCCTTCGGCGAGACCAAGCAGGGCAAGCTGAGCAAGGCCGAGGAAGGCCACCTGAAGAAGGCCGGCGCGGCGCCGATGCGCCACCTGGTCGAGTTTCGCGACGAGGATCTCGGCGCCGAGGAGGGTCCCAAGATCGGCGACGACGTCACGGTCGGCTCCTTCGAGGCCGGCCAGAAGGTCAAGGTCGCGGGGATCTCGATCGGCAAGGGCTTTCAGGGCGGGATCAAGCGCCACAACTTCAGCCGCGGTCCGGTCAGCCACGGCTCGCACAACGTGCGCGCTCCGGGCTCGATCGGCGCCAGCACCTTTCCCGCTCGCGTCTTCAAGGGCATGCGGATGCCGGGCCAGATGGGCAACAAGCGGGTCACCCAGAAGGGCCTCGAGATCGCCCAGGTAGACGCCGACCGCAACCTGCTGCTGATCAGGGGCTCGGTGCCCGGCTCGCGCAACGCGATGGTCGAGGTGAGGACCGATGGCTGACGCAAAAGCCGCCGTGCTCGGCAAGACGACCAAGGCCGACCTGCCCAAAGAGCTCTTCTCCGAGCCCTTCCACCACTCGCTGGTCGACGAGGCCGCCCGCGCCGATCTCGCTTCGCGCCGCCAGGGCTCGGCTTCGACCCTGACCCGCGGCGAGGTCTCGATGACCGGCGCCAAGGCCTGGCGGCAGAAGGGCACCGGCCGTGCCCGCGTCGGCGCGCTCAGCTCTCCCAGCCGTTTCGGCGGCGGCGTCGCCTTCGGCCCCAAGCCGCGCCATTACACGGTCAAGGTCAACCGCAAGGCGCGGCGCAAGGCGCTGCGTTCGGCCCTCTCCGTCCACGCCGAGCGTGAGAGCGTCGCGGTGCTCGACGCCGCCGCTTTCGACACCCCCTCGACCAAGACCGCGGCCGAGGCGCTGGCCAAATGGGGAGCGAGGCGCTCGACCCTGATCGTGCTCGCCCCCGAGGAGGGCGGTGCCGCCAAGAGCTTTCGCAACATCGCCCGGGTCGAGGTCGCCGAGGTCAGCGCGGTCGGCGTCGCCGACGTGATCGGCGCCGCCTCGCTGGTCGTCTCCGAGCAGGCGCTCGAGACGCTGAAGGAGAGGCTGACCTGATGGACGCCCGCACCACGATCATTCGTCCCGTCGTCTCAGAGAAGAGCTACGCGTTGATCGGCGAGGGCAAGTACACCTTCCGCGTCGACGACCGGGCTCACAAGACCCAGATCGCGCAGGCGGTCGAGGAGATCTTCGAGGTCAAGGTCGCCGCGGTGCGCACCGCCAAGGTGCGGTCCAAGCCGAAGCGTCGCGGCCTGCACCAGGGCAAGACGCGGGCTTGGAAGAAGGCCATCGTCCAGCTCGCCCCGGGCGAGCGGATCGAGCTGTTCGAGGGCGCAGAGACTGCCTAGGGAACAAGGATGCCGAACCGAAAAACAAAACCGACCAGCCCGGGACGCCGCTTTGCGACGTACCCCCTACGTGAGCAGCTGACCGCCGACAGCCCGGAACGGAAGCTGACCGAGGGCCTGCGCAAGTCCGGCGGGCGCAACGCGAACGGCCGCGTCACCGCCCGCCATCGCGGCGGCGGCGCCAAGCGGCGCTATCGCCAGATCGATTTCAAGCGGCTCAAGGACGGGGTTCCCGCCAAGGTCGCGACGATCGAGTACGACCCCAATCGCAGCTGCTACATCGCCCTGCTCCACTACGCCGACGGTGCCAAGAGCTACATCCTCGCGCCGGCGGCGATCGCGGTCGGCGACGAGGTCCAGTCCGGCCCCGGCGCCGACATTCGGCCCGGCAATGCGCTCGCCCTCGGCGAGATGCCAACCGGCACGATCGTCCACAACGTCGAGCTCACCCCGGGCCAGGGCGGCAAGCTCGGCCGTTCGGCGGGGACTTCGATCCAGCTTGCGGCGAAGGAGGGCGAGATGGTGACGCTGCGCCTGCCCTCCTCGGAGATGCGCCTGGTGCGTGCCGAGTGCCGCGCCACCGTCGGCGTGCTCTCCAATGCCGAGCACCAGAACGTCAAGATCGGCAAGGCGGGGCGCAACCGCCACAAGGGCAAGCGGCCTCAGACCCGCGGCGTGGCGATGAACCCGGTCGACCACCCGCACGGCGGCGGCGAGGCTCACCACACGCCCGGTGGTCACCCGGTCACCCCGTGGGGCAAGCCGACGCTCGGCTACCGCACCCGCAAGAAGGGCAAGCAGTCCGATCGCTACATCGTGCGCGGCCGTCGTCGCGGAAAGAAGAAGAGTCGCTAAATGGGACGCTCGACGAAAAAGGGCCCGTGGGTGGAAGAGGCGCTGATGAAGCGCATCAACGCGATGAACGAGTCCGGCACCAAGCAGATGCTGAAGACCTGGTCGCGCAGCTCGACTGTCTTCCCCGACATGGTCGGGCACACGATCGCCGTCCACGACGGGCGCAAGCACGTTCCCGTCTTCATCTCCGAGTCGATGGTCGGCCACAAGCTGGGCGAGTTCGCGCCCACCCGCACCTTCCGCTCCCACTCCGGAACGGGCAAGGGTGAGTAGCGTGGCCGCCGCCCCGATCGTCGTCCGCGCCAGCTCCCGCTACGTGCGAGTGGCCCCGCGCAAGGCGCGCCTGATCGCCGACCAGGTTCGTGGGATGCACATCGAGCAGGCCCGCGCGCTGCTCGAGTTCTCCCCCCGCGGCGCGGCCGAGGACATCCGCAAGCTGCTCGACTCGGCAGCCGCCAACGCCGAGAACAACCACGACCTGATCGCCGACGAGATGCGCATCTCGGAGATCACCGTCGACGAAGGGCCGACCCTGCGCCGTTTCCGCCCGCGCGCGCTCGGTCGCGCTTCGCGGATCAACAAGCGAACCTGCCACATCGCCGTGGCGCTGAGCCCCGAGGAAGAGGACTAGGGACATGGGACAGAAGATCCATCCCGGCGGCTTCCGCGTCGGCTACATCCAGGACTGGAAGTCGAACTGGTTCGAGGAGAAAGACTTCTCCGACGTCCTCAACGAGGACCTCGAGATCCGCGACCACATCGAGAACAAGCTTGCGCACGCCGGGCTTTCCAGCATCACGATCGAGCGCCACGGCGAGATCGCCGTGGACATCCACACGGCCCGCCCCGGCATCGTGATCGGCAAGTCGGGCAGCGAAGTGGACGCGCTGCGCAAAGACCTGCACAAGCTGACCGGCAAACCGGTGAAGGTGAACATCCGCGAGGTCAAGCGCCCCGAGCTCGATGCCAAGCTGGTCGCCCAGTCGATCGCCGAGCAGCTGCAGAACCGCGTCGCCTTCCGGCGCGCGATGAAACGAGCGCTCACCTCGGCCATGCGCTCCGGTGCCAAAGGCGTGAAGGTGCAGGTCTCCGGTCGCCTCGGCGGCGCCGAGATGGCGCGCACCGAGGGTTACTCCGATGGTCGCGTGCCGCTGCACACGCTGCGCGCCAACATCGACTACGGCTTCTTCGAGGCTCGCACGACGACCGGGCGAATCGGCGTCAAGTGCTGGATCAACAAGGGCGAGGTCATGCCCGAGGGCTTCCGCAGCGACCAGCTCACCGACGACGACGCGGGGCCGCAGGGCGGCCAGCGCGGCGGCCGGCCCCCTGGCGATCGCGGTGGCCGCGGCGGCGACCGCGGCGGTCGTAGCGGCGGCGGTCGTGGCGGCCCGCCTGGCGGCCGCGGTGGCCAGCGTGGAGGTGGGCGCTAGCCATGCTGATGCCGAAGCGGGTCAAGCACCGCAAGCAGATGCGCGGTCGCATGCGCGGCAACACCAAGGGCGGCAGCACCGTCGCCTTCGGCGAGTACGGCCTCAAGTCGCTGGATCGCGGCTGGATCACCAACCGCCAGATCGAGGCCGCCCGCGTGGCGATGACCCGCAAGATCAAACGTGGCGGCAAGGTCTGGATCAACGTCTTCCCCGACAAGCCCTATACGAAGAAGCCCGCCGAGACCCGTATGGGTTCGGGCAAGGGCAATCCCGAGGGTTGGGTCGCCGTGATCAAGCCCGGCAAGGTGATGTTCGAGCTGGCGGGTGTGCCCGAGGATCTTGCCCGCGAGGCGCTGCGGCTGGCCGGGCACAAGCTCCCGGTGCGGACCAAGTTCGTCATGCGCGAGGGGGCCGAGGGACAGTGAAGGCCGCCGAGGTGCATGACCTCAAAGACGACGAGCTGATCGCCAAGCTGCTCGATGCCAAGCAGGAGGCGTTCAACCTGCGCTTCCGCCAGGCGACCGGCGAGCTGGAGAACACGGCGCGGATCGGGATCGCTCGGCGCGACGTGGCGAAGTTGCTGACGGTCGCTCGGGAGCGGGGGATCGATGTGGAGAAAGAGCTGAAGAGATGAGTGACGAGGAGAAGAAAGACGTGACTGACGAGACGGCTAAGGACGAGAGCGCCGAGGCTGCGGGTCCTGTCGCGGAGGAGGACTCCTCGTCCTCGCAGGCTGCGGGCGAGGAGCCCACCTCCACGCCACCCGCAGAGGATGCGTCTGAGTCCAAGGACGACGCGCCCGAAGAGTCTTCCAACGCCTCTGAGGCTGAGCACTCTGAGCCCGCTGCGGCTGAGGCGAAGCCTGCTGCCGAAGAGGCAGAGCCCAATCCTGAGGACGAGCTGCCCTGGAAGGAGCGGCGGCGACTGCAGCGGTCGCGGCAGCCGCACAAGGCCGGGCCTGCCCTCACGGTTGAGGAAAGGGCTGCAAAGAGGTCCGAGGAGCGAAAGCTCAAGGCTGCTTCGCGGCGGAAGGAACGGGCTGCGGCTAAAGCTGAGAAGACTGCCGGTACGGGTACTCCCGTTGCCGAGAAGGACGCTGTTGCCGCGAAGACGCGGCAGGGGATCGTCGTCTCGAACAAGGGCGAAAAATCGATCACGGTGCGGATCGACATCGCTCGCCGCCACCCGACCTACGAAAAGGTCGTGCGGCGCTCGCGCACGCTTCATGCTCATGACGAGCGCAACGAGGCGGGCGAGGGCGACACCGTGCGCATCGTCGAGACCCGGCCGCTTTCGAAGACCAAGCGCTGGCGCCTGGTCGAGGTGCTGGAGAAGGCCAAGTGATTCAGCAGGAGTCGAGACTGAAGGTCGCCGACAACTCCGGCGCCCGCGAGATCCTCTGCATCCGCGTCAAGGGCGGATCGCACCGCCGCTACGCCGGCGTCGGCGACGTGATCACGGCGACGGTCAAACAGGCGAGCCCCCAGGGCGGGGTGCGCAAAGGCGAGGTCGTGCAGGCGGTCGTCGTGCGCACCAAGAAGCAGCTCGGCCGTCCCGATGGCACCTACATCTCCTTCGACGAAAACGCCGCGGTGCTGATCGACCCGGCGAGCAACAATCCGCGCGGCACCCGCATCTTCGGCCCCGTCGCCCGCGAGCTGCGCGATCGCAACTTCATGAAAATCATCTCGCTGGCGCCCGAGGTTCTCTGATGGCGAAGGGAATGCGCATCCGCAAAGACGACCAGGTGATGGTGATCGGCGGCAAGGACGCCGGCAAGACCGGTCGCGTGGTGCGCACCGAGCCGAAGAAGAATCGGGTCTACGTCGAGCACCTCAACATGATCAAGCGGCACGAACGGCCGCGCTCGCAGACCGATCTCAAAAACCCGCAGGCGGGCGGCATCGTCGAGAAGGAGGGCCCGATCCACGCCTCCAACGTGATGCTGCTCGACCCCAAGGACAACAAACCGACCCGGGTCGGCGTGCGCCGCGACAAAGGCGGCAAGCGCGAGCGCTTCGCCAAGCGCAGCGGGGTGACGTTCTGATGGAGGCGACAGCAGCAGCGCAGTCCCAGGCCGCGCCGCCGCCGCGCCTGCGCGAGCGCTACGAGCAGGACGTCCTGCCGGCACTGACCGGCAAGTTCGGTTACTCGACGCCGATGCAGGCGCCGCGCTTGCAGAAGATCACGCTCAACATGGGCCTCGGCGAGGCGAAGCAGAACGCCAAGATGCTTGAAGCCGCTCAGGAGCAGCTGGCGACGATCGCCGGTCAGCAGCCGAGCATCCGCAGGGCCCGCAAGTCGATCGCTTCCTTCAAGGTGCGCGAGGGGATGCCGGTCGGCCTCTCGGTGACGCTGCGCCGGGCTCGCATGTGGGAGTTCCTCGACCGCCTCTGCTCGATCGCCGTGCCGCGCATCCGCGATTTCCGCGGCCTCAACCCGCGCTCCTTCGACGGCCGCGGCAACTACTCGATGGGCGTCAAGGAGCAGCTGATCTTCCCCGAAATCGACTACGACTCGATCGACGAGGTGCGCGGCCTGGACGTGACGATCACGACCAGTGCGCCGACCGACGAGGAGGCCTTCGAGCTGCTGCTCGGGCTGGGGATGCCCTTTGCCAAGGAGGGCCGTCCCGGCAAACCCGACGCCGATGTCGAGGCTCAGGAAGCCGCCGAGGAGGAGAAGCGCAAGGAGGAGGCTCGTCAGAGAGCCGAGGCCGAGCAGGCGGCGCTCGAGCAGCTCAAGGAAGAGAATCCGGAGGCCTACGAGAAGCCCACGCCCGCGGGTCCTGTCGAGGGGGAGGAGTCCTCGTCCTCGCAAGCTGCGGGCGAGGACCCCACCCCCGCGCCACCCGCGGGAGAGGCCGCCACCGATAACGCTGAGACCCCAAACGATGCTGAGAAGGAAGGCTCGTAATGGCTAAGACTTCGCTTAAGGTGAAGCAGGGACGGAAGGCCAAGTTCAAATCCCGCGAATACAACCGTTGCCGTCGCTGTGGCCGGCCGCGTGCCTACTACCGCAAGTTCGGCCTCTGCCGGATCTGCCTGCGTGAGGCGGCGCACGAGGGCCACGTCCCCGGCATGACCAAGTCCAGCTGGTAACCGACCGAGGCACGAAGAGAACATGCTCACCGACCCCATAGCCGACTACCTGACCCGGATCCGCAACGCGCTCGGCTCCGGCCATGACGAGGTGGAGATTCCCGCCTCGCGGCTGAAGCTGGAGATGTCGCGGATCCTCAAGGAGCAGGGTTACATCCTCGATTTCGGCAAGCAGCCGGCTCGTGTCGGCGAGGCGATCAAGATCCGCCTCAAGTACACCGAGGACCGCCGCCCGGTGATCGCCGGCCTGGAGCGGATCTCGCGCCCGGGTCGCCGTCGCTACGTCGACCACAAGGAAGTGCCGCGCGTCGACGGCGGCACCGGCACGGCGATCGTCAGCACCTCGGTCGGCGTGATGACCGGTCACGAAGCCAAGCAGAAGGGTGTCGGCGGCGAGGTCGTCGCCTACGTCTGGTGAGCTCATGAGCCGGATCGGAAGAAAGCCCATCAGCGTGCCGGATGCAGTCAGCATCGAGGTCGCCCCTGGCCGCGTTGCCGTCAAGGGCCCCAAGGGGGAGCTGACGCAGGTTCTCTCGACCGACATGAAGGTCGATCAATCGGACGGGGTCCTGACCGTCGAGCGCCCGACCAACCGCGGCGAGCACCGGGCCCTGCACGGCCTCACCCGCAGCCTGATCGCCAACATGGTCGAGGGTGTCACCGACGGCTTCGAGAAGCGCCTCGAGATTCAGGGCGTCGGCTATCGCGCCCAGCTCAAGGGGAAAAACCTCGAGCTCGCCTTGGGCTACTCGCACCCGGTTTCGATTGAGGCCCCCGACGGCATCGAGTTCGAGGTTCCCCAACCGACCGAGATCATCGTGCGCGGCATCGACAAGCAGCTCGTCGGTCAGGTCGCTGCGGACATCCGCAAGCGCCGGCCCCCCGAGCCTTACAAGGGCAAGGGCATCCGCTACCGCGGCGAGCACGTGATGCGCAAGGTGGGTAAGCGCGCATGACGGTCGTCACCAAGAGGCAGCGCCGCCTGCGTCGCCGTCGCCGTGTCCGCGCCCGCGTGACCGGCACGGCAGAGCGCCCGCGCCTGTCCGTCTACCGCTCCAACAGAGGCGTCTTCGCCCAGCTGATCGACGACGGCAAGGGCCGCACGGTCGCCGCCGTCAACTGGATCGAGCCGGAGCTGCGCAAGCTCACGGCAAGCGATCAGGCCAAGCGGGCCGGCGAGCTGCTGGCCGAGCGCGCCAAGGCCGCGGGGGTCGAGAGCTGCGTCTTCGATCGCGGTGGCTACCAGTACCACGGCCGGGTCAAGGCCCTGGCCGAAGGCGCAAGAGAGGGAGGTCTGGTCTTCTAGCGCTCGTTCGCTACCTTGGACCGCTCGTTATGAAGGGAATGGACACAACCAACGTCGAGACGGTGAGCCCGCGCGGGCTCGACCTGCAGGAGCGCGTGATCGAGATCAACCGCGTCGCCAAGGTGGTCAAGGGCGGCCGGCGCTTCTCCTTCACCGCCCTCGTCGCCGTCGGCGACGAAGAGGGCGTGGTCGGAATCGGCTACGGCAAGGCCCGTGAGGTACCGCTGGCGATCCAGAAGGGCGTTGAGAACGCCCGCAAGGACTTGATCCGCATTCCCAAATACGGCCAGACGATCACCCATAAGATCATCGGCCGCTTCGGCGCCGGGCACGTCGTCCTGCGCCCGGCCAGCCCCGGTACCGGCGTGATCGCGGGCGGCGGGGTGCGGGCGGTGCTCGAGCTGGGGGGCGTCAAGGACGTCCTCACGAAGAGCATCGGCACGCAGAACCCGATCAATCTGGTGAAGGCGACGATGGACGGGCTGATCCGCCTGCGGCGGCCCGAGGAGGTTGCGGAGCTGCGCGGGCTGACCGTGTCGCAGGTGCTTGGCGTGAGCTCGAACGGCTCGGCTGCGGGTCCTGGCGCGGCAGAGGGCTCCGCGTCCTCGCCAGCTGCGGGCGAGGAGCCCACCGCCACGCCACCCGCAGGTGGTGCGCCTGAGGCTCCCAAGGACGAGACGCCTGCGAAACCCGCTGAGGTTCCGGCGGCTGAGCAGGCCGCGACGACCGCCGCCGAGGAGCCCAAAGCTTCTGGGGGGCCCGCCGCCGAGGAGAAAGCTTCTGAGGTTCCTGAGGGTGAGAAATCTTGACTGCGGTGAAGATCAAGCAGGTTCGGTCTTCTAACGGGTCCAATCCGGCTCAGAAAGCGACCTTGAGGGCGCTTGGCTTGGGTGGGATCGGCAAGTCGGTCGAGCGGAAAGACAGTCCCCAGTTGCAGGGACAGATCCGGGTCGTCACTCATCTGGTCGAGGTGGATGGCTGATGGCTGACAAAGAGCGCTCGGAAGAGATTGGGCTGCACAATTTGAGGCCGAAGCCCGGGTCGCGCCGGCCGCGCAAGCGGTTGGGGCGTGGCGAGGGGTCGGGCCTGGGCAAGACCTCCGGCCGCGGGCACAAGGGCGCGGGGTCGCGTTCGGGCTCCAAGCGCAAGCCCGGTTACGAAGGCGGTCAGAACCCGATTCACATGCGGATGCGAAAGCTGCGCGGGCCGCACATGAAGAAGTCGATGCCGTTCGAGAACTTCAGGACCAAGTCGCAGCCGGTGAATCTCGTAGACCTGGAGGAGCGTTTCGAGGCCGACGCCGAGGTGACGCCCGAGACGCTCAAGGAGAAGGGTCTCGCCAAGCGCTCCGACCCGGTCAAGATCCTCGCCCGCGGCGAGATCTCAAAGAAGCTGACGGTCAAAGCGCATGGCTTCAGCGCGGCCGCCAAGGAGAAGATAGAAGCCGCTGGCGGTTCCTGCCACACTCTGGAGCCCTAATGCTCCGGACTATTGCGAACGCCTTTAGCGTCGCCGACATTCGCAAGAAGCTCGCCTTCACCGCGGCGATGCTGCTGCTGTATCGGCTCGGTGCCTACATCCCGGCGCCCGGCGTCGATATCGACGCGGTCAAGGAACTGCAGAACAACTTCGCCGGCGGCAGCATCCTCGGCTTCCTCGACACCTTCTCGGGCGGCAGCCTCTCGCGCCTCTCGCTCTTCGCCCTGGGGATCATGCCCTACATCACCGCCTCGATCATCCTGCAGCTGCTGACGGTGGTCGTGCCGGCGCTGGAGAAGCTGCAGAAAGAAGGCGAGGTCGGCCAGCAGAAGATCACCCAGTACACGCGCTACCTCACCGTCGGCCTGGCCTTCGGGCAGTCCTTCGGCTACGTCTTCCTCTTCCGCTCCTTCGGCGAACAGGGCGGCAACAACTTCCTCGGCAACCTCGGCGGCCCCAAGGTGCTGCTGATCGTGATCTCGCTGACCGCGGGCTGCACGCTGCTGATGTGGATCGGCGAGCTGATCACCCAGCGCGGCATCGGCAACGGCATCTCGCTGCTGATCTTCGCCTCGATCGTCGCCGGCCTGCCTCAGGGACTGCAGTCCTGGTGGGAAAGCCCCGACCAGGTCTTCGTCGTGATGATGCCCTTCATCGCGCTCGCCGTGATCGTCGCGATCGTCTTCGTCCAAGAGGGTCAGCGCCGCATCCCGGTGCAGTACGCGAAACGCGTCGTCGGGCGCAAAATGACCTCGGGCGGCTCCACCTACCTACCGCTGCGGGTCAACATGGCCGGCGTCATCCCGGTCATCTTCGCCGCCTCGATCATGGCCTTCCCGCCGACGATCGGCCAGCTGCTCAACACGCCGGCCGCGCTCGACTTCGCCGCCTTCTTCGCCCCCAACAGCTGGGCCTACGTGGCCGGCGAGGTCTTCTTCATCGTCATCTTCACCTACTTCTACACGGCCGTCACCTTCAATCCGGTCGACCAGGCAGACAACCTGAAGAAGTACGGCGGCTTCATCCCGGGCGTGCGCCCCGGACGCCCCACCGCCGAGTACCTCGACCGCATCCTCTCTCGCCTCACCTTCCCCGGCGCCCTCTACCTCGGCGCCGTGGCGGCGCTGCCGACGATCCTGATCAGCCAGACGTCGGCCAACTTCGCCTTCGGCGGCACCTCGATCCTGATCGTCGTCGGCGTCGCCCTGGAAACCGTGAAGCAGCTCGAGGCGCAGCTGATGATGCGCAATTACGAGGGCTTCCTGAAATAGTTTGAGAGCCCTGCAAATCGGCGCATATCGGGGTCTTCGGTCGGTTTCCTCGGGTCACGCACTGGAAGTGCGCTCCCCTCGTCACCCTCCCTGCATCCCCCGATCTGCTTGATTTTCGGACTCTCAAATCAATCTCAAAGACGTCATGGCTGCTGAGCTCAACCTCGTACTTCTAGGCCCCCCCGGCAGCGGCAAGGGGACGCAGGGCGAGCGGCTGCAGGACGATCTGGAGCTGCCGTACTACGCGACTGGCGACATCCTGCGCGCTGCGGTTCGTGAGGGAACCGAGTTGGGCCGGGCGGCGAAGGACTACATGGATCGCGGCGACCTCGTCCCCGACGACGTGATCGTCGGCATGATCGGCGAGCGGATCGATTCCAGCGAGGCGGCGGACGGTTTCATCCTCGACGGCTTCCCGCGCACGGCCCCGCAGGCCAAAGCGCTGGCGGCAAAGCTGGCGGAGTTGGGCCGGGAGCTGACGGCGGTGCTGCTGATCGACGTCAGCGACGAGGAGGTCGTGCGCCGGCTCGGCGGGCGCCGCACCTGCGTCGAGCACGGGCACGTCTTCCACGTCGAGTTCAACCCACCCAAGCAGGAGGGAACCTGCGACGTCGACGGCAGTGAGCTGATCGTCCGCGACGACGACAAGCCGGAGGTGATTCGCCACCGCCTCGAGCAGTACCACGAAAAGACTGCGCCGCTGATCGAGCACTACGACAGCCAGAGCCTGCTGCGGCAGATCGACGGCGCCGCGGCGCCCGACGCGGTGGCCGACGAGATCCAGCGCACCCTGGCGACGCTTCGCCTCGAGGCCGACGAGGCCATCTAGCGGTGCCGGCGTCGGGGGACAGGGCACTAGCGTGTACAAGATGATCATCCCCAAGACCTCCGAGCAGGTCGACAAGATGGCGGCCGCCGGTGAGACCCTCGTTCGCTGCCTGCAGATGCTCGCCTCCAAGGCGAGGCCGGGCGTGACGACCAAGGAGCTGGACCTGGTGGCGGAGAAGCTGATCCGCTCGCAGGGGGCCGAGCCGGCCTTCAAGGGCTACCGGGGGTTCCCCGCATCGATCTGCGCCTCGCCCAACTCGATGGTCGTGCACGGCATCCCGGGGCAGTACGAGTGCAAGCGCGGCGACGTGCTCTCGCTCGACGTCGGCGTGGTCAAGGACGGCTGGGTCGCCGACGCGGCGATGACGCTGCCGATCGGGCCGGTCGAGCCGGAGGCGCGCAAGCTCCTCGACGTGACCAAGGCCGCGCTCTTCGCCGGGGTCGAGCAGATGCAGCCGGGCAACAGGCTCGGCGACGTCTCGGCGGCGATCCAAAAAACCGTCGAGATCGAGGGCCTCTCGATCATCCGCACCCTGGTCGGCCACGGGATCGGCCGCGAGATGCACGAGGACCCGCAGGTGCCGAACTTTGGCGCGCCGGGAAAGGGGCCGGTGCTCGAGGTCGGCACGGTGCTGGCGATCGAGCCGATGGTCAACGCCGGCGGGGCGCTGGTGCGGATGGGCGACGACGGCTGGGCCGTGTATTCCCAGGACGGCTCTTTGGCGGCCCACTTCGAGTTCACCGTCGCCGTGACGGCCGACGGTCCGAGAATTCTCACGCCCTGGCACGAAGAGTCTTAGGGCAGGGGGTATAGGGGGAAGGCGGCTGGGTGGCCCTCCCCAAAACGCGCGGCAGGAGCCGCGCTTGAG
>JBIOVV010000079.1:0-5181 GCA_044867925.1 Solirubrobacterales bacterium | reverse complement strand
CCCAGTCCCGCCCACCCTCATGGCTCTGACCGCTGCTCCCCAGCCTTAAGGAGTCTCTCCCGCAGCTCCCGCTCATCGTCCGGCGTCGGATCGAACTGCGACGGATCGGGCAGCTGATCGAGCCCGGCGAGCCCGAAGAGCCGCTCGAACAGCTCCGTCGTCTTGAAGATCGCGGCGCCGAACTGCGAGCGCCCCGACTCCTCGATCAGGCCCCGCTCGGCCAGCGTCTGCACGGCCGACTCGGAGGTGACGCCGCGGATACGTGCCACCTCGGGCCGAGTGACCGGCTGCAGGTAGGCGACGATCGCCAGCGTCTCCGCCTGCGCCTGGGTCAGCGGCGGCGTGCGCGGCTTGGCCAGCAGGCGGCGGGCCGCCGCCTCGCTGGCGGGATCGCTGGCGAGGGCGAAGCCGCCGCCGACCTCGCGCAGGACGACGCCGCGCCTGCCCTCGGCGAGATCCTCGCGCAGAAGCTCGATCGCCTCGACGACCTGGCCCTCGGTCGCCTCGGCGGCCTCCGCCAGGTCGCGGGCGTTGACCGGTTGCGGCGAGAGAAAGAGCAGCGCCTCGATCGTGCGGGTCAGGTCACTCACCTGCGGGGGCCTCCTTCTTGCGGATCTCGATCGGGCCGAAGGGCTCGGCCTGCTCCCAGGTCGCTTCGCCTTTGCGGTACATGTCGAGCAGAGCGAAAAGGGTGACCGCCTGGGTGAGACGGTCCTCTCCGCCGAACTGCTCGTCGAAGTCGATGCTGGAGTACTTGCGCAGCGCGTCGCGCAGGGCCACGAGGCGCTTCTGCAGCGAGACCGTCGGGCGGATGTGGTCGAGGTTCAGCTCCGGCGGCTCGGTCAATAGGTCGCCGAGGGCGGCGCCGAGCCGCTCCGGGTCGTAGACCGCGGTCGCCGCGTCGAGCGCCACCTTGCGCAGCTCCGGCGGCAGCGGCGCCGAGCGGTAGAGGTAGCCGCGAGCCGCCTCGAAGCGCTGCTCCAGAACCTCAGCGGCGGCGCGATAGCGGCGGTACTCGAGCAGGCGCGCCAGCAGCTCCTCGACCGCCTCCTCCGGGGTGACGTCCTCGAGCCCCTCCTCGTCGCCGGGCAGCAGCAACCGCGACTTCAGCTCCAGGAGCGAGGCGATCAGGACGAGGAACTCGGTCGCGACGTCGAGCTCCAGCTCTTCGGTGCGCTCGAGGTGCTCGACGTAGGCGACGACGACCTCGGCCAGCTCGACCTCGAGCAGGCTCACCTCCTCGCGCAGCACGACCGCCATCAGCAGGTCGAAGGGACCGGCGAAGACGTCGAGGTCGAGATCCAGCTCGGCGACGGTCACGGTGAGACCGTAACGCCCGGAAGCGACGGCGAGCTAGGCGGGGCCGAAACCCATGCGCTCGCGAACGTCGGCCACGGTCGGCGCGGCGATCGCGCGGGCCTTCTCGGCGCCGCCGGCGAGGATCGCCTCGAGTGCCTCCTGGTCCGGGCGCAGTTCCGCGTAGCGCTCGCGGACCGGGGCGAGGTAGTCGACGACCGCCTCGGCCACAGCCTGCTTGAAGTCGCCGTAGCCGGCCCCCTCGAACTCGCGCTCGACCGCGGCGGGGTCGGTGCCACGAGCGACTGCGTAGACGTCGATCAGGTTGGTGATGCCGGCCTTCTCGGGCGCGCGGCGCACCTCGCGGCCGGAGTCGGTGACGGCGCTGCCGAACTTCTTGCGGATCGCCGCCGGCTCTTCGAGGACGAGGACCGTGCCGTTCTCAGTCCCGCCCGTCGTCGACATCTTCCGTTCGGGCTCCTGCAGATCCATGATCCGCGCCCCGACCTCGGGGATGCGCATCTCGGGCACGACCAGGGTCTCGCCGAAGCGCTCGTTGAAGCGACGGGCGATCTCGCGCATCAGCTCGACGTGCTGGCGCTGGTCGTCGCCGACCGGCACTTCGGTCGCCCGGTAAGCGAGCACGTCGGCCGCCATCAGCACCGGGTAGAAGAAGAGCGCCGCGGAGACGAGCTCCTGCTTCGCCGACTTGTCCTTGAACTGGGTCATGCGGTTGAGATCGCCGTGCGAGGTGACCGCCGAGAGCAGCCAGGTCAGCTCGCTGTGCTCGCGCACGTCGGACTGGCGGAAGAAGATGCAGCGCTCCGGATCGAGGCCGGCGGCAAGCAGGATCGCGGCCGTGTCGTAGAGCCGCTCGCGCAGCTCGGCCGGGTCGTAGGCGACCGAGATCGCGTGCAGGTCGACGATGCAGAAGATCGCCGGGTCGGCGTGATCCTGGCCTTCGACGTATTGGCGGATCGCGCCGATGAAGTTGCCGAGATGCTTGCGTCCTGTCGGCTGAATCCCTGAGAAGACGATCGGCTTGGCCATGGAGCGGGCAGCCTAGACCAGCAGCCCACCCAAGTGGTGCAACGCTTTATGGCTCTCCCAGAACCGCAAAACGTTGCACCTGCAATGGGCTCTGTCGCTGCAACGCGTTGCGGTCCGGTGGCCGCCACAAAGCGTTGCACCTGGCCGGGGGCTAGGTGGGGTCGGGGGCCAGGTCTGGCGCTTCGGAGCAATCCGCGTCGGCTCCGTGGCCGCACTCGCCGGCTTGGGCAGAGCCCCTGCTTGGCACAGCTTCCATTGCTCGGCGGGGATTCTCTATCCCGAAGCCGGAGACGATGCCGCCGACGATCATCAGGACGCCGGCGATGCCGATGCCGAGGTGGAAGGCGGAGGTGGAGGCGTCGGCCGCGGCGGTGCTCACGCGGATGGCCTGGACAGAGGGCAGCTTGTCGGTTTTGGGCACGGCGAGCGGCTGGGCCTTGGCGTCGACGATGGTTCGCTCGGCGCGGGGGCCGAGCGGGCGGTCGCCGAGGTTGCTATCGAGGGTCGAGCCGAAGTAGGCCGAGATCACGGCGCCGAGCACGGCGATCGCCAGCAGGCCGGCGACGCGGGCGATGCCGTTGTTGACCCCCGAGGCGATGCCGACGTGGCGTTCGGAGACCGAATCCAGCACGGTCGCGGTCAGCGGCGCGACGGTTGCCGAGAGGCCGAGGCCGAAGACGAGGATGCCCGGCAGCACCTCGGTCACGTAATCGCCGCCGGCACTGACCATCAACAGCATCAGCAGGCCGATCCCGCCGACGATCGGCCCGATCGTCATCGGCAGGCGCGGACCGGTGCCGGAGGCCAGCTTGCCCCAGCGCGGCGAGAGGAAGAAGAGGATCAGCGAGATCGGGGTGGTCGCCAGACCGGCCTCCAGCGGCGAGTAGCCCGAGACCTGCTGGAGGAAGAGGCCGACGAAGAAGAGGCCGCCGATCAGGCCCGCGTAGGTCGAGAGCGTGGTCAGGTTGGCGACGGCGAAGTTGCGGATCCTGAACAAGCCCAGGTCGAGCATCGGGTGGCGGGCGCGCATCTCGTGCCCGACGAAGAGCACGAAACAGACGATGCCGGCGACGAAGGGAACCCAGACGAACGGATCGCCCCAGCCCCGGGTCGGCTGCTCGATCAGGGCGAAGACCGGGCCGCCGAGACCGGCGGCCGAGAGCGCGATGCCGGTCCAGTCGATGCCGCGGAAGGCGTCGGGATCGCGGCTCTCTTCGACCGAGTGCATGGTCAGCGCCACGGTCGCCGCGATCAGCGGCAGGTTGACCCAGAAGATCGCCCGCCAGGAGGTCAGCCCGATCAGGGCGCCCCCTCCGGCCGGCCCGATCACGGTGGCGATCCCGGTCCAGGCGGTCCAGGTGCCGACCGCCTTGCCCCGCTCGGCGCCCTCGAAGGTGGCGGCGACGATCGCCAGCGATCCCGGCACCAGCAGCGCCCCGGCGATCCCCTGCAGCGCCCGGGCGCCGATCAGGATCTCGACCGTGGGCGCGATCGCGCAGAGCGCCGAGGTCGCGCCGAAGGCGATCAGCCCGAAGACGAACATCCGCCGCCGGCCGAACTGGTCGCCGAGCGAGCCACCGACGAGCAGCAGCGAGACCAGGGTGAGCATGTAGGCCTCGACCACCCACTGCTGCCCCGCCAGCCCCGCGTCGAGCCCGTCGGCGATCGCCGGCAGCGCCACGTTGACCACGGTCGAGTCGAGGAAGACGACGGTCGAGCCGAGGATCGTCGCGACCAGTGTCAGGCGCTGGCGGCGGGACACCGGGCGAGTGTACGCAGCGGCAGCCGTGAGCCGGACGACCGCGAGGGGACCTCTGCCGTGCCTTCGCGCGTACTCATTGCGTGAGCCCGCAAAAGGAGGAGAAGATGAAGAGGGTGCTGTTGGTCGCGATGCTGGCCCTGCTGAGCTGCGGAGCTGCCGCGCCGAGCGCCACGGCGAAGGGGCTCGAGATGGGCGCGCGGAACGGCGTCACGGTCGACGGATCTCCGTATCGCTACGTCGCCATCACCACCCACACCGCGCCCGAGCTCACGGTGGTCGAGCGGATCGACAGGCGCGACGGCCGGGTCGAGCGCTGGTGGCAGCTCGGCGGCGATTACGACGTGCCGGCGGTCGACTACAACGGCAGCGGTGGAGGCCTTTCCGGCGACGGCAAGACGCTGGTCCTGAGCCGCTTCGCCTTCGACAGCCCTGTCTACCCGCCCAAGACCACGCGGCTGGCACTCCTCGATACCGACCTGCGTCCTCAGCGACACCTGCAAGCCGGACAGCGGCGCCCGCCCAGCGTGTTCCGCTCGGTCGAGCTCACCGGTCACTACGCCTTCGACGCGATCTCGCCGGACGGCTCGACGATCTACCTGATCCACTACTTGCCGAGCCTCACCGAGCCGGCCTACGTCATCCACTACGAGGTGCGCGCCTACGACGTGAAGAGCGACCGCCTCCTCCCCGAACCGATCGTCGACCCCGAGGAGCCCGAGGAGCGCATGGAGGGCCTGCCGCTCTACCGCGCGACGAGCCCCGGCGGGCGCTGGGCCTACACGCTCTACGACGGCGGCGGCAAGGAGCCGTTCGTCCACGCCCTCGATACCGTCGCCGGCCGGGCCGTCTGCATCGACCTGCCACAGCTCACCAGGCTGCCGAGGCGCTTCTACTACCTGCTACAGCTGCAGACGCGCGAAGACGGCCGCCGGCTCGTCGTGCTGCGGCGCCGGCCGGGACCGCAACCGACAAGCGCGTTGCTCGACGTGGACACACGCGGCTTCGAGGTTCGCCGGCCCGATGCGGTGGCCACCGCATCGGGCCGGCGAACCTCGAAGCCGCGTGTGTCCACG
>JBIOVV010000078.1:0-2381 GCA_044867925.1 Solirubrobacterales bacterium | reverse complement strand
CCCTCGCGTTGCCGCCTCGGCCACGGCGGCGATCACGGACGGGTGGGCGTGGCCAAGGATCAGCGGGCCCCAGGAACCGACCCAGTCGACGTAGCGCTGGCCGTCGCGGCCGATCAGTTCGCAGCCTTCGCCGCGCTCGATGAAGATCGGGTCGCGGCCGATCTGCCGCATCGCCCGCACGGGCGAGTTGACGCCACCCGGCAGGACCCGCTGCGCCCGCTCGTACAGCGAAGCCGAGCTAGGAATGCTCGGACTCCCAGCGCGCGTAATCGTCGGTGAAGTAGTGCAGGCGAATCTTCTTGTACTCGGTCGAGGAGTAGAGGGTGGCGCGATCATCGGGGCCCATCCCGCACTCCTCCGCGATCGAGTCGAGGATCGCGTCGCACTCCTGCTTGGAGCGGCCATGGGCCATGGTGAAGACGCTGTAGGGCCAGTCCTCGTAGGTGGGTCGCTGGTAGCAGTGGGAGATGCCACGAAAGGAGGCCATCCGCCGCCCCGTCTCCATGATCTCCCCCTCGGGCACCTTCCATACCCCCATGCCATTAGCCGAGAAGCCGGCGCGGCGGTGATAAAGAATCGCCGCGACCCGTCGCAGCAGCTTGCGATCGACCATCGCGCCGAGCCGCTCAAGCAGCTCCTCGGTCGAGATCCCCAGCTCGGACGCGGCGGCGTCGTAGGGCCGCTCAACGGCCTCCATCGGCCCCTGCAGGGCGCGGATCGTGGCGATGTCGCAGTCGTCGTAGGGCTGCGGCTCCAGCTCGCGCGGTGGGGCTGCCTCAACGGCGGTGGCAAGCGCATCGGTCCCCTTCTCCATCTCCAGGTTCATGTTGATCTTGAACAGGGTCAAGGTGGGCAGCTGGCGCATCGACTCGGCGCCGGTCTCGCGCATCAGCGCCTCCAGGGTGCCGTCCATGCCCAGCTCGGAATCGGGCGGGACAGCGATCGTGAACCAGAGGTTGAAGTCGTGGGTGCGCAGGTAATTGTGTGAGACCCCGGGATGGGCGTTGACCGCGGCGGCGGCGCGCTGCGGGTGCTCGGCGTCGACCTTGGCGGCGACCAGCATCGACTCGTAGCCAAGCGCCCGCGTGTCGAAGATCGGGGTGATCTCGCGGATGATCCGCTCGTCCAGCAGCCTCCTGGTGCGGGCGAGGAGGTCATCGAGCTCCAGCTCGGCCTCAGAGGCGAGCAAGGCGAACGGCTCGGGATCGAGCGGGAAGCTCGACTGGAGCAGGTTCATCAGCCGTTTGTCGGTCTCGTCGAGCGGGATCGCGGCGCCGTCCTTACGAGAGCGCGCCTTCGACTGGGGGAGCTTCACCGAAGCCAAGCCGCGGCCTCCTTTGCGTAGTAGGTGACGATCGCGTCGGCGCCGGCCCGACGGATCGAGGTAAGGGTCTCGAGCACCGCGGCGCGCTCGTCGATCCAGCCGTTGGCGGCAGCGGCCTTCAGCATCGAGTACTCGCCGGAGACATGGTAGGCGGCGACCGGGGCGCCGGTCTCCTCCTTGACCCTGCGTACGACGTCGAGGTAGGGGGTCGCCGGCTTGACCATCAGCATGTCGGCACCCTCCTCGAGGTCGAGCTTCGCCTCGCGCACGGCCTCGGCGGCGTTGGCGGGATCGAGCTGGTAGCCGCGCCGGTCGCCGAACTCGGGCGTCGACTCGGCAGCGTCGCGGAAGGGACCGTAGAAGGCCGAGGCGTACTTTGCGCTGTAGGCGACGATCGGCACACCAGCGTGGCCCTCTTCGTCGAGCTGGTGGCGGATTGCGCCGACCCGGCCGTCCATCATGTCGCTCGGCGCCACCGCGTCGGCGCCGGACTCGGCATGGGAGATCGCAGTTTTGGCCAGCAGCTCGATCGTAAGGTCGTTGTCCACCTCGCCGTCGCGGACGAAGCCACAGTGGCCGTGGGACGTGTACTCGCAGAGGCAGACGTCGGTGATCACGGTTAGATCGGGGTGCGCCTCCTTCAGCGCCCGCACTGCCATCTGCACGACGCCCTCCTCGTCGTAAGCGCCCGACCCGGTCTCGTCCTTGTCCGCCGGAACCCCGAAGAGGAGGACGGCGCCGATCCCCGCGGCGGCGGTCTCCGTCGCCTCGGCGACCAGCTCGGAGATCGAAAAGCGTTCGATGCCGGGCATCGACTCGACCTCCTCGCGTACCCCCTCGCCGGCAACCACGAAAGCGGGCTGGATCAGGTGCGCTGGCGAGAGATCGGTCTCGCGGATCAGACCGCGCAGGGTCTCGGTGCGGCGCAGCCTGCGCAGGCGGGTGCTCGGGAAGGGCATCGCCTCGATTGTATGGGTGGATCAGGGTGGGCCGGGTGTCTCCGGAAGATCGGAAGAGCGTCGTGTAGGGAAAGAGTGTCGGTATACGTGTAGATCTC
>JBIOVV010000077.1:0-2048 GCA_044867925.1 Solirubrobacterales bacterium | reverse complement strand
GCTCGACCCCGTCGGCGTCGGTGTAGCTGACGCCCCGGTAGCCCTTCACGCAGAACTCGTGCAGCCGGTAGTTCTCCGCAATCGGGTCCTGGGACTTCGGCGAGGCGATCTCGGCGAGCGCCTGCTCCAGGTACTCCGCCGGCACGCCCGGGTTGAGCCGCCGCATCGCCGCCAGCATCCGCGTCGGCAGGATCAGGTCGTCCCACCCCGCTCTGCCGCCCTCGGTGCCCGGCGCGACCGCCGTGCCGGGCAACGGCCGCCACTCCTGCTCTGCAAGCGCGTCCAGGGCGATCTGCTCCCACTGCGCCTCGCTGAACCCGTTAGGCGGGGGCATCGAGCACCTCCTCGGCGATCTTCTCGGTGTCCTGGATGCGGACCTTGCCGGACATGAGCAGCGGGATGAGCTCGTCTCGAGTCCGGGCCAGGAGGGCGTCCTCTCTAAGCGCGGCGTCGATCCGGCTCTCGAGGGCAGCAAGTCGCCGCTCCACGTCTTCGGCTCGCTCCGGGTTCACAGTGGGAACCGGGATGTCACTGAGTTGCGCCTTGTTGATGGCACCGAAGACCGTTCCAACTGCTTCAAACGGCGCCCACTCGTCGCCAAGCGCGCGCAGCTGGTGAAACAAGGTCATGGGCTTGTCCGATCGCGACCGTAGCCCGGCAACACCGCGTCCAAGGCAGAGGTCTTCGACCGCTCGGTTGGTGCTGCCGACTGGCGCTCGCACGCTCAGCAGGGTGTCTCCCGCGCTCGCCAGCCTCGTCGGACGGCTCGTCCAGATCCGCCTTTGCGGAAACCGGACACCGAAGTCCCGAACGCCCTGGTAGAAGGGGAGACCGTCACCTGTCTCGTTGTAGCTCTCGCCGGGTGGTGAGGCTCCCATGGTCACAGCGGCGATCCTCGCGAGCGGCGCTTGTGACCCATCGAGACTCGCCGCGCAGTGCGCAGCCGCAAGGTCACTCAATGCTGCGACGACGCGGCGGTTGGCGGCGATCTTGTCGTCGAGCGCCGAGAGCACGGAAGTAGCCGCATCTTGCATCCGCCTCGGTGGCACGAGCACTTGCAGTGCCTTCGCCTCCGGGTAGTACATGGTCTGGTGGGTCGTGCCCTGCGCGAAGCGTCGAACGCTTTCCTGCTCGGACACCAAGAGGTATCGAAGGTAATGCGAGTTCAGGTCTGGGCCGCAGACCCAGTTCACGAAGTCCTGACTCGTGGCCATGGGGCGACCCATCTCGACTACGAACCCCACTGAGGCGGTGCGCGACAGGCAGACAGTGCCAGCTGGGAGTAGCCGAGCTGACGAGTGATCCAGGCCCGACTGGGTGACACATTCGGCTGTCCAGTCGATCACCCGGCCATGGTTTCCCGTTGCGTCCCTGATACCGATCCAAGGAACATCGCCTGACCAGTACTCGGGCTTGGCGCGGCTCGGCGTGTGTCCGCTCTCAAGACGAGCGAGGTCAGTGAGCGCACGCCATGTGAAGCCCTCAGGCTGCGGGAGGGCCGATCGGCCCACGCTCAGCGCGCATCTTCCCGCAATAACGCCTTGGGTCGCTCGCCTGCCCCCGGTTCGTGTGTCCCTACCCATCGATCCGCTCCAGCTGCTCGCGCACGACCTTCTCCAACCTCGCCGACTCGTCGAAGGCCGCCAGGAGCTCCTCGGTGAGGCGGGCGATCTTCTCCTCGACCGGCTCACCGTCCTCCTCGACCTCGGCGGCGCCGACGTACCGGCCCGGAGTCAGCGCGTAGTCGGCGGCCTTGATCTCAGGCAGGGCCACGGACCGGCAGAAGCCGGGGACGTCGGCGTACTCCAGGCCTTTCACGTTGGCGGAGGGTGACCCTCGCCAGGCGTGGAAGGTGTCGCCGATCCGGATGATCTCCTCGTCGGTCAGCGCGCGCTCGGCGCGGTCGACCATGTAGCCGAGGTCGCGGGCGTCGACGAACAGCACCTGGCCGGTCCGGTCGGCGGAGCCGCGCGGCCCTGCGGTCTTGTCCTTGGCGAAGAACCAGACGCAGACCGGGATGCCGGTGCTGCGGAACAGCTGGGTGGGCA